>NZ_KV818338.1:0-81794 GCF_001814885.1 Corynebacterium sp. HMSC068G04 | reverse complement strand
CAGAGGTGGCCGGGGCCGTGTCTGGGGCGGCGGTCTCGGTGGTGGTGGAGGAGCAACCAGCCGCGAGTAGACCCGTGGCGGCTACGGCGGTCAATGCCGTGAGGAATCGGCGTGCGGAGGAAGGGGTCTGCGGGGAAGTCATGACCCCACACTAACGCCCGCCTAGCCATATGGTGGGGGAAAACGGGGAAAGCTGCCCAACCCTCAGTGCAGAACACCGAGTAGGCGGGCAGCAAAAGTCTGTGCTAGCGAGTCTGTGCTAGCACGAGGAGCCTTAGTGGCAGTCCCAGTGACCGTCGTGGGCTGCGTGGCGGTGGCCATCGTGCAAGTAGTCCACGTGATCGCCGTGCGGGATGGCGACGTGACCGCAGCCCTCGCCGTGCTCGTGATCGTGGTCCTCGTGAATGTGGTGCTCGGACGTCTCGCACTCGTCCCAGTGGCCCTCGTGCTCACGGTGGATGTGACCGTCGTGCAGGTAGTCAGTGTGATCGTCGTGCGGGAAGGCAACGTGGCCGCAGCCCTCGCCGTGGGTGTGCGTGTGCTCGTCGTGGATGGTGTGGGTCATGATTCCTCCTCAAAGAATCGGGGGTTTTCACTCCATTTTCAGTAGCTGATAGTTACAGTAAAGCGAATTTTCACTATGTTTTCAATAGTGGGGGTGGGTGAGGGTGCCCCACCCTGATGGCTGTGCACGAAGTGAAAGGTGATTCATATGTGAAAAGCGCTAGAGTAGGGAAATGATGAAAAAGTCTCTTCAGCACCGTTCTTCGCGCCTTCTGTCTGGCCTGGCTTCTGTCGTGGGCGCGTGCTCGCTGGCCATTGGGTTTGCTGCCCCCGCAATGGCTGGCGAGGGCGTGCCGGTTACCCAAGGCCAAAAGATTGTCGCCTCCGATGGTTCTCTGTGCAGCATCGGCTATGTTGAGGCCACTCGGGCATGGACCTCGGCGCACTGCGGTCTCAATGGCGAGCAGATGTATAACGACGCAGGTCAGCACGTAGGTACACTGCGCTGGTTCAAGCCCTCGGGTGCGGCGGGGCATGACCTGGCTTATATCCAGTTTGCCGGTGGGACCTACTCTGCGGGAAACCCGCTCACCGGAGATGGAATGGCACCCGTGCCTGGTGAGGGATCAACGGTGTGCTTCGACGGGCAGGCTACCGAGCGCCAGTGTGGCACCGCGGTGCGTGGCCCGGGGCTCTTCCCAGGAATGAACTACGTTGTGGACGTGGCGTTGGCGCCAGGGGACAGCGGTGGAGCAGTCTCCGTGCCGGGGCAGCCGGGTGTGGTGGGCATCTACCAGGGGATCACTCAGGCTAGCCGCGATGGGCAAACCATAACCTTCTCTAATTATGCTCGCATGCCGCGAGCAGACGAGCTGGCGCACTTGCCGCACCAAGGCTGGGTACCGCGTCGCCCCAACCGGGAGCCGGGAAACCCAGTGCGCCTGGTGCAGGAGAGGGGAGAGGCGCTGTCTTCGACGAGTAGCACGGGTCCGGAAGGGTTGCGCGGCCTAGCCATGTACTTCGGGCTGAGCATTTAAACAGCTGGCATCGAGACAGGTGGGAATTAGCGGGAGAGTTTTAGCGTCCCGCTTTCCCCGGAGCGTCGTGGGATAGCGCGGCGGTGAGGCGGGAGGAGGCGTCGACAAGCACGTCAGCGAACTTCTCCGCTGGGGAGGGGCGGAATCGTTCGGCGGAGCCGGAGACAGAGAGTACGGCGATAAAGTTGCCGGCGGCGTCGAAGACGGGGGCGGAAACGGAAGCGAGATTCGACTCGCGCTCCTCGATGGATTCGGAGTAGCCGTTGGTGCGCGCGAGCTCGACATCGTGCTCGCTAAAGAGGGCATTGGGAACGTGTACATCCGCAAAAGCTGCGAAGATGCGGGCGGCTGAGCCGGACGTAAGGGGTAGCTGGCGGCCGACGGGTACGACGTTGTGCAGGCCAATCTCCGGCTCGCGTGTAGCAATGCACGTGCGGGTTGTTCCAGATAGCTCATAGAGCTGTACGGACTCACCGGTGGCCTCAAGGAGCTCTTCCATGATGGGCCCGGCAGTTTCAATGATGCGATCGCGGTTGCCGGGAAGGGCGGGGCCCGCACCCCACTTTCCGTCGGGTGTGCGGGTGAGGATCCGGTGTGCCTCGAGTGCTGTGGCGAGACGGTGTGCGGTTGCTCGGGGCAGGCCGGTGGTCTCACAAAGCTCGTTAAGCGTGGAGGGGCGGTTGGTCGCGGCCATCATGATGGCAACTGCGCGATCCAATACCTTTATTCCTGATACTGCGCTATACTCTCCCATATAATGAAATCTACGTCCCATTAATTGAGATTTCAAGTGGAGAGAAACATGACTGAGAAATTGACACTCGCAGAGAAGGTATGGCGCGACCATGTCGTGCGCAAGGGGGAGAACGGCGAGCCTGATCTCCTCTACATTGACTTCCAGCTCTTGCATGAAGTTACCAGCCCGCAGGCCTTCGACGGTCTGCGCCTGGCTGGACGGACGATGCGGCACCCTGAGTTGCACTTAGCCACGGAGGATCACAACGTTCCCACCGTGGGTATAAAGACCGGAAATCTCCTGGAGATTAAGGACGAAGTTTCCCGTACACAGGTGTCTACCCTTCGCAAGAACTGCGAGGAGTTCGGCGTACGCCTGCATTCGATGGGTGATGCCCAGCAGGGCATTGTCCACACCGTTGGTCCGCAGTTGGGTATCACCCAGCCCGGCATGACCATTGTGTGTGGTGACTCGCACACCTCGACGCACGGCGCCTTCGGCTCCATTGCCATGGGCATCGGTACCTCCGAGGTTGAGCACGTCATGGCCACTCAGACGCTTTCGCTCAAGCCTTTCAAGACGATGGCTATCGAGGTTAGCGGTGAGCTGGCGGAAGGTGTTTCCGCCAAGGACTTGATCTTGGCTATCATCGCCAAGATTGGCACTGGCGGCGGCCAGGGCCACATTATCGAGTACCGCGGCGAGGCCATTCGCAAGATGTCGATGGAAGCGCGCATGACGATCTGCAACATGTCCATCGAGGCTGGTGCCCGCGCTGGCATGGTTGCTCCGGATGAAACAACCTTTGAGTACGTCAAGGGCCGCGAGTTCGCCCCGCAGGGCGAAGACTGGGACGCAGCGGTCGAATACTGGAAGACGCTGCCGACCGACGAGGGGGCCGATTTCGATACCGTCGTCGAGATCGATGGCTCCGCCCTCACCCCGTTTGTCACCTGGGGCACCAACCCGGGCCAGGGTCTGCCGTTGAGCGCTGCGGTGCCCGACCCGGAGGAGTGCGGGGACGATGGCGAGAAGGCCGCAGTCGAGAAGGCCCTGGCGTACATGGACCTCACGCCGGGCACGCCGTTGCGCGATATCCAGATCGACACTGTCTTCCTGGGATCGTGCACGAACGCTCGCATCGAGGACCTGCGCGCCGCCGCCGAGGTGGTCAAGGGGCGCAGTATCGCGGCTGATACCCGCATGATGGTGGTCCCGTCATCGGCCGTGGTCAAGGCGCAGGCTGAGGAGGAAGGCTTGGACAAGATCTTCACCGATTTCGGCGCTGAATGGCGTACCGCGGGTTGCTCGATGTGCCTGGGTATGAACCCGGACCAGCTGAAGCCGGGGGAGAGGTCGGCGTCGACAAGCAACCGCAACTTTGAGGGCCGCCAAGGCCCCGGTGGCCGTACCCACTTGGTGTCCCCGGCCGTTGCCGCGGCGACAGCAGTCCTGGGCCACCTGGCCGCACCAGCTGATATCGACGATGCCGCCGTAGCCGGCGCCTAAGGAAAGGGAAAAGACAATGGAGAAGTTCGTAACTCATACTGGCGTCGGCGTTCCGCTGCGAGTTTCCAATGTGGATACCGACCAGATCATTCCTGCGCGCTATCTGAAGTCCGTCAAGCGCACTGGCTTTGCCGAAGGCCTGTTTTCTAACTGGCGCAGCGACGAGAACTTCATTCTCAACCAGGAACCGTTCAAGGAAGGCTCTGTGCTTTTCGCGGGTCCGGACTTTGGTACCGGTTCTTCTCGTGAGCACGCGGTGTGGGCGCTTGCTGAGTATGGATTCAAGGCGGTGTTTTCCTCCCGCTTCGCCGATATTTTCCGCGGCAACTCTGGTAAGGCCGGGCTGCTGACGGGGCTCATGGAGCAAGAAGACATCGAGCTCATCTGGAAGCAGTTGGAGTCCGGTGAAACCGAAACCACCGTGGATTTGGAAGCGCGCACGGTTACCGTCGGCGGCAACAGCTATACCTTTGAGATCGATGACTACACCCGTTGGCGCCTCATGGAGGGACTCGACGACATTGGGCTGACCCTGCGCAATGAGGACGATATCGAGGCTTTCGAATCCGCACGCCCGGCATTCAAGCCCCGCGTCGTGGCGTCTTAGCGTGAGCAATGGGGGTGTGGGAGTGTTCCCCGCCTCCTGTGGCGCCGGACACATATCGGCGTTAACATCCTCGGCATGAGCAATCCTTATCAAAGCTTTAGCGGGGACAGTGGCAATCAGTTCGGCGGTGCAGGTGGGTATGGCGGATATGGCGGCTATGACTATCACGACGCCGCAGGTTATGGCTATCAACAGTCGGGGGCCTACAGCTACCAGCAGTCCGGCAACTACGGTGAGCACCAGCCCGGCGCCGCGCCTGGCAATCCACAAGGCGGGGCTCCCGCGCAGCCCATCGACGCCATGGATATTGTGGGCCAAACCTTCAAGGGCTACCTGAAGCAGCCTGTGCCAGGGATGCTGGCCATGCTGGTGCATCTCATTATCTCTTTTGCTCTTCTTCTTGTGCCGGGAACCGTTTTAGGCGGAATCTCCGCAGCGATGGAAGAAAGCGGCAGGGACATTGAACCCCTGGTTCCTACCGTGGGGATACCTCTTATGGTGGTCATGGCGCTAGCCGCCTACGCTTATCTCTGCTGGATGATGGCGAACCTCTTCAATGGTTCCCGCAAGATCGCTGATGGGGAGAAGGTCACCTTCCGCGACTACTTTAGGTTTGCGCAGCTGAGTGGTTGCGCCGGTGTCTATGCTTGCTTCTTTATTTTGGTAACGCTCGGATCTATTGCGGGTGGCTTCCCCGGACTGATTCTCTATGCGCTCCTGTGGCCAGCGCCCGTGATCAAGGCGGATAACCCCGATAAGCCTCTCATGGACTGCTTCCGAGAGGCCCTCGACCTAATCATGGAGAATCTAGGGCAGTCGCTGCTCTTTATTCTGGTCTGTTCCCTCATCACGAGCTTTGTCGTATTTATCCCCATCGTCGGCTTCCTTGCCGCCTACCCGATCTGGGCTTTGGGGATGGTCCTGTTCACCCGCGCTATGCAGCGCCGCCCTGCAGCACGGTTTGAATAAGGCAGCAGGGCGGCGTAGAAACTCCTGAGGGACGTGGGCGATGCCCTGCTCAGCGCACGGGAAGCGGGCTCGCCAGATAGTCCGCTCCGGTAAGTTCACCGTCGTTGAAGGATAGAACCCACACCGAAGCTTTCTTGAACTTGAGTTCTTCGATTGGTTCTTGAATGAACTTCGGTGCATAGGACTCGATGATGCCGGGGATTGTCAGCCCTTGGCTGACGATAACCGGAACGCCGCCGCCGTCGACCACGCGCTGAAAGGCGGCGCGGGCGGTATCAGGAGATTCGACGAAAACATCATCGCCGAAAGCCTTGTTAACGGCGATGTCCATGCCGAGTTCATCGGCCAGCGGGGCAGCGGTGTGCTGGCAGCGCTGCGGCGGGGCGCTATAAATGGCGGTCGGATGGAAAGGCGTGAGCATCGGAACGAGCATCTCCGCCTGGCGGCGCCCCTTCTTATCCAGCGGGCGCAGGTCATCATCACCCTCCCAGGTGCGGCGCTGGTGCGCGCGGGCATGGCGCACGTAGAGAACGCGGGTCGTTGGTGCGAGGCGCAGGCGCTTCTTTGCCTTGGCCAAGACCTGTGCATCAACGTCATAAGAGAGCAGTGCGCAGGCATCATCGATCTTCATCCAGCGCAGCTCGTCGGTTTCCTGATTCGGGGTGTATTCGCCATCGAGCACCCGCGCCAGCCAGTAGTAGACCACCTTGGTGCGGCCTTGTACTGGGTAAGCTACCTTGCCGATGAGTTTGCCCAAGCGCACGGTATAACCGGTTTCCTCGAGGATCTCGCGCGCGGCGGTAACAGGAAGGGATTCGCCCGGATCCACCTTGCCCTTGGGCAGTGACCAATCGTCATAGTGCGGGCGATGAATGAGGGCGACTTCCGGATCGTGCGGGTCACCGCGCCAGAGAACCGCACCGGCGGCCAGGGTCGTGCGCTTAAACTCATCGGCCGGATCGACGGGCACTTCTTGGTGTCGGCCAGAAATAAAGACCTCGGATTTGATGTCTTTGTCCGTCTCGTGCATGTTCTTTGCCTTGGGCATGCTGCTCCTTTTGCGCCAGTAGCTTCTAACCTTTTCCATTTTCCTCCACTCACTGCCGCGATGCAGCCTTACGCGCCGAGCGTGCTTTAATGCCGAGCGTGCTTTAATGGGGAAAGCCGATATACCGGGAATCTACAGTGAGGTGGCACATAGTGAACGTAGCAGTATTGGGTGCGGGCTCGTGGGGAACTACGCTGGCAAAGGTTTTTGCCGATGCCGGCAATGACGTCCGCTTGTGGGCGCGCCGTGAAGAGCTAGCCCAGGCCATCAATGCACGCCACGAGAACCCGGATTATCTCCCAGATCTTCCGCTGCCCGCCTCCATCCGCGCTACCACCGATCCAGCTGATGCGCTGGAGGGTGCGGACATCGTCATTTTCGGCGTCCCCTCGCAGACCTTGCGGTCCAACCTGGAAAAATGGGCGCCGTTGCTGCCGGAGGATGCAACTTTAGTATCGATTTCCAAGGGCGTGGAGAAGTCGACGCTCAGCCTGATGAGCGAGGTGATTGCCGATGCCGCCGGTGTTTCCCCCGACCGCATTGCGGTGCTCTCCGGGCCCAACTTGGCCAAGGAGGTGGCCCAGGAGCAGCCGGCAGCTACGGTTATTGCGTGCCGCGACGCCGACCGTGCCAAGGCTGTCCAGCATGCCGCCGCAGCACCCTATTTCCGGCCCTATACCAACACCGATGTCATCGGCGCGGAAATTGGCGGTGCTTGCAAGAACGTGATTGCACTTGCCTGCGGCATGGCTGCGGGTAAGGGGCTGGGAAACAACACCATGGCCAGCATCATTACTCGAGGTCTCGCGGAGATTACCCGTCTCGGCGTGAAGCTGGGAGCGGATCCGTTCACCTTCTCTGGTCTGGCTGGTATGGGTGACCTCGTGGCAACCTGTAGCTCGACGTTGTCCCGCAACCGCACCTTTGGCTACCGCCTCGGCCAGGGCGGCACCCTGGAGGAAGCCACAGCCGCCACCAATGGCCAGGTAGCGGAAGGCGTTGTTTCTTCCGATTCCATCTTTAGGCTGGCGCAGCGCGCGGGCGTAGAGATGCCTATTACCCAAGCGGTCTTCGGTGTGTGCCACCGCGGCGTGACTGTCGACGACATGATCGTGGCTCTGATGGGTCGCACCAAGAAAGCTGAGTAAAGCCGAGTAAAGTTGCTCGGTATGACTGAAGCGAATCCTGTGCGCGTGGCCGTAGTGTACGGCGGGCGCAGCTCCGAGCATTCAGTGTCGTGCATCTCCGCCGGCGCAATCATGGAGCACCTTGACCCGGACAAGTATGAGGTTGTGCCGATCGGCATCACGCGAGAGGGCACCTGGACTCAGGGCAGTCGGGAGGGCCTCGGCATTGTCGATGGGCGCCTGCCCGAGGTAGAGCTACACGATGAGCTGGCGCTTTCCCTCAACCCCGCCACGCGCGGACGCATCCACAACGTCACTCGCCATGAGCACTACACCGAAGTGGATGTCATTGTGCCGGTTCTCCATGGCCCCTACGGTGAAGATGGGACGGTCCAGGGGCTTTTCGAGCTCTCCGGCATCCCTTACGTGGGCGCGGGCGTGCTGGCCTCGGCTGTGGGAATGGACAAGGAGTTCACCAAGAAGCTGCTGGTTGCGGAAGGTCTGCCTGTGGCGCCCCAGGAGGTGCTCACTGGGGAAGCCACGCTGAGCGACGCCCAAAAGGAGCGCCTCGGCCTGCCTGTCTTTGTGAAACCGGCGCGCGGTGGCTCCTCCATCGGTGTGTCTAAGGTTTCGGCGTGGGAGGATTTCGCGGACGCGCTGGCCCTAGCCTACGAGTCCGACGAAAAGGTCCTCGTCGAGCCGGAAATTCGTGGTGCAGAGGTGGAAGTGGGCGTCCTCGAGCACCCAGACGGTAGCCTCCAGGCTTCCGTTCCCGCCAAACTTTTGGGCACTACGGAGTCCGAAGAAGGCTTTTATGACTTCGATGCCAAGTACATCGACGAGGGCGTTTCGGCGGAAATCCCTGCGCCGTTGAGCGAAGAACTGATTGCTGAGCTCCGCCAGCGCGCTATTGAGGCTTTCCGTGCTCTGGGCGCTGCCGGCCTGTCCCGCGTGGATTTCTTCGTCAGCGAGGATTCCTACTGCATCAACGAGGTGAACACCTTCCCCGGCTTCACACCCATCTCGATGTACCCGCAGGTATTCGCCGCCGTGGGGGTGGGCTATGCCGAGCTGCTGGATACCCTCATCCAAACCGCGCTCGCGCGTTCCTAGTCCTTAGCCCGCCTAGCCCCTCAGCTGAGCGCGAAGGGCAGGCGGTAGAGGAGCAGGCCGCGGTTCCTACTGGGAAGGGGTGGCGGCCACGAGGGCGTCGCTCAGCCGCACCAGCGCGGAATTGGCTGCCTCCTGCGGAGCAGACAGCGCGAGATCCTCCGCCCGGCCGAGCGCGAACCACGTGCCGGCCGTGGTGCCCTCTGCCAGGGTGGTGTCCTCGAACCAGGGCACGTCATTGACCTGCTGCAGCTGGACACCTGCGCGGTAGTTCTCCGGTGCAGCCACACCACAGCGCACGACGATCTCTTCCTGGCCCGGCGCGCTGTAGACCCAGGTGTTCTTGTCACCGGCATCCTCGCGGCGCGAGTAGCCCTCCGCGAGGGTCTCCGGCAGGGCCTTTTCCAGCCGGCTGCACATGGAATCCGGGCCCGCCTTCAGCTGCGATAGCGGAGCGGCATTGGGCTGTTGCTGTTTCTGTTCCAAGTGGCCGAGAGCATCACCGAGACCCTCCGGGGCGTCGTCGCGCGCGTTGTCGGAGGTGGTGGTGACCGCGACGGCGGGAACGCGCTTGGTGCTGTACCACGTCGTGAGATTCGAGCCGGGAGTGGCGTCGACGACCTGCAGCCAGGATTCGCCGTCGGCCTCGACGGTTTGGGAATACTCAGTAAATTGCTGCGGCAAGTCAACACCGCAGCGCAGCGTTATCTTGTCCTCCGAGCTCTTCGCCCACGCCGCAGCACCCGCGGGAGCTGGCTCGACAAGATCGACGCGTGGGTACCCCAGTAGTTTGTCCGGCAGCGCATCGACCACGGCGGCACACTCGGGGGAAGCCGCCGCCTCAGATGGGGTGGGAGGCAGCGCCACCGGTTGCTGGGCAGCGGTGGTGAAGACGTATTTCGCCCCAAAAATCACCGCGAAGACCATCGCGATGGCGATCCCGAGTGAGACGTAGATTGCGGTGCGGTTAAATTGGGTATCCATAGGGGCTTATCCTATCGCTGATAGTCCAGGAAGAACGAACGTGGACGGTGCGCACGCGTACAGTGCGTGGCCCGCGCAACACAAAGGAGTCCGTGACGGTGGGTTTATCGCATACCCTCGACCAAGCCGGTGAGCGGCAAGTCATCCATGAGATTGTCACCGCCGCCCCGAGCGCGCTCAACGGTGACGATGCCGCGGTGCTGTACCCGGCAGCGCCCAATTCCCGCACGGTGGCAGCGACAGACATGATGGTGGAAGGCAGGCATTTCCGCCGGGATTGGTCGACTGCCGCAGAAATTGGGCAGAAGGCCATCGTGCGTAATTTCGCCGATATCGAGGCGATGGGTGCCCGGCCCACCGCAGCACTGCTGGCTATTGCCGCCCCAGGGGAAACCCCGGTGGATTTCGTGCGGGGGATTGCGCAGGGCATCGCTGAGCGCTGCGCGGTCTATAACGCAGAGCTGGTCGGCGGCGACCTTACCCGCAGCGACAGCTTGGTCATCAATGTCACGGCGATGGGCTCCTTGGGAGGAAGTGGGGCGCCGCTGACCCTAGATGGAGCACGCGCGGGCCAAAAGCTGGTGGCGCACGGCAAGATTGGGTACTCCGGAGCGGGCCTTGCTCTGCTTCAGCGCTTTGGCCGCGCGCTGCCCCCGGAACTAGAGGAGCTGTGGCCGCTGATCGACGCCCACTGTGCACCCACCCTGAGCCCAGGGCGTGGGGTTATCGCTCGGGCAACGGGGTCGACCGCGATGACAGATAATTCGGATGGCTTAGTGCGTGATGTGGGGCATCTGGCACAACGCTCCGGGGTGCGTATCGACCTCGACCGCGCAGCCATTGCCCCTGATCCGCTCCTAGCTGCTGCCGGCGCGGTGCTTGATATCGATCCGTGGGAATGGGTCCTAACGGGAGGGGAGGATCACACGCTGTTGGCCACCACGTACAAGGCCGCTCCCTCTGGGTTCCGGGAAGTAGGCCGGGTGATGCGCGGTACCGGTGTCACCATCAGCGGAGAAGAGCCTCGCTATCGCGAGGGCTGGGAGGGATTTGCGTGAGCCACATCGATACCTCTCGCATTCACTATTCGTGGATGCCCCACATCCGGCAGGCGCTGGAGGAGAATCTGCCGCGCCTTGAGCAGCAGATCGGCCAAGACTTCCTGCCCCCGGCCGAGGACGTCTTCGCTGCCTTGTCGATGCCGCTCGACGACGTACGTGTCCTCATCGTGGGCCAGGATCCCTATCCCACCCCGGGCCATGCCATGGGCTTGTCCTTTTCTACGCGCCCCGGGGTGCCGGCTCCCCGCTCGTTGCAGAATATCTACGCCGAGCTTCACGACGACCTCGGGATCGACGGTCGCGCGGATGGGGACCTGCGGGCGTGGTTCGACCAGGGCGTGCTGCTGCTGAACAGGGTGCTTACCGTGGTCCCGGGCCAGGCCGGATCGCACCGGCGGATGGGCTGGGAAGCGATTACGGAGGCCGCCATTAGAGCGTTGGCGGGGCGCGATATCGTGGCCATCTTGTGGGGGCGCGATGCCCAAACCTGCCAGGCCTTCCTGCCAGGGACGGAATGCATCACCTCCCCGCATCCTTCACCCCTGTCAGCACGACGCGGCTTCTTCGGATCGCGTCCATTTTCCCGGGCGAATGCGGCCTTAGAGGCCCGTGGCGTCTCGCCAGTGGACTGGCGCTTGTAGACTAGCCAACATGTCTTATCCCGCCGAGTTGGATGCCCGTGGCCTGCACGAGTGGGCCGCGCGAACCGTTAAGGAGCTACAGCGCCGCCGCGCCGAGATTAACGCCCTCAACGTGTTCCCGGTGCCCGATTCTGACACGGGATCCAACATGGCGCACACCATGGAATCTGCCCTGGCGGAGGCCGATAAAGGCGAGATGGACGTGGCTGAAGCCCTGGCCATCGGTTCGGTACGCGGAGCGCGCGGCAACTCCGGGATGGTGCTGTCCCAGGTATTGCGCGGGGTGGCTGACGCCACGACGGATTCGCGGGTGGATGGTTCGGTCTTGGCGGATGCCCTCTCGCTGGCCGTCACGCTGGCCGACCGTGCTCTGGCCTCCCCAGTGGAAGGCACCATCATCACCGTGCTGCGTGCCTCGGCGGCCGCTGCCAGCAAGGCCGCCGAGCAGTCCGGCGCGCAGCTGCACGGTATTGTGGTCGCGGCGGTCGACGCCGCCCGGCAAGCCTTAGCGGAGACTCCTTCCCAGCTGCCGGCGCTGCGCGAGGCCGGTGTCGTAGACGCCGGCGGAGCCGGCTTCGTCATCTTGTTGGAATGCTTGTTGGCCCAGCTCACCGGTGAAGACACTGCGCCTCAATCTGTGGCTATAGATCCTGAAGGGGCAGAGCCCACGCAGAGCGAATCGCTGCCGTCTCACGGAGAGAACTGTGCCACGCCACAGCCAGGGGCCGGCGCGGAGATTGAAGTCATCTTCTTCTTCGAGGGAGACCTCGCCCAGCTCGAGGAGGCCCTCAACCCGCTGGGCAATAGCCTCGTCATCGCACGAGCCACGGAGGATTCGGCCAGCGTGCACATCCATAGCTGCCAAGCTGGTGCGATCATCGAACAAGCCTATGGCCTCGGTACGGTCAGCAACCTTCGCCTCGAGGTGCTTCCCTCCGCCGGCGATACAGCGGCCGGCGAAATGCAGGCCGCCGACCGTGCCGGGCGGCGAATCTTCGCCGCAGTGCCCGAAGGGGCCGCCCGTGAGCTTTTTGAAAAGGCCGGGGCGGATACCGTCAAGCCCGGCGACGGCCCTCGCCACGCGAAGACGGGTGACCTCTTCTTGCCCAACGGCTTCGGCGGTGCGCCTGGTACAGCCACGCTTATCCCGACTGATTCCCTCGTGTCCGGACTCGCCGCGCTGTCGGTCTACTCACCGGGTTCCACCCACACCGCCGAGGCCGTGGCCGCCATGGCGGATGCCGCACGCTCGATGCGGGTGGTGCATCCGGATACAGAATCCATCGACGGGATTGTGGCGTCGTGCCGCAGCCAATTGGCCTACGGCGGGGAGCAGATCACAGTGCTCACCGGACTAGAGATCGATGAGGACGAGCTGGCGCAGCTTTTGGGCGTCGATGTGGTGGTGCTGCGGGTTCCCGGGCTGCGTACCGAGATCGGGGTGGAGTAAGCCATGCTGGGGTGGCAGGATGACCGTGCGCTGACGGAGATTCTGGCAAAGAAGGATGCCTCAGCAATCAAGCGAGCCTTCGGGTACACCACGTGCGGCGAGCTGCTCAGCCACTATCCACGCGACTACATCCGCCACAACAAGGACGTCGGCCTCGGCGGTGCCGAGGACGGTGACCACGTCACCATCACCGGTGTCATTGAGGATGTCCGCGTCAAGCACACCTCCAAAGCCATGGTCTTTATTCTCTACATGGATAGTGGAGTCCAAGCCTCTTTCTTTAACGCGCACTACGTGCAGCGCGTGCTGGGGCGCGGCATGCGCGTCATGCTGTCTGGCAAGCTGAAGTACTTTCGGGGATATCCCAGCCTGCAGCACCCTGACTTCCTCATCCTCGATCCCGGCCGTTATCAGGAATCCTTGCTGGATAGCACGACTGGGCAGGGGACAGGCTCGCTGAAGAAGCTCTCCCAATTCGGGTCGCTGGAGACCTTCCTGCAGCGCGAGTGGATTCCCGTGTACCCAGCCAGCGGGAAGGTGACGTCGTGGTACATCATGGGTGCTATCCACAAGGTGCTGGAAAATACGCCTTCGATTCCGGAGCCACTGGACTACCGCATGATGGTGACGCTGGACCAAGCCGTCCGCGAGATCCACGAACCGGGTGAGCACGGGCCCGAACGCGCCATCCAACGTTTGAAATACAATGAGGCGCTGTCGATTGGGCTGGTTATGGCCCTGCGCCAGCGCGATGTCAAGGCGCGTACGGCAACCCCGATGCCAGCGATTTTGGAGGGCTACCGCGACGAACTGCTCAGCGAGCTGCCCTTTGAACTGACTGCGGGCCAGCGCCGCGTCATCGCGGAGATCGACGCGGACCTGTGTGGCACCGCGCCCATGATGCGTCTTCTGCAGGGCGAGGTGGGCTCGGGCAAGACCCTGGTGGCCACGTGCGCCATGCTGCAGGCGGTCGACGCTGGCAAGCAGGCCGCGCTGCTCGCGCCGACGGAGGTGCTGGCGGCGCAGCATGGGGCGTCGATTAGCGCCAGCGTTCCCGAAGGAGTCACCGTCACCGTGTTGACCGGCTCGATGAAGACAGCGGAGAAGCGGCAGGCGTTGCTGGAGATTGTCTCCGGCGAGGCCGATATCGTCATCGGAACGCATGCCATCATCCAAGACACGGTGGAGTTCTTTGACTTGGGCCTCGTCATCGTGGATGAGCAGCACCGTTTCGGCGTGGAGCAGCGCGATAGCCTGCGCACCAAAACCCGGGAGGGCACGAGCCCCCACCTTCTGGTCATGACGGCGACACCGATCCCGCGCACGATTGCCATGACCGTCTTCGGTGATTTGGCCGTGTCCACTCTCAAGGAGCTGCCTGGCGGGCGAAAGCCTATCTTGTCCGCGGTGGTGCCCGAATGGAAACCGGAATGGGTACGCCGCGCCATCGAGAGAATCCGCGAAGAGGTAGAAAAGGGCCACCAGGCCTATATCGTCTGCCCGCGGATTGAAGGCGAGGGCGGCGTGGAAACGATGTCCGTACAGCTGCGCAACCTGCCGCTGCGGGGTCTGCGGGTGGAGATGCTGCATGGCAAAATGCCCGATAAGGACGAGGTCATGGAGCGCTTCGCCCGCGGGGAAATCGACGTCCTCGTGGCTACCACCGTCATCGAAGTCGGCGTCGACGTACCCAACGCCACCGTGATGCTCATCCGCGAATCGGAGAATTTTGGCGTCTCGCAGTTGCACCAGTTGCGTGGGCGCGTGGGGCGCGGTGGTAACGACTCCGTGTGCTTGCTGCATACCACCGCCGAGCCCGACAGTAAGTCCTACCGGCGCATCCAGGCCATAGCTGATACGCCGTCCGGTTTTGATTTGGCGGAGCTGGATCTTCGGCAGCGCCACGAAGGGGACATCCTAGGAACGCTGCAATCTGGCACCAAGCGCACTCTGAAACTGCTCGATCTCAGCCATGATCGGGACATTGTTGAGCGCACGCATGCTGATGCTGCCGCATTGGTGGAGCGCAATCCCGAGCTAGCGGAGGAGTTGACACACAATTTGAGTGCGGATGAGCAGGAGTTTTTGGAGAAGAACTAGGCCAGTCACCGCGCGCAGCTGAGGGGAGATAGGGTAGAGGCCATGACCAGAATCATCGCTGGGGAGGCCCGGGGGCGCACCATCAAGGTGCCGGAAGCCGGGACTAGACCTACCTCTGACCGTGCCCGCGAGGGCCTTTTCTCATCGTTGAACGTGCGTTGGGGTTTCATCGACTCCCGGGTGCTGGACCTTTTTGCTGGGTCCGGTGCCTTAGGTCTGGAGGCAGCCAGCCGCGGCGCTGAGGAAGTGGTCTTGGTGGAAAACAATCCTGCGGCGGTGAAGATCATCCGCCACAACATTGGGGTGGTGAAGCACCCGCGCGTCGAGGTACGCGAGATGAAGGCCTCGTCCTATCTAGCGACCGCCCCGCGCGGGTATTTCGATATGGTGCTCGCGGATCCTCCCTATGAGTTCGATGATGTGGATGGGCTGTTGGCCGCGATCGAACCGGTGTTGGATGATGCCGCAATCGTCGTCATCGAACGCCATGTGGATTCCCCGCAGACGCAGTGGCCGGAAGGCTTTGAGCCCACCGGCCAGAAGCTCAAGAAGCGGACCTTTGGCATTGCGCGTTTTGATATGGCGATTTATCACCGCGCTGAGGACAGTGACTACAGCGACAACGCGGGTAGCGAAGATACCGCCATGACCGAAATCAAGGAGGATTAGCCATGCCCACCCACGCCGTCTGCCCGGGATCTTTCGACCCCATCACGCTGGGCCATGTTGACGTGTTCAACCGCGCCAGCGAATTGTTTGACAAGGTCACCGTGCTGGTGACGGGAAACCCCGATAAGCCGTCCGGACTGTTTAGCGTGGAGGAGCGCGTGGATCTCATCCGCCGTACCGTCGCGCCAGAGATCCAGGTGGACTGGTGGGGCGGCCTGCTCGTGGATTACACCAGTGCCCATGGCATAGACACCATTGTCAAAGGCCTGCGCTCCTCCTTGGACTACGAGTATGAGCTGCCGATGGCACAGATGAACCGGCGCCTTTCCGGGATCGATACTGTCTTTTTGCTCACTGATGAAAAGTACGGCTATATCTCCTCCTCCCTGTGCAAGCAGGTGGCACAGTACGGCGGCGATGTCACGGGTATGTTCCCAGAGCACGTTGCGGCCGCCGTAATGGAACGCTACCGAGGCTAAGGAGACATGTCTGTACTGGCAATACCTTTCGTCGTCCTCGTTACCGTCATAGTCGGCTCCTGCCTGCAGCGAGTCTCCGGCATGGGGTTGGGCCTCATTGGCGGGCCCATTTTGACGCTCCTCCTCGGCCCCGTGGAAGGCATCATGGTCATCAACGTTTTGGCCTGCATTAACGCCATCCTCACGACCTATTCCATGCGTGAGAATGTGGACTGGGGAAAGTGGCTGCGCATCGGCCCCTTCATGGTCCTCGGCTCAATCCCTGCGGCGCTGCTTATCGCGCGCATTGATACCTCGGCGTTGTTGGTGCTCGTGGGCGCCGCCTTGTTGATCGCGCTGGGTGTGGTGGTCTTCGGCCGCAGATTCGTCCCGGAGATGCGGGGGACCGGGCCTGCTATCTCCGCGGGTATCTTGGGTGGTTTTACCAACACTCTGGCCGGCGTCGCCGGCCCCGTTATCACGGTGTATGCCCAGGCTGCGCGGTGGCCTAAGTCAATCCTCGCCGCGACCCTGCAACCCTGCTTTGTCATCGGCGGATTGTCCTCTGTTCTGACGAAGTACTTCTTGGGCTCCGGCGGCTTCGAGGGACTGCACTGGCTGGTGTGGCCCTGCGGAATAGTCGGCATGTGCGTCGGCATCCTTGTGGGCAAGAAGATCGCCTGGCACGTTTCGCGGGAGAAGGCCCACACACTGTCGCTGGCGCTGGCTAGCCTGGGAGCGCTGAGTGCTTTGCTGCGCGGTCTTTTTATGCTGGGCGCTTAAAACAATGGCTGGGTAAGGTGGACCCATGGCGAAATTCAAGATAGAAGACGCGCTCTCCCTCCGCGCAGGAAAGAATTTTCAGATCGACTCGGTCGATGCCTCCGCAACCCCCGGTTTCGATGGTGACAAGGACGAGCTCGATGCCCGATTCACCAAGTACGATGATGAGCTCTATGAACTGCAGGAGCGGCTCTTTGCCAACGGCCGCAGCTATGGCGAGGATGCCCCGGCGGTGCTCATTGTGTTGCAGGGAATGGATACCTCGGGCAAGGGCGGTGCTATTCGCCACGTGCTGAGCACCTTCGACCCGCAGGGAACTACCACGGTTGGTTTCGGAAAGCCCACCGAGGAAGAGCTGGAACATGACTTCTTGTGGCGCATCCGCAAGCACGACCCGCAGCCGGGACAGATTGTGGCCTTTGACCGCTCCCATTACGAGGACGTTCTCATCCAGCGCGTGCACGAGTGGGTCGATGAAGAGGAAGTGGACCGCCGCATCGAGGCTATCCGCGACTATGAGTTGGACCTGACGGCGAATGGTGTCAAGGTCATCAAGATCTTCCTACACCTGTCCAAGGATGCTCAGAAGGAGAATCTGCTGGAGCGCACGAAGCGCGAGGACAAGTTTTGGAAATACGATCCCGCCGATGTGGAGGAGCGCGCCTATTGGGATAAGTACATGGCGGCCTACCAGGACGCCATCCAGCGCACGGATGAAAACTATGCGCCCTGGTATGTCATTCCTACCGATAACAAGAAATACGCCCGCATGGCGCTGAAGTTCCTCATCGTGGATCTCCTGCGCCATCTTGACCTCGAGTGGCCGGCGCCCGACTTCGACCCGGAGGTGGAGCGCCAGCGCATCGAGGACGCCGACTAAGAACTAGTCGTTCTGCGCCTCATCGACGTCGCTGGCGAGCTCACGGGCGGCGGCGTTGAAACTATCGAGGACGGACAACAGCGCTTCCTGGGCATTGATAATTCCCAGGTTGAGGGCGTGGAAGAGCTGGTCCTCGTTCAGACCCGCCGTGGTGACGAAGCAGGCATCACCACGCAGCTCCACCTCATCCTCAACGAGGCCAACGAGCGCGCGCCCATCGAAGGCACTGGAATTGAACTCGTTGCACAAGACGTGGAAGACCGGGAGCATGTCCGCGTCGAGCTGCGTCGGCAGCACGCATTCCATGCGCACGAGGCCATCGTCGACGGTGATAACCCAATCAAGGTCATTGAGGCGGGCAACCGCCGCAGTGGGGTCCTCTGGGTGCGCGGTGGCCGCCATATCCAGTTCCGTACCGTTGAGCACGCTCAGCACGCTATCCCGGCTGACGGCGGGCAGCGGAGACCCAGACAGGATGTCGAAAGGATCGGTGCCTTCGCTAGCGTTGTGGCTCATGCTTGCTCCTCCTCGTTCCAGGTGACCGCCTGGGGAAAACGCTGCGCCACGACGTCGAAAATCTCCGCGAAGCTGGCGAGCGAGCTCAGCAGGAAATGCCCCAGCTGGGCCAAGGACAAACCTTCGCCCACGGCCATGGCGCGGTTGGCGCCTAGGTGGATCTCCGCGTTGCCCTTCGCGTCCTCTTCGACGAGGAAGTTCAAGGTGGGCGCCACGCTGGCCCAGTTCAGCTCCGCCACGGCAGCAGCAACGTCGTGTTCGAGGTGCGCGGGAAGAGTGCCTTCCCAGGAAGCGAAGACGCTTAAGACGTCGCCCTCTGCGTCGAGGTCACAGTGCACCGCGATATGCGGCACACCGGTCTGCAGGACGCGGCGCACGGGGGCGTTGTCGTCGACGGCACCAGGAGCGTCGTCTTCCTCGGGGGCAGCTTCGATGAGCGCGTAGTCGGCGTCGATAAGCTCGCACAACTGCGCCAGCCGGTCAATGGTGACCGGCTCAACCACGTGGAGATCGGTCACTGCTGCTCACCCTGGGCGCCCTCAGCTCCCTCGCCCGCCTGTGCAGCAGATTCGGAACCGAGCTTGGCCATTTCCTCGGCGGCGGCGACCATGGCGTTCTGGGCGTTGATGACACCATCCACGGAGGCGCGCAGCGCGGCCGCGAGTTGTTCGTCGGTCATGCCGGCCGCGCACGGAATATCGGCCTCGGTGCGCACGAGCAGCATGCCGTCGAAGTTGGCAATGACGGCGCGGGCCCCCATAGCCACGGAGTTGATCTGGTTAGCCGCGAGGAAAAGACCGGCGTCGGCCTTGGCGTAGTTGACGTCCGTCGGCACATCGCAACGCACGATGGCAACGCTTTCGAGCACAGCGAACATGCACGGCAGGCCGTTGAGGTTGGCGGTGGCGGCGTCGTCGCGGCCGGGGACCGGCTCGAGTTCGATGTCGAAGGTCTTCATTGCCTCGATGATGCGGTCGAGTGTGACCTCCGGGAGTGCGTGCGGATCCTCGGCGGGGGTAGTCGCAGGATTAGTCATGGTTGTGCTCCTTCCAGGTGACGAGCTGCGGGTACTGCTGTTCAATCCACTCGAAGGACTGCAACACGGCATCCAGGGTGGACATGACGAACGCGCCTAACTGGTTGCGGGAAGCGCCGTGGGTCAGGTCGAGATCGCGCGCACCGGAGACTGCCAAGGCGTTGTCCGGAGCCTCAAAGAAGCGGAACGTCGGCGTGAAGTGATCCTGGTTCCAGGCGTTGATGTGCATGAGGAGCGCCGGGCCCTCGGAGGCGGGCACGGAACCGCGCCACACGGAATCAACGATGAGGGAGGAGCCAACCAGCTGGAAGGCGATGGCGGCGTTCGAGAAGCCGGTGCGCAAAAGGTTGACCGTCTGGCCGTCCTGCGTCTTTTGCTCTTCGATGCGGTATTCCAAGCCTTCTGACTTAAAGATCTCCGCAATGCGCTCGAGTGTGACCTCCTCAATCGGAGTATCGGGCTGCAGCTGGCGCTGCTGCGCTTCGTCGTGATTAGTGGTGTCAGTCAATTCTTCTACTCACTTCGCTACATTCTTCTTAATCTTTTCCGGCCCCGACACTACCGGAGCCGTCTTCCTGGGGTGCGCAGGTGGGGTCCTCGAAGAGTTTTTCCCCGCCCAGCTCGTGGGCAAGCGCTGGAGCGATCTCGGGATATCGGAAAGTATGGCCGAGCGCTTCCGCGCGCGTGGGCAGAACCTTTTGGTTAGCCAGTGCAAGCTCACGCGCACCTTCCTTGCCTAGCAGCAGCGCCGGACCGACGCTGGGAATCGGAATGATGGTGGGGCGGTGGAGCAAGGAACCAAGGGCATCAACATAATCGCGGTTGAGCACCGGAGTGGGGGAGACCGCGTTGATGACGCCGTGCCAGGCCGGGTCGAGCGCGGCGCGGACAAACATGTCAGAAAGATCATCTTGTGCAATCCAGCTATTCCACATGGTGCCTTTGCCGAAAGCGCCGCCAAGACCAGTGGAAAACAGCCCGCGTAGCAGCGGCAGGATCCCTGCATTGGCTGATTGCACAATACCGGTACGCAGGTTAACCACGCGCTTTCCAGCCTCCCGCGCCGGCTCACACGCCGCCTCCCAGTCGGCGACGACGTCAGCGAGAAAACCCTCGCCGCGCTCCGATTCCTCGGTCAGTTCCGTCTCACCCCTGTCCGGGCCGTAGATTCCAATGGCGGAGGCGCACACCATGGCGGTCAGGGACGGGGTCTCAGCAGCCAGCTGGGCCAGTAGGCGAGTAGGCTCGACGCGGGAATCGCGAATGGCCTCTTTATGCGCGGAATTAAAACGCCCAAAGATAGGTTCGCCGGCCAAGTGGATGAGAACGTCAACGCCCTCCAGCAGGTCCTTCGCTGGCAACTGTGGGCGCCAGAGGCGCTCGCCAGGCCCGGGGTTGGAGCGCACCAAAGGGATGACGGTGTGGCCCAGGGTGCCCAATTGCGCAGCCACAGCCGCGCCCACCGTCCCGTGCGTTCCGGTTATCGCTATCGTGCGGGGCTCGGCGTTGAGTGCGCCGAGCCTGTGGGCAAAGCGAAAGTCTTCGATGAGCTGCTGCTGGCGGTAAGCGAAGATCGATTCCAGGGCTCCGGCGGGGATGCGGGTCTCCACCTTGTCCGTGATGAGCGTGCCCTCCGGGTGATCCTCAAAGAAGTGCTCGTGGCGCCAATTCGCCAAGGAGCGGAAGGGGGCGTTGATACAGACATCCGCGAAGGACCGCCGCGGTTGGTAGCGGCTGAGGTCGTGGCGGGCAACCCATTTCAGGCCGCCGGGAAAGCCCAATATTGAGGTTCCATCGGCCAAGGACTCGGCTTGCTGAAGCGGGGTCATAAAACCGAAAGGTGGGGTGAGGCGAGCAAACGCCCCCTGGCGGGTATGCCACTGCCATACGTCTTCGCGCGGGGCGGGGACAACGTGCTGGGTAGTGAAACTCACTGTCTATAGACCTGCCTCAGGAGATTCGGGGGTGCGAGGGCGTACCAAGCACGCGTGAAGAGTGCTATGGTTAGTGCTGGCTTTCAAGCATAGACAAGTCCACTGAACCATTGTCCGACATCCTTTAAAGACCGCACCGTGAGGCGGGGAAGGAGGTCACGATGAGTGAATCCGGCACCCACGCGGAGTCCAACGAGCTGCTGAGCTCCTCAGACGTCGCGCGTACTGTCGCACGCATCGCGCACCAGATCATTGAAAAGACGGCGCTAGATTCGAGTGATTCTTCTCGAGTCCTGCTCTTAGGCATTCCCTCTGGTGGCGTGCCTTTGGCGCAGCGCCTTGCCGAAAAGATTGAGGAATTCTCCGGGGTGGAGATTCCCTGGGGCTCCCTCGACATCACTTTGTACCGAGACGATTTATATGCCCGCCCGCACCGTGCCTTGCAGCCCACGACGGTGCCTGACGGCGGGATCGATGGCGCCACCGTCATTCTTGTCGACGACGTCCTTTACTCCGGCCGCACCATCCGTGCCGCCCTCGATGCCCTCGCGGACATCGGCCGCCCCGACATCATCCAGCTCGCCGTCCTCGTGGACCGCGGGCACCGCCAAGTACCGATCCGCGCCGACTACGTGGGCAAAAACATCCCCACCGCGCGGGATGAGGATGTCACCGTGTACAACGCCGACATTGATGGGCGCGATGCCGTCGTTCTCACCCGCTTCACTGCACAGCCCGGCAAGGAGGCATAAATGAAGCACCTCATTAACATCGCCGACCACAGCGCCGAGGAGATTCTCGGTCTGATGGATGAGGCCGACCGCTTCCGAGAGGCCCTGGAAGGCCGCGAGGTCAAGAAGTTGCCCACGCTGCGCGGGCGCACCGTTTTCACCTTGTTCTACGAGAATTCCACGCGCACTCGTTCCTCTTTCGAGACGGCGGGCAAGTGGATGTCGGCGGATGTCATTAACCTCTCCGCTTCGACGTCCTCGGTCAAGAAGGGCGAGTCCCTCAAGGACACCGGGTTGACCTTGGCGTCCATCGGGGCGGACGCCATCATCATGCGCCATCCTTCCTCCGGTGCGGCACAGCAGCTAGCTAGCTGGGTAGCGCCCGGCGGCCAGGGCCCGAGCGTGATTAACGCCGGCGATGGCTCCCACCAGCACCCCACGCAGGCGCTTCTCGACGCCGTCACGATGCGCCAGCGCCTGCACCTGGGCGCGGATCGCTCGGCAGCCGGCACCGGTTTTGAAGGTCTAAACGTGGCTATCGTCGGTGACTGCCTGCATTCTCGCGTGGTGCGCTCCAACGTGGACCTGCTCTCCACGCTGGGTGCTGAAGTCACGCTCGTCGCCCCGCCGACGCTGCTGCCTTTCGGCGTCGACACCTGGCCGGTGCGCGTCTCCCACGATTTCGATGCAGAGGTTGCCAAGGCAGACGTCGTCATGATGTTGCGCGTGCAAGCAGAGCGCATGAACGGCGGTTTCTTCCCCTCGCACCGCGAGTACGCCACTCTCTACGGGCTGTCCAAGGACCGCGCAGCGGCCATGAAGAAGGACGCCATCATCATGCACCCAGGCCCCATGGTCCGCGGCATGGAGATCAACTACGCCGTGGCTGACTATGACAACACCGCGGTCCTCCAGCAGGTTAACAACGGTGTCCACGTGCGCATGGCCGCCTTGTTTACGCTGCTCACCAACGGCGAGAACGCCGGTATCTAAATCGAGATGTCCCACTTAGCAACGAGGAGAGCTGAAGAATCCATGACTACTTATCCAGACACCGGCGTGCTCTCTACTCCCGCGGCCGGTACTCTGCTCATCACCAACGTTCGCCCCTATGGTGAGGGTGAGCCCACCAGCATCCTGATCAAGGATGGCGTCATCGAAGCCATCGGCGCTGCCGATATAGCCCCGGCGGAAGGCGTGGACCGCACCATTGATGGCGGCGGCAACGTGCTGCTGCCAGGGCTGGTGGACATGCACGTTCACTTGCGTGAGCCGGGCCGCGAGGACACCGAGACCATCGAAACCGGTTCGCGGGCTGCCGCCAAGGGTGGCTTCACCGCCGTGTTCACCATGGCTAACACGTCCCCGGTGACGGACCAGCCGATCATCGCCGAGTCCGTCTGGGCCAAGGGGCAGGCACGCGGCCTGTGCGATGTCCACCCGGTTGGCTCCATCACGAAGGGCCTCGAGGGCAAGACTCTGACCGAGTTCGGCATGATGGCCCGCTCGGACGCCAAGGTGCGCATGTTCTCTGATGACGGCAAGTGCGTCCAGGACCCGCAGCTCATGCGCCGTGCCTTGGAGTACGCGAAGGGCCTTGACGTCCTGCTGGCCCAGCACGCAGAAGATCACCGCATGACCGAAGGCGCGAGCGCCCATGAGGGCGAGGTTGCCGCCCGCCTCGGCCTGCGCGGCTGGCCGCGCGTCGCCGAGGAATCCATCGTCGCCCGCGATGCACTGCTCGCGCGTGACTACGGCAACCGTATGCACATCTGCCATGCCTCGACCAAGGGCACCGTCGAGCTGCTCAAGTGGGCCAAGGAACAGGGCATACCGCTGACCGCCGAGGTGACCCCGCACCACCTGCTGTTGACCGATGACAAGCTGGTGACCTACGACGGCGTCTACCGCGTCAACCCACCGTTGCGCGAGGAATCTGACACCCTGGCCCTGCGCCAGGCATTGCTCGACGGGCTAATCGACGTCGTGGCGACCGACCACGCTCCGCACGGCAGCGAAGACAAGTGCGTCGAGTTCGAGCACGCCAAGCCGGGCATGCTGGGCCTGGAGTCCTCCCTGGCGGTCATCGCCAAGCTCTTCGTTGCCACCGGCCTGGCCGACTGGCGCTTCGTCGCCCGCGTCATGTCGGAACGCCCGGCAGAGATCACCCGCCTGCCCGGCCATGGCCGCCCGATTGCCGTGGGAGAGCCAGCGAACCTCACCATCGTTGATCCGGAACACCAGTGGGTATCCGATTCCACGCGCCTGGCATCGAAGTCGGAGAACAACCCGTACGAGGGGGAGGAATTCGGCGCACGCGTGGCCTACACCATCCTGCGCGGTGCGGTGACCTACGACCTAGCGGCTGAAAGCGCCAGCGAGGCGGCCGAGTAATCGGGATAATCGACAATCAGAGTTGCTCACCACTTAAGCAGTCAACGCACACCAACGCACGTCCCCAACACAATCACCCTTCACCGAGAAAATTCACTGAAAGGTTCAACACACAGTGACTTCCACTACCACCACCCCCGCCATCCTGGTCCTCGCTGATGGCCGCACCTTCCGTGGCTTTGGCTTTGGCGCCACGGGTACGACCCTGGGCGAGGCCGTCTTTACTACCGCCATGACGGGCTACCAGGAGACCATGACGGATCCGTCGTACCACCGCCAGATCGTCGTGGCCTCCGCGCCGCAGATTGGCAATACAGGCTGGAATGATGAGGACAATGAGTCCCACGGCGACAAGATCTGGGTCGCCGGTCTGGTCATCCGCGACCTTGCCCGCCGCGTCTCCAACTGGCGCGCCGAGCGCTCACTGCCGGAGGAGATGGAAAAGCAGGGAATCATTGGTATCAGCGGCATCGATACCCGCACCTTGGTGCGCCACCTGCGCAACCACGGCTCCATCAAGGCCGGTATTTTCTCCGGTGCCGATGCTGAGCGGGACGTCGAGGAGCTCATCGCTGAGGTGAAGAACCAGCCCTCCATGGCCGGACTCGACCTGTCGGCAGAGGTCTCGACTGATGAGGTTTATACCTTCCCGGCCGTAGGGGAGAAGCGCTTCACCGTCGTGGCCTACGACATGGGAGTCAAGACCGCCACACCGAAGAACTTCGCCGAGCGCGGCATCGAGACCATCGTGGTTCCCGCCAACACCCCGTTCGAGGAGATCAAGCAGTACAAGCCGGATGGTGTGTTTGTCTCCAACGGCCCGGGCGACCCGGCTACTGCGGACACCATGGTTGGCATTGTCCGAGACATCCTCGCCGCCAAGTACCCGTTCTTCGGCATCTGCTTCGGCAATCAAATCCTCGGCCGTGCGCTGGGCATGGATACCTACAAGCTGAAGTTCGGCCACCGCGGCATCAACGTGCCGGTGCGCAACCAACTGACCGGAAAGATCGACATCACCTCTCAGAACCACGGTTTCGCCCTGGCCAGCCCCTCGGGCAAGGAAGACCCGGCCGGTGAGGAATTCGATACCGACTTCGGCCCGGCAGTGGTGTCCCACACCTGCCTCAACGACAACACCATTGAAGGTGTTGCGCTCAAGGATGGCATGGCGTACTCCGTGCAGTACCACCCAGAGTCCGCGGCTGGCCCGCACGATGCTAACCCGCTCTTTGACCAGTTCATCGAGCTCATGACTGAAAAGTCCCCGAACAAGTAGAACGCAACCAGGAAAAGGAAGAAGAAACACATGCCAAAGCGCAACGACATCAATCACGTCCTGGTTATCGGCTCCGGTCCGATTGTTATTGGCCAGGCCTGCGAGTTCGACTACTCCGGTACCCAGGCCTGCCGCGTGCTCAAGGAGGAAGGCCTGCGCGTTACGCTGGTCAACTCCAACCCGGCAACGATCATGACGGACCCGGAGTTCGCCGACCACACCTACGTGGAGCCCATCGAGCCCGAGTTCATCGAGAAGATCTTCCAGAAGGAAAAGGAAGAGGGCAACCCCATCGACGCCGTGCTGGCAACCCTGGGCGGCCAGACCGCTCTGAACGCCGCGGTGCAGCTGGACCGCCTGGGTATCCTGAAGAAGTACGATATCGAGCTCATCGGTGCCGATATCGATGCGATTGAGCGCGGCGAGGACCGCCAGAAGTTCAAGGATATTGTCGCCTCCATCGGCGGCGAATCCGCGCGCTCCCGCGTCTGCCACACGATGGAGGAGGTCCACGAGACCGTCGCCGAGCTCGGCCTGCCGGTTGTCGTTCGCCCGTCGTTTACCATGGGCGGCCTCGGTTCGGGCCTGGCCTTCAACGAGGAGGACCTTGAGCGCATTGCCGGCGGCGGCTTGGCTGCATCCCCAGAGGCGAACGTCCTCATCGAGGAGTCCATCCTGGGCTGGAAGGAATTCGAGCTCGAGCTCATGCGCGATGGTGACGATAACGTGGTGGTCATCGCGTCCATCGAGAACGTCGACGCCCTCGGCGTCCACACCGGTGACTCCGTCACCGTGGCGCCGGCCCTGACTCTGACGGATCGCGAGTACCAGAAGATGCGCGACCAGGGTATCGCCATCATTCGCGAGGTGGGCGTCGACACCGGCGGCTGCAACATCCAGTTCGCAGTGAACCCGGATGATGGCCGCATCATCACCATTGAGATGAACCCGCGCGTGTCCCGCTCCTCGGCGCTGGCCTCCAAGGCCACCGGTTTCCCGATTGCCAAGCTGGCCGCCAAGCTGGCCATTGGCTACACTTTGGATGAGGTACGCAACGACATCACCGGTGTGACCCCGGCTGCATTCGAGCCGACTCTGGACTATGTCATCGTCAAGGCTCCGCGCTTTGCCTTTGAGAAGTTCCCGGGCGCCGATGACACCCTGACCACCACCATGAAGTCTGTGGGCGAGGCCATGGGTATCGGCCGCAACTACATTTCCGGCCTGAATAAGGTCATGCGTTCCCTGGAGTCCAAGCCCGCAGGTTTCTGGACCCAGCCAGATGAGTACTTGGCCGGGGAGCGCGCTACGGATCTCGAGGCCGTTCTCAAGGACCTGGAGCGCCCGACAGAGGGCCGCATGTACGACGTCGAGCTGGCCCTGCGCCTCGGCGCTACCATTGAGCAGCTGCACGAGCACTCTCACCTGGACCCGTGGTTCCTCGCTGAGTTGGAGGCGCTGGTCCAGTTCCGCGAGGAGCTCGTGAGTGCGCCGGTTCTGGACGCTGATTTGCTGCGCCGCGCCAAGGTCTTCGGCCTGTCCGATGCCCAGATCGCGGCTCTTCGCCCAGAGTTCGCTGGCGAGGATGGCGTGCGCTCCCTGCGCTGGTCCTTGGGTATTCGCCCGGTGTACAAGACCGTCGATACTTGCGCTGGTGAGTTCGAGGCGCAGACCCCGTACCACTACAGCACTTATGAGCTGGATCCGAACGCTGAGTCCGAGGTCCGCGCAAGCGAGGAGAAGACTAAGGGCAAGGTCATCATCCTGGGCTCTGGCCCGAACCGCATCGGTCAGGGTATCGAGTTTGACTACTCCTGCGTGCATGCCGCCCTGGAGCTTTCCCGCGAGGGCTACGAGACGGTCATGGTCAACTGCAACCCGGAGACGGTGTCGACTGACTATGACACGGCAGACCGCCTCTACTTCGAGCCGCTGACTTTCGAGGACGTCATGGAGGTCTACCACGCGGAGGCCGCGTGCGGTGAGGTTGCCGGCGTCATCGTCCAGCTGGGTGGCCAAACCCCGCTGGGCCTGGCTGAGCGCCTGACCGCTGCCGGAGTTCCGGTCGTGGGAACCTCGGCCGCTGCCATCGACTTGGCCGAGGACCGCGGTGAATTCGGCAAGGTGCTCGCCGAAGCCGAGCTGCCCGCACCGGCCTTCGGCACCGCTACCTCCTTCGAGGAGGCCCGCCAGGTCGCCTCGAATATCGGCTACCCGGTATTGGTCCGCCCGTCCTACGTGCTGGGTGGCCGCGGCATGGAGATCGTCTACGACGAAGATTCGCTGCGCAACTACATCGAGCGCGCTACCGAGATCACCTCGGACCACCCGGTCCTCGTCGACCGCTTCCTGGATAACGCCATCGAGATTGACGTCGACGCGCTGTGCGACGGCGAGGAGGTCTACCTCGGCGGCGTGATGGAGCACATCGAGGAGGCCGGTATTCACTCCGGTGACTCTTCCTGCGCCCTGCCGCCGATGACGCTGGGCCCGGAGGATATTGAGAAGGTGCGGGAGTCGACGCGTCGCCTAGCGCATGGCATCGGCGTCAAGGGCTTGATGAACGTTCAGTACGCCTTGAAGGATGACACCCTCTACGTCATCGAAGCCAACCCGCGTGCCTCCCGCACCGTGCCTTTCGTCTCCAAGGCCACCGGCGTCCCGCTGGCCAAGGCCGCCGCGCGTGTCATGCTGGGGGCATCCATCGCCGAGCTGCGCGAGGAGGGCATCATCCCGTCTACCTACGACGGTGGTTCCCTGCCGCTGGAGCACCCGATTGCGGTCAAAGAAGCCGTGCTGCCGTTTAACCGCTTCCGTCGCCCCGATGGCCAGCTGCTGGATACTTTGCTGTCCCCGGAGATGAAGTCCACCGGTGAGGTGATGGGCTTGGCCGATAACTTCGGCGCCGCCTACGCCAAGGGTGAGATGGCCGCCTTCGGCGAGCTGCCCACTGAGGGAACCGTGTTTGTCTCCGTAGCCAACCGCGATAAGCGCACGCTCATCTTCCCGATTCAGCGCCTGGCCTACATGGGTTACACCATCGTGGCTACCGCTGGGACCGCGCAAATGCTGCGCCGCAACGGTGTCGAGTGCGAGGTCGCCCGGAAGGTATCGGAGGCCACGGAGGGCGAGGAGTCCATCGTGGACCAGATTCTTGCTGGAAAGGTTGATCTCATCCTTAACACCCCGGCAGGCTCCGCCGGTGCCCGCCACGACGGCTATGACATCCGCGCTGCTGCGGTATCCGTGGGCATTCCGTTGGTGACGACCGTCCAGGGCGTGACCGCCGCCGTGCAGGGTATTGAGGCTCTGCGTCGCGGGGATCTCAAGGTGCGCGCGCTGCAGGAGCTTGAGCATGACCCAGCCAACTAGGAAGTTGCCGTCTTTTGGTGAGCGCCTCGTAGCAGCTGGTGCGGAGCGCGGGCGCCTGTGCGTAGGCATCGACCCGCACCCGCATCTGCTCGAAGCCTGGGGCCTGTCGGTTGATGTGGATGGTCTGCGCACGTTTACGCTGCGCTGTGTAGAGGCCTTCGGCGAGACCGCCGCGGTGGTGAAGCCACAGGTGGCTTTCTTTGAGCGTTTCGGTTCGCGCGGCTTCGCAGTTCTTGAGGAGGCCCTCGCGGGGCTCCGCGAGCAGGGCTGTCTGAGCCTAGCGGACGCGAAGCGCGGAGACATCGGTTCCACCATGGCGGGCTACGCACAAGCCTGGTTGGGGGAGGACTCGCCGCTGCGTTCCGATGCTGTGACGGTCTCGCCCTACCTCGGTGTGGGTGCTTTGAGTCCAGTCTTCGACCTAGCGGAGGAAACTGGACGAGGTGTCTTTGTTCTTGCGGCGACCTCCAATCCGGAGGCCGTGGCGTTGCAGTCGTTGAGTGTCGACGGCCGCAGCGTTGCGCAGCGCGTCGTCGATGAGCTTGCACAGCGCAACGCCTCTGCGGCTGGGCCAGACACCACCGTGGGTGCCCTTGGTGTTGTCGTGGGCGCGACGTTGGAGGCTCCGCCTGCACTAGACCAATTAAACGGTCCGGTGCTGCTGCCGGGTGTGGGCGCCCAGGGCGCTACGCCCGCCGATGTAAGGGAACTCACCGCAGCGGCGCCCGAGCTCGGCTTTGCCAACGTTTCCCGGGCCATTCTTTCGCAGGGGCCGAGTGTCTCTGACCTGCGGAAAGCCGTAGTGGATACCGCGGCGGAGTTCCGGGATTAATACTCAGACCAGGTGGCGGCGTGCTGGATTAACGGGCGCGCCGTTTACCTGGTATTTTGTTTAAGGCATGTGCGTTGACGTGCGGGAACCTTTAAAAGAAGGGGGCCGCGTTGCGTCATCGCGTACAGACCAGTGCTAGGATTGCCAGAAGTCGGTTCGTGGAGGTAGCAAAAGCTATCCCGCGCTGGGGAAACCTTCCCACCGTGAGCCGAGATTCTGGTGCTAGCCATCAGAAGACAATGTTCGAACTAATGAAATCGGAGGAAACCCGTGGCCCTTCCCAAGTTGACAGATGAGCAGCGCAAAGAAGCTCTCGCAAAGGCCGCCGAGGCCCGCAAGGCTCGCGCTGAGCTCAAGGCTGCGCTGAAGCGTGGCGAGACCAACCTGCAGGAAGTTCTGGAGAAGGCCGAGACCGATGAGATCATCGGCAAGACCAAGGTCTCCGCTCTCCTCGAGGCCCTGCCGAAGGTTGGCAAGGTCAAGGCTAAGGAAATCATGGAGGACCTGGAGATTGCTCAGACCCGCCGTCTGCGTGGCCTGGGTGACCGTCAGCGCCGCGCCCTGCTCGAGCGTTTCGGCTACGGCGAGTAATTAGCGCAATGGCTGACGAAACTGCACGCGGGCGCCTGGTCGTTCTGGCCGGGCCGTCCGCTGTGGGCAAATCCACGGTGGTTTCGCGCCTGCGCGACGATGTCGACAACCTCTACTTCAGCGTCTCCATGACGACGCGCCAGCCCCGTCCCGGAGAGACTGATGGGGTGGACTACTTCTTCGTCTCACCAGAGACCTTTCAAGAGCATATCGACGCCGGTGACATGCTCGAATGGGCAGAGATCCACGGCGGTTTGCAGCGTTCCGGGACACCCGCTCAGCCGGTCCAAGAAGCGATGACGGCTGGACGCCCGGTGTTGGTAGAGGTTGATCTTGCAGGCGCCCGCAACGTGAAGGCGGCGATGCCGGAGGCGGAAACCGTGTTTCTCGCCCCACCATCCTGGGAAGTTTTGGTCGAGCGCCTGACAGGGCGTGGGACCGAGCCGCAGGATGTCATCGACCGCCGGTTGCAGACCGCAGAGTCGGAGCTTGCCGCGCAAAAGGAGTTCGACCACATCGTTGTCAATGAAGATCTCGATGAGGCCGTTGCCGCTATTAGTGCTATCCTGCGTGGATAGACCACGATTTTGACCATCTACCAACAGTAAAGGTGCATGTGACCAACGTGACCACACCTGCTAATTCTGAGGCCGTTAAGCCGGAACCAGTATTCGATCCGCCGACGGGCATTACCGATCCGCCGATCGATGAGCTGCTGGGCAAGGTCTCGTCCAAGTACGCTCTGGTGATCTTTGCCGCTAAGCGCGCACGCCAGATCAACAGCTACTACCAAGAACAGGATGAAGGCGTCTTCGAGTTTGTCGGACCGCTGGTGACCCCGGAACCGGGGGAGAAGCCGCTGTCCATCGCTTTGCGCGAAATCGAAGCCGGCCTGCTGGACCACGAGGAAGGCAACTAAGCTTTTCCGTGCCGGTCGCTGCCTACAGCACATTCTGAACTGAACCCACCCACGTGTCTGCCAAGATACTGGGTGGGTTCAGTGCGTCTTGGGTAACATCGTCCGAGTGAAGGACGTACAGCATTTCCAAGAAGCTCAAGAAAGTAGCGCCGTGAATCATCCAGAGTCCGCAGGGGCGGGGTCGGCTCAACGGCGGCGCATCCTCATCGGAGTGGCGGGAGGAATTGCCGCCTACAAGGCGTGCCATCTTATCCGCGATTTCACTGAGCATGGCGATGATGTTCGCGTGATTCCTACCGAGGCTGCGCTGAACTTCGTTGGGGCAGCGACCTTTGAGGCCTTGTCGGGGCATCCGGTGTCGACCACGGTCTTTGATGCGGTGGATGAAGTCCAGCACGTCTCCCTAGGCCAGCAAGCGGACGCCATCGTTATTGCCCCGGCAACCGCGGACCTGATCGCGCGTTTGGCTGGTGGTCGCGCCGACGATCTTCTCAGCGCATCCGCCCTTGTTGCGACGTGTCCGGTGATTATCGCCCCAGCGATGCACACGGAGATGTGGCTTAACCCGGCAACCCAAGACAACGTGGCTACGCTGCGCCGTCGCGGAGTTACTGTCATGGAGCCCGCCCACGGCCGCTTGACCGGTACCGATACGGGCGCAGGCCGGTTACCGGATCCGGAGCAGATCGCGGAGTTTGCTCGCACCATCATTGCCGGGCACCGCGTGGGCCATGATTGGCAGGGCCGGAAGGTCGTGATCTCCGCTGGCGGCACGCAAGAGAACCTTGACCCAGTGCGCTACTTTGGCAACCGCTCGTCCGGACGACAAGGCTTTGCGTTGGCTGAGATTGCCGCACAGCGGGGTGCCGATGTCACCATCGTTGCCGGTAATACGGAGGCGCTTCCGGTTCCCTCCGGTGCCGCGGTCGTGCGGGTGACCTCAACCCGCGATATGCAGGAGGCAATGAATGCAGAGTCCGCCGACGCGGACATCGTCATCATGGCCGCGGCCGTTGCGGACTATCGCCCAGCCTCCGTGGCTGATTCAAAGATGAAGAAGGGTACCGCGGACGCTGATTTGGCGCATCTGGAACTGGTGGAAAATCCGGATATCCTCAAGGGCCTCGTCGAGCGTCGCGACAGTGGCTCCCTCAACCCCGATGCCATCATCGTCGGCTTCGCCGCAGAGACCGGTGATGAGACGACGACTGTCCTGGAGTACGCCCAGCGGAAGTTCGCAAAGAAGGGCTGCGATGTACTCATGGCCAATGAGGTCGGGGAGGGAAAGGTCTTTGGCCAGCCCACAAGCGCTGGGTGGATCCTGCGGCGTGATGCCGAGCCAGTGGTGGTTGAGCCTGGCTCGAAACAGGTCGTGGCCGCGCAGATACTTGAAGCTGTGAATGAAATCCTGAAAAAGTAGTGGTCGTTCTTGCAGCTGTAGACCGCTTGGTCTACGATGGGGCGGTGTTATCAGCCGAGGCGTGGGCAAGGCGCTGTCCCACCCACGACGCGCAGAACTAGCTTAAGGAAAACTTGTGACTGACAAAGCTGCACAGGCGGTACGCCTCTTTACCAGCGAATCCGTAACTGAAGGCCACCCGGATAAAATTTGTGACGCGATCTCGGACGCCATTCTTGACGCCCTCCTCGAAGAAGACCCCAACGCCCACGTCGCCGTAGAAACCCTCGTGACGACGGGGCAGGTGCACGTCGTCGGCGAGGTGCGCACCACTGGTTATGTAGAGATCCCCCAGATCGTTCGCAAGACCCTCGTGGAGATTGGCTTTACCTCCTCCGATGTTGGTTTCGACGGCCATACCTGTGGCGTCAACGTCGCCATCGGTGAGCAGTCCCAGGAGATCGGGGCTGGCGTGGATGCCTCCACCGAGGTTCGTTCCGGCACCTTCGAAGACGATGACCAGTACGGTGCGGGTGACCAGGGCCTCATGTTTGGCTATGCCACCAATGAGACCCCGGAGTTTATGCCTTTGCCGATTTCCACGGCGCACCATCTATCGCGCCGTCTCACCCAGGTGCGCAAGGAGGGCATCGTGCCTTCCCTACGCCCCGATGGCAAGACCCAGGTCACCTACGCCTACGACGAGAATGATGTACCCACGCGGCTGGAGACGATCGTCATCTCTACCCAGCACGATCCGGACGTCACCCAGGAGTGGTTGGCCGAGCAGCTGCGCACGCACGTCGTCGAATGGGTCGTCAACGACGCCGACTTGGGCAAGTACTACACCGAGGACACCGAGCTGCTCATCAATCCTTCTGGCTCCTTCATCCTCGGCGGACCCATGGGTGATGCCGGGTTGACCGGCCGCAAGATCATCGTGGATACCTATGGTGGCATGGCCCGCCACGGCGGCGGTGCCTTCTCCGGTAAGGATCCGAGCAAGGTGGACCGCTCCGCTGCCTACGCCATGCGCTGGGTGGCCAAGAACATTGTGGCCGCCGAGCTTGCCGACCGCGCCGAGGTACAGGTGGCGTATGCCATCGGCCGCGCCAAGCCAGTTGGCCTCTACGTCGAGACCTTCGGTACTGCGCACGGCGGGCTGAGCGACGCCGACATCCAGGCCGCAGTGGACAAGGTCTTCGATCTGCGCCCGGCCGCCATCATTCGCGAGCTCGACCTCCAGCGCCCGATCTATCGCCAAACCGCGGCCTACGGTCACTTCGGTCGCACCGATGTTGACCTTCCGTGGGAGGACACCTCGCGGGCCGTCGACCTGCGCCGTGCCGCCGGCCTGTAGAATCGGGCGCTATGCCCAAGAAGACACCCGCCGCCCAGCAACCGGTCGCGCGGGTGTTGCCCTTGCTAGGGGTAGCGCACCTCGACCGCGGCTTCGATTACCTCATTGAGGAGGCGGATTCCGACGCCGCGCAACCGGGCGTCCGGGTGCGTATTCGCTTCAACGGCAGGTTGGTTGACGCCATCTTGCTCTCCCGCAGCAGCGATTCTGATTTTTCCGGTTCGCTCCGCTATATCGAACGCGTCATTTCCCCCTATGCGGTGTACACACCGACCATGGCGGCGCTCATCGAATCCCTTGCAGCCCGCTACGGCGGCGTGCGCTCCGATATCATCCGCACCGCCATCCCGGCGCGCCATGCCAAGGCCGAAGAAGCGGATATCACCACTCCCTGGGAAGAGCTCGGCACGGCAGAGCACCCGGATCTCTCTGCGTGGTCGAGCTACCAGCATGGCGAGTCTTTCGTGGATTCGGTGCTGACGGGGAACATTGCGCGGGCAGCGTGGCAGATCGCACCGGGGTCAGATTGGGCTGGCGCGCTTGCGGCCTTGGGCGCTAGCGTGGCGCTGCAAGGCGGCGGGGTGCTCATGGTTGTGCCGGATCAGCGTGACCTTGACCTGTTGGAAGCGGCGTTTCGTCGCCACCTCTCCGCCAAGCAGATCACGGTGCTCGCGCACAGTACTGGCCCGCAGGCTCGCTACCGCCGCTATCTGTCCGCACTGACGGGGCAGGCACGCATCGTTATCGGCACGCGCTCCGCGGCCTTCGCCCCAGTAAAGAACCTGAAGCTGGCCGTTGTCCTCAATGACGGTGACGATAGCCTGGTGGATAACCTCAAGCCCTACGTCCACACGCGAGAGGTATTGAGCACGCGCTCCGCGCAGGAAGAATGCAGCCTTATCCTTGCTGGCCACGCGCGCACGGCCGAAGCGCAGCTGCTCGTTGAGTCGGGATGGGCACACGATCTTCTCCCAACTCCGGAAGCCCTGGAAGCGGCGCGCCCCGATATTGTTGCGGTGGGTGCGTTCGGTATCAATCTGGCGCGGCACATGCAGGGCGGGACGACGTCGGTCAGCGGCCCAGCTTTTCAAGCCACTCGGGCGGCGCTCGACCGCGGTGAACCCGTCCTTGTCCAAGTCCCGCGCAAGGGCTACGCCCCAATTCTGGCTTGTGGGCAGTGTTCATCCCCGGCACGGTGTCGACACTGCAACGGGCCACTAGGTTTGCCCTCTGTCCGTGGCGCGGCGGATGGGGCGCAGGATTCCGCCGCGCTTCCCACGTGTCGCTGGTGCGGGCGTGTCGACGCCCATTACCGCTGTTCCGAGTGTGGTTCCCCACGGCTGCGGGCCATTGTGCTGGGCTCCGAGCGCACCGCCGAGGAGATGGGGCGCGCCTTTCCCAACACGCGCGTTATCCAATCAGGTGGCTCCACAGTCGTCGACGAGGTCCCTGCCGGCCCCGCGCTGGTGATTGCCACGCCTGGCGCGGAGCCACGCGTTGCCGAGGGAGGGCACTATGGTGCTGCGCTCCTGGTGGAAACCGGGGCGTTGCTGGGCCGTCAGGATCTCCGAGCTACGGAGGATACCTTGACCACATGGGCTGCCGCAGCCACCCTCGTGGCCCCGGCTGCGCAGGGCGGAGCGGTGATCGTGGCAGCAGATGAGCAGCTCCCGCTCGTGGGCTTCTTTAGCCGGTGGGACATGGTGGGAGCCGCGGCGGCCGAGTTGCAGGCACGCCGCGAGGTACGCTTCCCGCCCGCGGTGCACATGGCGGCCGTCGACGGTGCCGATGCCTCGCTCGACGCTTTCCTGGAGCTGGCAGAACTACCGGAGCACGCGGAGCTTCTTGGCCCGGTCCCGCTGCCGCCCGGGGTGAGCTTGCCGGGCGAGTATGACCACGAACGCGGCGGCGAGCCCCAGCGCCTGCTGATCCGCACGCCATTGGGGCCGCGCTCGGAGCTTGGGCAGGCGCTGCGAACGGCCAATTCGCTGCGCAGCGCGCGCAAGGACGTGTTGCCTCTGCGCATCGCCGTGGACCCGATCAACATCGGATAGACAGAGCAGCCGACCCCACCCCTGGAGGGCACGCACTGCTTACTGTGAACTATTCTCGGTGCAGGAGCACTACGGATGGCAATCCCTGCTTACCGTGAAAGACTGCAAACCACGAGGAGTTCATACTATGACCGTGCGCGAGGTTCGCCTCTATGGCGATCCCGTCCTGAGCACCCGGGCCGAGGAGATCACCGAATTCGGGCCATCGCTCGAGCGTCTAGCTCAGGACATGTTGGAGACCATGGAAGACGCCGGGGGAGTAGGCCTAGCGGCTAACCAGATCGGCGTGACCAAGCGCATCTTCGTTTTTGACTGCTCTCACTATCAGCACGGCCTGCGCGGTGCCATCATCAACCCCGAGTGGGAAGCAGTGGGAGAAGAGACTCAGCTGGGACCAGAGGGCTGCCTGTCCATCCCCGGTATTTCCCAGCCCACCGAAAGGTTCAATACCGTACGCCTTACAGGCTTCGATCCCCTAGGCCGCCCAGTGTCTATGCTCGCGTCCGGACTGATGGCACGCTGCATCCAACACGAAACGGATCACCTCGACGGAATTTTGTTCCTCAAGCGCCTGAGCGATGAGTTGCGAAAGGAATCCATGAAGATCATCCGCCAGTCGGAGTGGTTCAACGCATAGGCGTCAGACTTTAATCAACAATCAACCTTACGAGAGAAAGGCATGCACCCACTGTGCGCATCGTTTTCGCCGGAACCCCCGAGCCCGCCGTCGTGGCTTTGGAGAAACTCATTGCCTCACACCACGACATAGCCGCCGTCATCACCCGTCCTGATGCCCGCCGCGGCCGCGGGCGCACCCTGCACCCCAGTCCCGTGAAGGCGCTGGCCCAGGAACACGGAATCGAGGTTCTTACGCCAACCACACTCAAGCCAGGCACCGAGGACGGCGACGCCCTGCGCGCGCGGTTGGCGGAGATTGCTCCGGAGGCTATTCCGGTGGTGGCCTACGGAAACTTGATCACCGAGGATCTGCTGGGCCTTCCAACGCACGGCTGGGTCAACCTGCACTTCTCCCTGCTTCCAGCGTGGCGCGGCGCAGCACCGGTCCAGGCAGCCATTGCGGCCGGCGACGAGCGCACTGGCGCCACGACCTTCCGCATCGATCAGGGCCTGGATACCGGGGACATCCTGGCCACCATCGAGGAAGCAATCCTGCCCACCGATACCGCTGATGACCTGCTCACGCGACTGGCATACGCGGGTGGTGACCTCCTAGTCCAGACTATGAATGGCCTGGAGGACGGCAGCATTACGCCGCAGCCGCAGGAAGGTGAGGCCACCTATGCGCACAAGATTGCGACCGACGACGCCCGCATTGACTGGACCCGGCCTGCTGACGTCATTGATCGCCACATCCGCGCCCATACCCCGGGGCCGGGAGCCTGGACCTTAATGGGGGAATCCCGCCTGAAGGTAGGGCCTGTAAGCAGCGTGGTACCCGCCGAACTCGAGGCGCTGCCAGAGCCTGCCGCAGTGCGCGCACTCCAGCCAGGAGAAGTGCACGTGGCCAAGAATGCCGTCATGGTCGGCACCGGTAGCTCCCCAGTACGTTTGGGCAAGATTCAACCGCCCGGCAAGAAGATGATGAACGCCGCCGATTGGGGCCGAGGTCTTGCTAGCCAAGGCTCTTGCGGCACGGATTCCACAGACACAGACGAGGTGAAGTTCTCATGACCGGAGGGTTTAGGTCCCGCAGCAAGTCTGGTGACCCGGCGCAGCGCGCGGGGACAGGCGCAGAGAAGGGAAAGCAGCAGCGGGGCAGCCAACAGCGTGGAAACTCGCGCGGTGGACGCGACCACAAGGGACGCGGAGGCTATCAGAACACCGGTGCGCAGCGTGACCGCCGAGGCGGACAGCGCCAGACTGCTCACCACGATCGCCAGAACCCGTCGCTGATTTCCGCGGCACGGCGCAGCGGGGTGGACGTGCCGCGCGCGGTCGCCTTCGAGGTACTGCAGCGGGTTGCGGTGGATGACGCTTTTGCCAACCTCACGCTGCCGAAGGCCGTGAGCGCGAACAAGCTCAGCGGCCGCGACGCCGCCTTTGTCACGGAACTGACCTATGGCACGCTGCGCACCGAGGGCGTTCTCGATGCGGTCATCGCTGAATGCTCGTCGCGCGGGCTCGACGCCATTGCGCCCGAGGTGCTCACGGCCCTGCGACTGGGCACCTACCAGGTGCTCTACACCCGAGTGGAGGCGCACGCGGCGGTCGATACCACCGTTCGCCTCGTGGAGGCGGCCGGCCACGAGAAAGCCAAGGGCTTTGCCAACGGCATCATGCGGACTATCACCCGCACACCGGCGCAAGAGTGGATGGACAAGCTTGCTCCGAGCGGAGAGGTCGCGGCTTTGGCCTTCCGCCACGCTCACCCCGAGTGGATCGCCCGCTCCTTCGGCCGCGCGTTGGGGCTCCTCGACACCGCTGACGATAACGCGCTCAGCGCCGAGCAAACAGCGGAGCTGGAGCGCGCACTCGAGGCAGACTCTGAGCGGCCCCTCGTGCACCTGGTAGCGCGACCGGGCGAGATATCCGCCGAAGAACTCGCGCTCATTACCGGCTGCGAGGAAGGACGCTACTCCCCTTATGCGGTTTACCTTGAGCAGGGAGACCCGGGCTCCCTCGAGCCTGTCCGCCAGAAACTCGCGGCGGTGCAAGACGAAGGCTCCCAGCTCATCGCACGCGCGGTGACGGAAGCTGAACTTATTGGCGAGGACAGCGGACGCTGGTTGGACCTGTGCGCCGGCCCCGGTGGCAAGGCCGCCCTGATGGGTGCCATCGCTCGCGTCGAGGGGGCGGAGGTCGATGCCGTAGAAGTCTCCTCGCACCGCGCTACCTTGGTGGAAAAGACGGTGGGTGACTTGCCTGTCCGCGTGCACCGTGCGGACGGTCGTGCGCCGGGTCTCGACGCAGGCTTTGACCGGGTGCTTGTCGACGCCCCCTGTTCCGGCCTCGGTGCACTCCGTCGCCGCCCCGAAGCCCGCTGGCGCAAAGCCGAGTCCGATATTGCGGAACTCAACACACTGCAGACCGAGCTCCTCGAGTCCGCGTTGGACCTCGTGCGCCCAGGTGGCGTCGTGGTGTACTCCACCTGTTCGCCCGACCTGCGCGAGACCCGGGGCATCGTGGACGCTGCCGTGGAGCGCCATGGCGTTGGGGCAGAGATCCGCGTCGAGGAGCTGGATGCGCGCGACGTGCTTCCGGACATGGGGGATCTCGGCAGCGAGCTCTCTGCCCAGATGTGGCCGCACCGTCACGGCACAGATGCAATGTTTTTCGCCGTCCTCCGCCGAGTAGCGGACTAGCGGGGCGTGAGGGACTAGGCTGAGTGTCATGTCTGCACACTCGTCTGCTCCCATTATCTCCCCATCCATTCTGGCCGCCGACTTCACCCGCTTGGGCGAAGAGGTCAAAGCAGTGGCCAACGCGGATTGGATCCACGTTGACATCATGGATGGACACTTCGTGCCGAACTTGTCCTTCGGCCCGGATATTACCGCGACGGTGGACGGGATTACCTCGCAGACCCTCGACGTTCACCTCATGATCGAGGAGCCGGAGAAATGGGTGGAAACCTACGCCAAGGCGGGCGCTGATTGCATCATCTTCCACGTCGAGGCCGTGGCCGACAAGGACGCGGCCATCGCCTTGGCCCGCAGGATTCGGGACCTAGGGGTGCGCGCGGGCTTCTCGATCAAGCCGGGCACCCCGATTGAGCCCTGGCTGGATGCGCTGGAGCACTTCGACGAGGTTCTCGTCATGTCTGTCGAACCCGGCTTTGGTGGTCAGAGCTTCATGCCGGATCAGCTGGATAAGGTGCGCACCTTGCGCGCGGCCATTGACGAGCGTGGCCTCGATGTCCTCATCGAAATCGATGGCGGTATTTCTGCCGAGACGATCCGCTCCGCCGCCGAGGCGGGCTGTGATGCCTTTGTCGCGGGTTCGGCCATTTACAAGCAAGCAGATAAGGCGGCGGCCGTCGAGGAGCTGCGCCGACTGGCCACGCTGTGATTCCACGCCACGATTCTGCTGTCCTATCGCAAGCATTGCGCGTCGCCATGGAGGCCGGCGAGCGGGTTCGCGGTACGACGAGTCCGAACCCGCCGGTCGGCGCGGTGATTCTCGATGCTGCCGGCCAGGTCGCCGGCGTCGGCGCCACCCAGCCCCCGGGCGGGCCGCATGCTGAAGTCATGGCGCTGCGCGATGCGGGGGACAAGGCCCGCGGTGGAACCGCCGTGGTGACCTTGGAGCCCTGCAATCACACGGGTCGTACGGGCCCGTGCGCGCAGGCGCTTATCGATGCCTCCGTGGCCGCCGTGTACTACCTCCACCCGGACCCCACCCCACAAGCCGGGGGCGGATCAGCAACACTGCGCCGCGCCGGAGTCACGGTGGGACAGCTCGCGCCGGCGGAGGGCGTGGACGATGCGCTCGAACCGTGGTTGAGCGCGGTGAGTCTCGGCCGCCCGCACGTCACGCTCAAATTTGCACAGAGTCTGGATGGTTTCACCGCTGCCGCGGATGGCAGTAGCCAGTGGATTACCGGAGAGCGGGCCCGCGAGCACGTGCATCGTGATAGAGCTCAGCGCGATGCCATCCTTATCGGAACGGCCACGGCGTTAGCGGATAATCCATCGCTGACCGCGCGCTACCCCGATGGTTCATTGCGTGAGCGGCAACCGCGGCGCGTTGTCATCGGTTCCCGCGATGTTAGCCGGGGCGGGGCTAGTAACCTGGTCGAGCTAGGCTTCGAGCACTATTCCACGCCGCAGGAGGCACTAGATCAGCTGTACGCCAGCGGCGCGCGAGACATCCTTGTCGAAGGCGGCGCAGGGCTAGCCACCAGCTTCATGGAGTTGGGCTACATCGAGCGTATTCAGGCCTACCTGGGCAACGTCATTCTCGGCGAGGGCAGAGGAGTTCTCACCCGTGCACTGTCCCAGAATCTGGCCCAGGCTGAGAGGTGGCAGCGCGTGGCGGTTACCGAGCTAGGCGAGGACCTGCTCGTGGAATATAGAAAGCTCAAAGGTTAAAAGATAGGGAAGGGGAGTGCTGGCTATGTTTACTGGACTCGTTGAAGAAGTTGGCCACGTCGATAGCGTGGAGCTGCAGGGTGATGCCGTGCGCCTCGGCATCGCCGCAACCATCGTGCTGGGGGACGCCCAACTGGGAGATTCCATCGCGGTCAACGGCGTGTGCCTGACCGTTGCTGAGTTGGGAGAAGGAACCTTCACCGCAGATGTCATGAAGGAGTCTTTGAACCGGAGTTCCCTCGGCGAACTCGAAGTGGGCGCGCCGGTCAACCTCGAGCGTGCGGTGCTCCCGACGACGCGCTTGGGTGGCCACATTGTGCAAGGGCACGTCGATGGCACCGGGACCTTGCTGAGCCGCACGCCGTCGGAGCACTGGGAGGTGCTGCGCTTTAGCCTGCCGGCCGAGCTGGAGCGCTACGTGGTGGAGAAGGGTTCCATCGCGGTGCAGGGAACCTCCCTGACGGTATCGGCCTTGTCAGACGGGCAGGGAGAGCCCGACGCGGAGAGCTATTTCGAAGTCTCTCTCATTCCCACCACGCTGCGCGATACCGTGTTTGGTTTGATGGCGCCAGGCGCTCGCGTCAACCTCGAGGTAGACGTGGTTGCAAAGTATGTGGAGAAAATGGTTCACCCCAACGCCTCCGCCAGTGGCACGGAGGGATAGAGTAAGTCCTTATGAGCGCTGCAGATTCAGCTTTTAGTTTAGATAGCGTCGACCAAGCCATCGCGGACATCGCGGCCGGCAAGGCGGTCGTCGTCGTGGACAATGAGGACCGCGAGAACGAAGGTGACCTCATTTTTGCCGCTGAGCTCGCCACCCCGGAGCTCGTGGCCTTTATGGTGCGCTATAGCTCCGGCTACATTTGCGCACCCCTGCTCCCAGAAGACTGCGAGCGTTTGAACTTACCCCCGATGTTCGCGGTGAACCAGGACGTACGGCAGACCGCCTACACCGTCACGGTGGACCTGGCTAATGGTTCCACTGGTATCTCTGCCACCTCACGTTGCGAAACTATCCGCAGGTTGGCCGATCCCTCCTCTAAGCCCTCGGAATTTACCCGCCCCGGACACGTGGTCCCGCTCGCCGCGCGCCCGAATGGCGTGCTCGAACGTGACGGGCACACGGAAGCCGCCATCGATCTGGCTCGCTTGGCAGGCCTTCGCCCAGCTGGCGTGCTCTGTGAGATCGTCTCTGAAGAGGATCCCACGGACATGGCGCGCTCCCCGGAGCTGCGCCGCTTTGCCGACGCCCACGGGCTGAGGATGATCTCCATCGAGCAGCTCATCGAGTGGCGTCGCCACAACGAACAGCAGGTTCACCGCCAAGTCGAAACTCGCCTGCCCACCGAGTACGGCGAGTTTCGCGCGGTAGGTTATTCGAATGACGTCGACAAGCGCGAGCACATCGCCCTTTTCGTTGGTGACGTGGAAAGCTATTCCGGTGCCGAGGATGTACCCGTTCGCGTACACTCTGAGTGCCTTACAGGTGACGTCTTTTCCTCCCAGCGCTGTGATTGCGGTCCGCAGCTGCAGGAATCCCTCCGTGCGGTGCAAGAAGCGGGACGCGGCATCGTCATCTACCTGCGTGGACAGGAAGGGCGCGGAATTGGCCTGGTCAACAAGCTCAAGGCTTACCGTCTGCAGGACGAAGGCCTCGATACCGTTGATGCCAACGTGGAGCAGGGCCTGCCGGAGGATGCACGCGAATACTCCGTGGCCGGACAAATCCTGCGCGACGTCGGCGTGAAGTCCGTGAACCTCTTGACCAATAACCCGCACAAGGGCGAGGGGCTGCAAGGCTTCGGCATTGATGCCCCCGCGCGCACAGCGCTGGCTACCCCCGCCACAGCGGAGAACATCAGCTATCTGCGCACCAAGCGTGACCGAATGGGGCATGATCTGCCCCAGGTAGCCGAATGGGATCAGAAACACTCCTAGAGTTGGGATGAAGCGCTTCAGCGCCCCTAACCATCACGCATTGAGTATCAAGCTTTGAGCACAAGGAGCACACTATGAGCAAGGAAGGCCTGCCCACCCCGAACAATGTCTCCGGGGAAGGTATCCGCGTCGCCGTCGTTACCGCAACGTGGAACGCAGAGATCTGTGATCAGCTGCATCGTCGAGCGCTCGAGACTGCCGAAGCCGCCGGCGCCGCGGTCACGCCCCTGCGCGTGGTCGGGGCCCTCGAACTGCCCGTCGTGGCCCAAGCCGCCGCGCGCACCCATGATGCCGTGGTTGCGTTGGGCTGCGTTGTTCGTGGTGGCACCCCGCACTTTGATTACGTCTGCGATTCCGTGACGCAGGGCCTGACGCGCATCGCGCTCGATGAGTCGACCCCGGTGGCCAATGGAGTGCTGACGGTCAACGACTACGAGCAAGCCGTCGATCGCGCCGGCTTTGCGGACTCTGAAGAGGATAAAGGTGCCGAGGCCATGCACGCAGCTTTAGAAACCGTGCACACGTTGCGTACACTGAACGAGTCAAACCAAAAGTAGGCTGCCAAGTGCAACCACGCCGCCTGGCGTATCCGGCAGGGGGAGTGGCCTGCCTCAGCGGAGTGATGAGGAGATGGAAAACTCGATGACGGACTCACAGGTGCCTTCCGGGCACGAAGAGCGGGCACAGTCGGCCCATGCCAACCAGTCCTCCGCCTCTTCGCAGCCGGCTGCGTCGATGGCGGCCGGGGGACCAGGACGCGGCATGAGCGATGAGCAAATGCTGGCCTATACCAGCGCGGATCCTTTCGCCCAGACGTCGTCCAAGCCCTGGGAGTATGAAGTTACCTCTCCCTACCTGCGCAAGGTGGCCATCATCTGGATCATTCTCGTTATGGCCGCGCACCTTTTCATGGGCTTTACGGTGGGTCTGTCCTTTACCGGTGCGACGGTGACGACGATTGATAAGTTCGCTTTTCCCGGCGTCGGCGTGGTAATTTCCATTTTGTCTTGGCTGGCGCTGACTCGCCCGCGGCTGCGCGCGAACTCCGACGGGGTGGAGGTCCGCAATATCGTGGGAACCCGTTTCTACCCGTGGCAGGTCATCTACGGCTTGTCCTTCCCCGAAGGCTCCCGCATGGCGCGCATCGAGCTTCCGGACTTTGAATACGTGCCGGTCTGGGCCCTGCAGTCGGGCGATAAGGACGACGTGATCACCAATGTCCGCTCTTTCCGCGACCTAGAAGCCCGTTACATGCCGCAGGATGACTAGTGGCTGATCCCTCTCAGTACCGTCCCGCGCCCGGAAGCATCCCTACAGATCCGGGCGTTTATAAGTTCCGTGATGAGAACCGCCGGGTCGTCTATGTGGGCAAGGCAAAGAACCTGCGGGCGCGGTTATCCAATTACTTCCAGGACATCACTCAACTACACCCGCGCACTCGCCAGATGGTGCTGACGGCGGCCTCGGTGGAATGGACCGTGGTGGCCAGCGAGGTGGAAGCGCTGCAGCTGGAGTACACGTGGATTAAGCGCTTCGATCCGCGCTTTAACGTGATGTACCGCGATGATAAGACTTATCCCATGCTCGCGGTATCCGTTGGGGAGACCATTCCGCGTGCGTTTTTCTACCGGGGCCCACGCCGCAAAGGCGTGCGCTATTTCGGTCCCTATTCCCATGCCTGGGCGGTGCGTGAATCCCTGGATCTTCTCACTCGCATCTTTCCCATGCGTACCTGCGCCAAGGGTGTGTTCAACCGCCACGAGCGCTTGGGGCGGCCCTGTTTGCTGGGGTATATCGGCAAGTGCGATGCCCCCTGCATCGGCCGCGTTAGCCCGGAAGAACATCGCGATACGGTTAACCAACTCATCAGCTTCATGAACGGTAACACCGCACCCGTTCGCAAGCGGGTCACGCAGCGCATGGAGGAGGCCGCGGAGAACCTGGAGTTTGAGTTGGCGGCCCGCCTGCGCGATGACTTGGGTGCCATCGACAAGTTGATGGAGCAGCAGGCAGTGGTGTTGCCTGATGGCACGGATGCGGACCTCATTGCGTTTAGCTCGGATGAATTGGAAGCTGCAGTTCAGATCTTCCATGTGCGTTCGGGACGCATCCGCGGGCAGCGCGGCTGGGTTGTGGAGCGTTCCGGAGATCAGGCAACGACTGACGCGGTGCGCGAAGGCGAGCCAGATCCTGGTCTGCCGGCTTTGATCCAAAACTTCCTCATTCAGTTCTATTCTGACGCGGCAGAACGCCAGCGCCTAGAGGCTGAAGAAGACGCGAAGTTGGAGCGTAGGGGAGTGGACCAGGAATCCCATGCCGAGGAGCATCGTGGAAACGCTATTCCGCGGGAGATCTTGGTCCAGGAACTGCCCGATGAAGCCGATGAGGTCAAGATCGTTTTGGAGGAGCTGCGTGGCGCCCAGATCGATCTGCGCGTTCCGCAGCGAGGGGATAAGCGCGCGTTGATGGAGACCGTCGAGCGCAATGCCAAAGAGCAACTGAAACAGCACAAACTCAAGCGCGTTGGCGACCTCACTGCGCGCTCCGCCGCACTCCAGGAGCTGCAGGAAGCACTGGGCATGGATTCCGCGCCGTTGCGCATCGAGTGCACGGATATCTCCCACATTCAGGGCACCGATGTTGTGGCCTCCCTGGTGGTTTTCGAGGATGGGCTGCCCCGTAAGTCCGACTACCGGCGTTATCGCATCAAGGAAGCGGCGGGCGATGGCCGCTCGGACGATGTCGGTTCCATCGCCGAAGTCACCCGCCGCCGGTTTAAGCATCACCATGACGATAAGCGGGCGGTGCCTGACGAAGAGCTAGAGAACACCACCTTCGCTGAGGAGTTGGTGCGCGAAGAGGCGGCGAGCCAGACCAAACGCAGCTCTTATCCGCCTCAGCTCTTCATCGTTGATGGCGGCGCGCCGCAGGTGGCAGCCGCGCAAGCTGTGTTTGATGAGCTCGGCATCGTCGATGTGACACTCATCGGTCTGGCCAAGCGCCTAGAGGAGGTGTGGGTGCCTGGTGATGACGAACCGGTGATTCTACCGCGCAATTCGCAGGCGCTGTTTCTACTGCAGCACCTGCGCGACGAGGCCCATCGCGTAGCTATCTCTTATCACCGCCAGCAGCGTTCAAAGCGGATGCGCTCCTCCGTCCTCGACGCGGTCCCGGGCTTGGGGCCGCAGCGTCGCACGGACCTAGTGAAGCACTTCGGCTCGGTAAAGAAGCTCAAGGAAGCAAGCGTGGAGGACATTGCTGAGGTGAAGGGATTCGGCCCCAAACTAGCTCAGACCGTCTTTGATCACCTTCACGACTCTTAGGAGGGATTCCCACCGTATTCCTAGACAGGATTCCTACCGTGGCAACCACTTAAGTGGTAAGAATGGAGGCCATGACGTTGTTTGATTCTCCGCCCATTTTGATTACCGGCATGTCGGGCGGCGGCCTGACGTCGGCGGCAAAAGTGTTGGAGGATAAGGGCTACTACGTCGCCCACAACATCCCGCCGAAGGCCATCGTTGACCTCTTGAAGCTGTGTGCGCGTCCGGATTCTCCAGTTACGAAGATCGCCGCGGTCACCGACGTACGCTCCCGCATGTTCCCTGGTTCTTTGGCAGAAACCTTGGACGAACTAGAGCAGCTGGATATGAAGCCGACCCTGCTTTTCCTCGATGCGCGCGATGACGTGCTGATTCGCCGCTTCGATTCGGTGCGTCGCACGCACCCGCTGCAGGACGGTGAAACACTGAAGGCCGGCATCCAACGCGAGCGCGCCGCCGTGCAATCCATTCGTGAGCGTGCGGACATTATCATCGACACGACGAACCTGTCCGTTCATGACCTACGCCGTGCCATCGAGGCTGCCTTCGGTGACATGCGCGGGGAACGCCAGCACGTCACGCTCCAGTCCTTCGGCTTCAAGCATGGTTCTCCGCGGGACGCTGACCTTGTCGTCGACGTCCGTTTTCTTCCCAATCCTTACTGGGTACCGGAACTGCGGGGCTACCGGGGCACCGATGAGCCGGTGTCGGATTATGTTCTGTCTCAGGACGCCGCTGAGCCTTTTATCGAGCGCTTCATCGACATGTTGGACTCGATGCTCACGGGGTATCGCCACGAGGGGAAGAATTTCATCACCGTAGGCATTGGTTGCACGGGTGGGCACCACCGTTCCGTGGCCGTCACGGAAGAGATCGCCCGCCGCCTTAGCGAGCGCGGAGACTTGGACGTGAGCACCCTGCACCGAGACATCGCCCGCGACTAGGCGCGATACGTATCGAGAAGATTCGTATTCATTCCTTTTATTACATGACTGAAAGCTAGTACTTACGTGACGACTCTCCCACTCCACATGGCTAGCCTGGGCGGCGGCCATGGTCTTTATCAAACCTTGCTCGCTGCTCGCCGCACGGGCGCGGAGGCAATCTCTGCCATCGTCACCGTGGCCGATGACGGCGGTTCTTCCGGCCGGTTGCGCCGCGAGATGGACATTATTCCGCCAGGTGATTTGCGCATGGCCCTCGCCGCTTTATCCAGCGATACGGAGGAAGGCCAGCTGTGGGCCGAGACGCTGCAGCATCGTTTTCAGAGCACCGGTGCGATGGCTGGCCACGCCGTGGGCAACCTTCTCATCGCTGGACTCACTGAGGTGTTGGGGGATTTCCAGGCGGCTCTCGATGCCGTTGCACGCTTGACGGAGTCAGCCGGCCGGGTACTGCCAGCCGTGAACTTACCTCTGGAGATTGAGGCGGATGTTTCTGGGCTTGACGACGACCCCCGTATCATTCGCTCGGTCCGCGGCCAGGTGGCTGTTGCATCGACCGTGGGGCAGGTGCGCCGAGTGCGCATCATTCCGGAGAAGCCTGGGGCCAACCCGGAAACCATTAGCGCGCTGCACGACGCGGACCTGATCACCCTAGGTCCTGGTTCCTGGTTTAGTTCCGTTCTTCCACACGTCCTGGTGCCGGATATCGTCGACGCGATTACCTCGTCGGATGCTCTCCGCGTGGTGGTGCTCAATCTTTCTGCTGAGCCGGGTGAGACCCAAGGTTTTTCTGCCGAGCGCCACCTGCATGTCCTAGCGCAGCATGCCCCGAGCCTGCGGGTAGACCGCGTTATCGTCGACGCATCCGGGCTTCCGAACGAGTCGGAGCGCGTCTTTGTTCAGCGCGCCGCCAGTGTTCTGGGCGCTACGGCAGTCTTCCGAGACGTGTGCCAATACGACGAGGACGGAAGGTCGATCAATAAGCACTGCCCAGACAAGCTGGCGCAGGTGCTCACCGAGCTTTACACCGAGTATGCCGCCGAACGCGATGCCACAGCGGGAGCCCCAGACACTCATCGCGGTTAAGCACGCGATAGACTATGGGGCATTCATCGTTCACCGCCGCGTCTCGCCCACGCCAATCTGCGCGGTGCGCTACGTCCACGAGTTGAAAGGGGAGGCACGAGGTGTCTGCGTCATTGACCGATCAGGTCAAGGAGGAACTTACGGCGGTGTCCGTGCCGCGCCAGTCCGCCCGCGCGGCGGAGGTTGCCGCGATCCTCAGGTTCGCTGGCGAGCTCCACATCACCGGGGACCGCGTGATGTACGAGGTGGAACTGGAGTCACAAAGCGTAGCGAACCGCCTCGTCACCGCACTCGATGAGCTCTATTCGGTGTCCGCCAGCGCCCACGTCGCTGGGCCTGCGGCTTCGTCCAAGAAGAGTCGCGTGCAAGTGCGCATTACCACCGGTGCCAAGGAATTGACCAGACGCCTTGGTTTGGTAACACGCTCCGGCCACCCCGTGGTGGGTTTGCCTCCACAAGTCATCTCCGGTTCTGTAGCCGATAATGAAGCAGCCTGGCGCGGCGCCTTCTTAGCGCAAGGTTCCTTGACCGAACCGGGCCGCTCCTCAGCGCTTGAGGTGACCTGCCCATGCCAGGAGGCTGCACTCGCTCTTGTCGGCTGCGCGCGCCGTTTGGGCGTGGCGGCGAAGACAAAGGAAACGCGCGGCGCGGACCGCGTCGTCGTGCGCGACGGCGACGCCATTGGCGCGCTGCTGACCCGTATGGGCGCCCAAGAGACGCGCCTGACATGGGAAAAGAAGCGGATCCAGAGAGAAGCCCACGATACGTCTCGCCGTCTCGATAATTTCGATGATGCCAACTTGCGCCGCTCTGCCCGCGCGGCCGTGACGGCTGCAGCACGCGTCGAACGCGCGATGGTCATCTTGGGCGATGACGTTCCGGAGCATCTCGCGGATGCCGGCCGCTTGCGCGTGCAGCATCGTGAGGCCTCTTTGGAAGAGCTCGGCCGCCTGGCTGATCCGCCGATGACTAAGGATGCGGTGGCCGGGCGTATTCGGCGCCTTTTGTCTATGGCGGACAAGCGTGCCAAGGAGCTTGGGGTCCCAGATACGACGAAGGCCGTCACTGAGGATCTTTTCGAAGAGTCCTAGTTACTCGTGCCCGTTCGGGCATTAGACCGGGTATCACGCCCGATTTCCGTGCGGCTGTTGCCGCATTTCTTTTTGGATTAATCCGCTCTTTTTTGCTTTAGTGAGATATCCCACCCCGCAGTGAAAGTCCCCAACATAATCCCACACAAACGGGCATATCTGCAGGTGTATAGCTCGAGGGTTGTCTCAAATTCTCTGCGACGGCCCAACCACTATACGCCTCTTTTTGGCCTCGTGCGACCACTCGCGTTGGGGACGGGCAGGAGCACTGCGGGATGCACAAACCGTGGGTACTATCGGCCGTGTTGGGAAAACCACCGAGCACGTCACGGAAGTGGCAGGGCAACGGTGCCGCAAGAACGGTCCACCGCACTGCCTATAAAGACAAAGTCTCGGAAGCCCCCACGATAGAACTTCACTCGATTATTTGAGGAGACATTACAGTGACCATTCGCGTAGGTATCAACGGATTTGGCCGCATCGGCCGCAACTTCTTCCGTGCAGTCGCACAGGGCAACAATGACCTCGAGGTCGTCGCAGTCAACGACCTGACCGACAACGCAACCCTGGCCAACCTGCTCAAGTACGACTCGGTGCTGGGCCGCTTCGACGGTGAGATCGAGCACGACGACGAGTCCATCACCGTCAACGGTCACAAGATTGCAGTCTCCGCAGAGCGCGATCCGAAGAACCTGAACTGGGGCGAGCACAACGTCGACATCGTCATCGAATCCACCGGTTTCTTCACCGATGGTGAGGCCGCCAAGGCTCACATCGAGGCCGGCGCCAAGAAGGTCATCATCTCTGCTCCGGGCAAGAACGTCGACGCAACCTTCGTCTACGGCGTTAACTCCGATGAGTACGACGCTGAGAAGCACAACGTCATCTCCGCCGCATCCTGCACCACCAACTGCCTGGCCCCGATGGCCAAGGTCCTCCACGAGAAGTTCGGTATCGAGAAGGGCCTGATGACCACCATCCACGCCTACACCGGTGACCAGCGCATCCAGGATGCTCCGCACCGCGACCTGCGCCGCGCCCGCGCCGCAGCCGTCAACATGGTTCCGACCTCCACTGGTGCAGCAAAGGCCGTCTCCCTGGTTCTCCCAGAGCTGGAGGGCAAGCTCGACGGCTACGCAATGCGCGTTCCGACCATCACCGGTTCCGCCACGGACCTGACCTTCCAGGCATCCCGCGACGTCACCGCTGAGGAAATCAACGCTGCTATCAAGGAAGCCGCCACCGGCGAGTTCGGCGAGACCCTGGGTTACACCGAGGATCCGATTGTCTCCACCGACATCATCACCGACTCCCACGGCTGCATCTTCGATGCGGGCATGACCAAGGTTTCCAACGGCAACTTCGTCAAGGTCCTTGGCTGGTACGACAACGAGTGGGGTTACACCAGCCAGCTCGTGCGCACCACCTCCCTGGTTGCCTCCAAGCTCTAAAGCTGACTCTTTAGAATGACCACAGTGAACCAAGCTGTGATCGCCTGTGACAGCTCCACAGGCTAGACACCGGCCCATGCGCCACGCCTCACCCTCCATAATTTCGTGGCGTGCGCTGGGCCGATAGTCGTTTATAAGGAACCAGCACACTTTCCCATTGAATAGCATTAACCTTTAGCTTGAGTACCTACTTTTAAGGAGAACATCATGGCTTTCAAGACTCTGGACGACCTGCTCGCAGAAGGCGTCTCCGGCCGCCACGTCCTCGTCCGTTCTGACTTCAACGTCCCACTTGATGATGAAGGAAACATCACCGACTCCGGCCGCATCACCGCTTCCTTGCCGACAATCAAGGCCTTGATTGAAGGCGGTGCGAAGGTCATCCTGTCGGCGCACTTGGGCCGCCCGAAGGGCGAGGTCAACCCGAAGTACTCGCTGGCCCCAGTAGCAGAAGCTCTGTCTGAGGCACTGGATCAGTATGTCGCCCTCGCCGGGGATGTCAGCGGCGAGGACGCCCACGAGCGCGCTAACGGTCTCAACGAGGGCGATGTCCTGTTGCTGGAGAATGTCCGCTTCGATCCACGCGAGACCTCGAAGGACGAGGCAGAGCGCGGCGCCTTCGCTGACGAACTCGTCGCTCTGGCTGCAGACAACGGTGCTTTCGTCTCCGATGGTTTCGGTGTCGTTCACCGCGCACAGGCGTCCGTGTACGACGTGGCTAAGCGCCTGCCTGCTTACGCCGGCAAGCTCGTGCAGAAGGAAGTGGAAACCCTGGCGGCGGTAGCAGAGAAGCCAGAGCACCCGTACGTTGTCGTTCTTGGCGGCGCCAAGGTATCCGACAAGCTTGGTGTGATTGAGGCGCTTGCCGGTAAGGCCGACAACGTCATCATCGGCGGCGGAATGTGCTACACCCTCCTGGCAGCACAGGGCTACAACGTCCAGAACTCCCTGCTGCAGGAAGACCAGATCGACAACTGCAAGGAGCTGCTGGAGCGCTTCGGCGACAAGATCGTCCTGCCGGTCGACCTCGTCGCTGCCACCGAGTTCAATGCCGATGCAGAAAATAAGGTTGTGGGCCTCGACGGTATCCCGGAGGGATGGATGTCCCTCGATATCGGACCGGAATCGGTGAAGAAGTTCGATGAGGTCATCGCTTCCTCCAAGACCGTCTTCTGGAACGGCCCGATGGGTGTCTTCGAGATGGAAGCCTTCTCCAAGGGCACCGCAGGTGTGGCGCAGTCCATCATCGATGCCACGGCCAAGAATGGTTCCTTCACCGTCGTGGGTGGCGGTGACTCCGCAGCTTCCGTCCGACTGCTCGGCCTCGACGAGGACGGCTTCTCCCACATCTCCACCGGTGGTGGTGCTTCCCTGGAGTTCCTGGAAGGCAAGGAGCTGCCGGGCGTCAAGGTCCTGGAATCCTAATCAACCATCCTCTCAACACAGTCTGACTTCGAGAAAGGCTAATCATGGCACGTACCCCGCTTATCGCTGGTAACTGGAAGATGAACCTCGACCACAAGGAAGCTATCGGCTCCCTGCAGAAGTTCGCTTTCTCCTTGCCGAAGGAATACTACGAAAAGGTCGACGTGGCTTTTATGGTCCCGTTCACCGACATTCGCACGGTCCAGACGCTTGTCGACGGCGACGACCTGCAGTTCACCTACGGCGCGCAGGACATCTCCAAGCACGAGTCCGGCGCCTACACCGGTGAGGTATCCGGCAAGATGCTCTCCGCCCTGGGCTGCTCCTGGGCAGTGGTGGGCCACTCCGAGCGCCGCGAGTACCACGGCGAAACGGATAAGCTCGTCGCAGAAAAGGCCGCAGCGGCGTTGGCCAACGGTATCAGCCCCATCGTGTGTGTCGGCGAGCCCTTGGATGTCCGCGAGAAGGGCACTCACGTCGATTACGTGGTGACCCAGACCCGTAACTCCCTGGAGGGCCTGTCCGCTGAGGATCTGGCAAAGACCGTCATCGCTTATGAACCTGTCTGGGCTATCGGCACCGGCAAGGTTGCTTCCGCTGAGGATGCACAGGAAGTGTGCGCAGCTATTCGTCAGCTCGTCCGCGAGCTCGGCGGCGACGAGGTTGCTGAAGGCATCCGCATCCTCTACGGCGGCTCCGTCAAGGTGGACTCTATCGCGGAGATCGTGGGCAAGCCCGACGTTGACGGTGGTCTCGTCGGCGGCGCCTCCCTCAAGGGCGAGGAGTTCGCCAAGCTGGCGGCTAACGCCGCCCAGGGCGCCTAATCTCCCCGCATCCTGCCGTGGCGGGTCGGAATAGTTTCTGGCCCGCCACGTGGTGTATCATCGAGGATTATTGCGCGCGCTGTCTTCGCGCCCTTTTTTCCACGCGTGACGGTGGCTCACCACGGTGATTCACTAACGCGCGTCATACTCACTGTACATACGCGTAAACAAGGAACTACTTCATGATCTTGGCACTGGAAATCCTCCTCGTGATTGCCGCAATCTTGATGACTATCTTCGTGCTGCTGCACAAAGGTAAAGGTGGTGGCCTGTCGAGCCTTTTCGGCGGCGGCGTACAGTCCAACCTCTCTGGTTCCACCGTGGTAGAGAAGAACCTTGACCGCTACACCGTGGTCATGGTGGTTATCTGGCTTGCCTGCATCGTGGCTCTGAACCTGCTGCAGGCTTATAGCTAGAAGGTCTTTCGGCCCCGCCGCACATACGCCAAACGCCGCGTCCCTCCTCCAATAAAGGTGAAGGACGCGGCGTTGTAGTTTTCATTGGCGGCCCTAGAGAAGCCGCCGGGGAGCTGTTGTTAGAGACGCTGCGCGGCATCGTCGCTTAAGAACAGCAGCGTTTCCTCAGTGCCCTGAGCACCTGCGGCCGGCCAGTCCTCAGCCGCAGCGCCAGCCACGAGGTGGGAGACAGCCTCGGCCTTCTCCTCACCGGAAACCAGGAACCAAATGCGCTGGGAGCGGTTGATGGCCGGGTAAGTCAACGTAACGCGCTCAGAAGGCGGCTTGGGGGAGTCGTGGACCGCGAAGGCATAGTCGGTGTCTTCATAGACCGCTTCTGAATGCGGGAACAGGGAGTTAATGTGGCCTTCGTGACCCATGCCCAGCAGGTGAATATCGAAGCCTTCCGGCGCAAAGTCACGGATCTCGCCCTCATAGGCTTGTGCTGCGTGCTCCATGGATACGGCTCCCAAGTCATAGCCGTGAATGTGGCGCTCCGGGATATCCACGTGTGCCAAGAGAGCCTCACGGGCTTGGCCCTCGTTAGAGTCCGGATCGCTTACCGGCACGTTGCGCTCATCGCCGAAGAAAACATGGATGCGCGTCCAGTCCACAGCCAATGCTGGGTAGTCGCTGCCTTGCTGTTGAGCGGCGTCGTGAAGCCGTGCCAGCTCGCGCAGCATGCCGATTCCTGCTCCGCCACCGGTGAGCACGACGCGGGCGACACCATCCTTGTGGAGGCCGCCGCCTGGGGCTTGAATCGCCGCAACCGTCTCAATAAAGGCGAGTGCGGCGGAGGATATGAGCTCGTCGATGTCGCTAACGCGGCGAAGCGTGACCATGGTGCAGAAAGATCCTTCTGAATGATGAGACTAGGAAACGATGAAATGATTATGCCTACACACTGTAGTCCACGCGGGCTAAGGCGCGGAGAGCGTGAGCGTATGTCTTATCCGCATCGAGATGGCGGAGTTCTTCCGAAAGCACTTCTGCTTCGGAACGCACCGCGAGGCTAACGAGTGATTCCGGGGAGCCCGGAACACTGACCTTCACTGTCGCAGGGTCAACGACAGTGACGCTAACATCGGCAGTGGGACGTTGGAAAACCACCGAGGTAATCGGGAAGGTACCCGCCGCGCAGTCCGACACAGTACGGGTAACGGGGACGGAGAGGGCGTCGAGAAGCCAGCCGGCAGCAAAGTCGACGGCGGCGTGGTGCTCGGCACCGGAGATCTTCACAGAGGTGATCGGCTCGTGCGGGAACCTGTCGAGGGCCGAAGCGACGATACCGCGCCAGAGGGTGATGGCACCCCACGACATGTCGGAATCTCCGGGCTTATAGCCAGAGGAGAGCACGTGGAGGTCATACTGATCGACGCCACTGCCGAAGGCAACGTTGGTAATACGGCGCTGGGCCAGCGCACCGATCGGAACAGAGGACGGGGACGGCGGGCATGCCGTAGGCCACCACGCCACGATTGGCGTATCTGGAAGAAGCAGGGGAGTTACCACCGCTTCTGCCTGATCCGCGAGGGCGCCATGCAGGTGCATGACGACGATCTCCGAGGCACCCGCTTCGCCACCGACGCGCAACTCGGCGTCGAGCCGAGTGTCCTCGTCGAGATTTCCAGTAGCGATGACGATGACACGGGAAGGGTGCTCGTGGGAGGCATCGCGCACCGATGCGAGCAGGTTGTCCAGGTCATCGCCCTCTTCGGTCATGACGATGAGCGTGAGGACCCGGCCGGTCGTGAGCGTGTAGTGCTCCTGCATCTCTACAAGCTTCTTAGAGATCTTGCGCGTCGTCGTATCGGGCAAGGGGATAATCATAAGGCCATTCCTCCTAAGGACCTACGGACGGCGCCAGGAATGACCCCGGCGGCGCAGCATTCTATTAGCGGACTCCGGCCCCCACGTGCCAGCGCGGTATTGCTCCGGCTGTCCGATACTGGACCAGTACTCAATGATGGGGTCGAGGATGGACCACGACAGCTCCACTTCCTCGTTGGTGGGGAAGAGGGAGGACTCGTCCAAGAGGGCGTCGAGAATCAGGCGCTCATAGGCTTCCGGCGATTCTTCCGTAAAGGCCTCGGCATAGGCGAAGTCCATGTTGACGTCACGCACCTCCATGGTGGAGCCCGGAACCTTGGAACCAAAGCGCATGGTGACGCCTTCATCAGGTTGGACGCGGATCACCACGGCATTTTGGCCCAGCGCATCGGCTTGGCCCTGATCAAAAGGCTGGTGCGGGGCGGTCTTAAACACCAGTGCAATCTCGGTTACGCGGCGGCCCAGCCGCTTGCCGGTACGCAGGTAGAAAGGAACGCCCGCCCAGCGACGGGAATTAACCTCGAGGGTGCACGCGGCATAGGTCTCCGTCGTGGATTCCGGATCGAATCCTTCCTCCTCCCGCAGGCCCTTGACATACTCTGAGCCCTGCCAGCCGGCGGAGTACTGGCCGCGGGCGGTGGTCTTGTTAAGCGGGTGCACCGCATTGGTAGCGCGCAGCACCTTGATCTTTTCCGCCTGGAGCGCCTCTGGGTCGAAGGAGGAGGGTTCCTCCATGGCGACGAGGGCTAGTAGCTGCAGGAGGTGATTCTGGATGACGTCGCGCGCAGCGCCGATGCCGTCGTAATAGCCGGCACGTCCGCCCAATCCGATGTCTTCGGCCATCGTGATCTGCACGTGATCGATGTAGTGCGCGTTCCACATCGGCTCGAAGATCTGGTTGGCGAAGCGCAGCGCCATGATGTTCTGCACTGTTTCCTTGCCCAGGTAATGATCGATGCGGAACACCGAAGACTCCGGGAAGACGGCATTGACGATCTCATTGAGCTGGCGCGCGGAAGCCTGATCGTGGCCGAAAGGTTTTTCAATGATGACGCGGCGCCAGGAGCTTTCCGTGCTGTCCGCCATGCCGACGCGCTCTAGCTGGTGGCAAATATCGGAGAAGAACTCTGGCGGAACCGAAAGATAATAGGCCCAGTTTCCACCGGTGCCGCGGGAAGCGTTGAGCTCAGACAACCGGGCGGAGAGCCTATCAAAGCCAGCGTCGTCGAAGTTGCCTTGGACAAACTCGATTCCTTTGGCGAGGTGCTCCCACACATGCTCACTGAAGGTGGTTCGGGCACCCGCCTCGGCGGCCTCGCGGACGTAGTCGCAAAAGGCTTGCTTGTCCCAGTCTCGGCGGCCGTAGCCCACCAGCGTGAAGCCGGCGGGCAGCAGCCCTCGGTTGGCCAGGTCGTAGATGGCAGGGAGGAGCTTTTTGCGCGCCAAGTCACCCGTGACGCCGAAAATCACCATGCCGGATGGCCCGGCGATACGTGGCAGGCGCTTGTCCTTCGCGTCGCGCAACGGGTTGACCCACGCGCTGGTAGTGCTCACTAAGTGTCCTTTCGGTCTGTGTGAGATAAGTCCAACAGCTCAGCATAGCGACACGCGCCCCGCCGGCCACAGTTGCATGGCCGTTGGTGGCGCGCGCCGATGGTGAGCACTTAAAACCTCATGCTCTTTTAGGAGAGGCGGTCTGTCATCGAGGCAAGCAGTTCCTCCCACGCATCGACGAACTTGTCGACGCCCTCCTGCTCGAGCACGGTGAAAACATCGGCGAAGTCGATGCCGACAGCCTCCAGCTGTGCCCATACCTTCTCTGCGTCGTCAGAAGCTTCAGTCAGCGTATCGCCGTGCAGGTTCCCCTGCGCAAGAACCGCATCAATGGTCTTCTCGGGCATCGTGTTGACGGTCTCCGGCCCAGCGAGCTCGGAAACGTACAAGGTGGCAGGGTAGTCAGGGTTTTTGACTCCCGTTGACGCCCACAGTGGCCGCTGCGGGTGGGCACCGGAAGGCAAGTCGCTACCGTTGTCCTTGAACTCCTTCAGGAAAAGCGCATAGGCGCGTTGGGCGTTGGCCACGCCGGCCTTTCCACGCAGCGCGAGGGCTTCATCAGAGCCGTTCAACTCGAGGCGCTTGTCGACTTCGGTGTCCAAGCGGGAGACAAAGAAGGAGGCCACGGAGTGAATAGTGGAGACATCCTTACCTGCTTCGGCGGCGCGCTGAATTCCCTCCTTGTAGGCGGCAATCACCTGCGCGTAGCGCTCGACAGAGAAGATCAGGGTGACGTTGACGGAAATACCTTCTGCCAGAGCATCGGAGATGGCGGGCAGGGAACCGTCGGTTGCCGGGATCTTGATCATGAGGTTGGGGCGGTTGACCTTGGCCCACAGCTCGCGGGCCTGCGCCAAGGTTGCCTCTGAATCCGCAGAGATTCGTGGATCAACTTCGATGGACACGCGACCGTCCCGGCCTTCAGTTGCTTCATAGATCTCGGTGAAGAGATCGCAGGCATTGCGTACATCGTCTATGGCGAGCGAGTACACCGCGTCGTCCGCGGTAGCGGACTTTTCCTTCAGCGCTTCGATGTCGGCATCGTAGGAGGTGCCGGAGGACATTGCGGCAGCAAAGATCGCTGGGTTCGTGGTGACACCCACGATGGACTTGGTGTCGAGGAGTTCGCGGAGGTTGCCGGAATCCAAGCGCTCGCGGGAGAGATCATCGAGCCACGTCGAGGTACCGAGACGGGCCAGCTCATCAATATGTGTCATGGTGTGTGCAGGGTCCTTTCGTATTGGACAGCAGTAGGGAGGGAATCAGCCTGCCTGAGCAGCGGTGAGGGACTCGCGGGCGGCGTCAGCAACGGCCTCGGCTGTGAAGCCGAACTTCTCAAAGAGCTCCGCAGCAGGTGCGGAAGCACCGAAGTGCTCCAAGGACACGGTGCGGCCGAAAGTGCCGGTGTACTTGTGCCACGGCATGGAGACACCGGCCTCGACGGAGACGCGTGCGCGTACCGAGGAGGGGAGGACGGATTCGCGGTAGGAAGCGTCCTGCTCATCGAACCACTCCAGGCACGGTGCGGAAACGACTCGGGTGGCAGTACCTTCAGCCTCGAGTTGCTTGGCGGCCTCCACGGCGAGCTGTACCTCGGAGCCGGTGGCGATAAGAATCACGTCCGGGGTTTCCTTCGATGCCTCAACGAGGACGTAGGCGCCGCGGCGCACACCTTCGGCAGCTTTCTCCTTGGTTCCTTCGAGTACAGGCAGGTTCTGGCGGGACAGAGCGAGGCCCTTCGGAGCGGCCTTGTACTCAAGGGCCGCCGCCCACGCCTGAGCGGTCTCGTTGGCATCTGCCGGGCGGATGACGGAGAGGTTGGGGATGGCGCGCAGGGCAGCGAGCGTTTCCACTGGCTGGTGGGTGGGGCCGTCCTCGCCCAGCCCGATGGAATCGTGCGTCCAGACGTAGTAGGTATCGGTGGACATGAGCGCGCCGAGGCGGACAGCCGGGTACTGGTACTCAGAGAAGATGAGGAAGGTACCACCGTAGACGCGGGTATTGCCGTGCAGTGCAATGCCGTTCATGACTGCGGACATGGCGTGCTCGCGGATGCCGAAGTGCAGGTTGCGGCCGTAGGGGGTGGCAGTCCAAGTATCGGTGGTGATGGACTCTGGGCCGAAGGAATCCGCGCCCTTGATCACCGTGTTGTTGGAGCCTGCCAGATCGGCGGAGCCGCCCCACATCTCCGGCAGGGAGGCTGCAAGTGCCTGGATGGCGGCCTCGGAAGCCTTGCGCGTGGCCAAGGATTCGCCCGCTTCCCATGTCGGAAGTTCTGCGGCGAAGTCAGCCGGCAGCTCGCGAGCCTGGAGGCGGTCGAAGAGCTTCTTCTCCTCCGGGTTGGCAGCTGCCCACGCGTCAAACTTTTTCTGCCACTCTGCGTGCTTCGCGGCACCGCGAGTGGTCAGCTCGCGGGTGTGTGCGAGGACTTCCTCGTCGATGTGGAAGGACTGCGCCGGATCGAAGCCGAGGACCTCCTTGGTGGCGGCTACCTCATCCTCGCCAAGAGCTGCACCGTGGACGCCACCGGTGTTCATCTTGTTCGGTGCCGGGTAACCAATCACGGTCTTAACTCGGATGAAGGAGGGGCGGGAGGTTTCGGCGCGTGCCGCGGCGGCAGCTGCTTCGATGGCTTCGACATCTTCGCCGGACTCCACGGTCTGCACGTGCCAGCCATAGGCCTCGTAACGCTTAGCCACGTCCTCGTTGAAGGCAATGTTGGTGTCGTCCTCAATGGAGATGCGGTTGTCATCCCAGAAGACGATGAGATTGCCCAGCTTCTGGGTGCCCGCCAAGGAAGAAGCCTCAGCGGTGACACCCTCTTGCAAGTCACCGTCGGAGGCGATGACGTAAACGAAGTGATCGAAGGGGGATTCGCCGGCCGGGGCCGAGGCATCGAACAGGCCGCGCTCTTTGCGTGCGGCCATTGCCATGCCGACCGCGGACGCCAAGCCTTGGCCCAGGGGACCGGTGGTGATCTCGACGCCATCGGTGTGGTGAACCTCGGGGTGGCCCGGAGTCTTCGAGCCCCAGGTGCGCAGCGACTTGAGATCCTCCATCTCGAGACCGAAACCGCCGAGGAAGAGCTGGATGTACTGCGTCAGGGAAGAGTGTCCAACGGAGAGTACGAAGCGGTCGCGCCCTGCCCAGTGAACATCGGCCGGATCGTGGTTAAGCACGCGCTGGTAGAGCGTGTAGGCCAGCGGTGCCAGGGACATGGCGGTACCGGGATGGCCGGAGCCGCAATTCTGGACGGCGTCGGCAGCTAGGACGCGCACGGTATCCACGGCGCGAGTATCGAGGTCACTCCAGTCCGAAGGATAACGGCGCTCAACCATAGCCTGCAGTTCCGGGGACAACTTTTCGTTCGACACGGCGAAAACCTCACTTCGCTTCTGGAAACAGATATACCGTTAATCAGTGTAAAGGTTTTTCGATCTTCGGCGGGGGATTATATAAACCAGGTTTCGGGCGGTAGTCTGGCATGGTTGACGCTGTTGCCCCGCTGCCAGCCAGTGGGCGGCGACTATCCCCGAAGAACGCTTGGGGGATTCGCCACGAAGTTCTCGGGAACTTTTTGGCGCGGGCAGCCGACCAGTACGTCAGACCCATAAGCCATACACCCACGTGCCGGATATACGGAGGATTGTTCCTTGGAGACCATCAAGGCCTATTTTGCGCTAACGAAACCGAGGATCATTGAGCTCCTCCTCGTGGCGGCAATTCCGGCTATGCTCCAGGCGCAGCGTGGATTCGAGGCAGTGTCCTCCAACTTCTGGCTCATCGTCTCCACCATCTTCGGTGGATGGATGGGTGCCGCGGCTGCCCACACGTTCAATAACGTCGTCGATTATGAGATCGACCAGAAGATGCAGCGCACCCGTGCCCGGCCGCTAGTGCGCAAGACCATCTCGCGGCGCAATGCCGCGATCTTCGCGTGGATCATGTTGGCGCTATCCGTCTTTTGGCTGGGTGTGTTAGCTAACTCGTGGTTGGCCGCGTTCTTCGTGCTCTTGACCAACTTCTTTTATGTCATCGTCTACACGAAGTTCCTCAAGATGCGGAACTCCCAGAACATCGTCTGGGGTGGCCTCGCTGGCTGTATGCCCGCCATGGTGGGTTGGGCCGTCATTCGTGATAATGCACCGGCAGGGGAGCCGGACCGTTGGTGGCAGGCCGTGGTGCTGTTCCTCATTATCTTCTTCTGGACCCCGCCCCACACGTGGGCGCTGGCGATGAAGTACAAGGAGGACTACCGCAAGGCTGGGGTGCCGATGCTGCCCGTCGTTGCCGGGGAAGTAGAGGTGACCCGCCAAATCGTGTGGTACACGATCGGCACGGTTATCGTGACCTTCCTTATCATCCCTGCGGCCTCGTGGATCTACTTGGTGGCCGCGGTGTCTTCCGGCGCGGTCTTCCTTTGGATGGCGATTCGTCTGCACCAAGGGGTAAAGAAGGGCGCAAAGGTCAAGCCCATGCGCCTGTTTATTTACTCCAACAACTACCTGTCGGTTCTCTTTATCGGCCTGTCCATCGACGCCGTCGTGGGCTGGGAGCCCATCGGGCGCATGCTGGGATGGTCGGCCGCGCTGTTCTAGCGAGCTAGTCTTCGCGTACCCGGAGGACGATCGAGCCTGTGGTCTTGCGCTCTTGGAGGTCGCGGTGGGCCTGAGCAGCTTCGGCGAGCGGATACTCCGCGGAGATGCGGAAGTCGAGGTCGCCATCGATGACCGCCTGCACCACTGCCTGGGCGCGCATCTGGAACTCGCCTTCCTGGGAGGTCCAGGCGCCGAGTGAGGGGCGGGTGAGGAAGATGGAGCCGTGCTTGTTCAGCAGCTGCGGGTCCATCGGCGGGACGGGGCCCGACGCGGCACCGAAGAGCGCTACCGTGCCGCGTGGTCGTACAACCTCAAGGGATTCACCGAAGGTGGCTTTGCCGACGCCGTCGTAGACCACGTCCACGCCGCGCCCACCGTTGTGACGACGCACCTGCTCGGCCAAGCCGCTGCTGTAGCGGAACACGTGGTCTGCGCCCGCGCCATAGGCCAGCTCTTCCTTCTCATCCGTGGAGACCACGGAATAGACGGTGGCGCCCAGGGACTTCGCCATCTGGGTGAGGATCAAGCCCACGCCGCCTGCACCGGCAGTGATCAGACAGGATGCTCCTTCCCCTAGCTGATACACACCGTGGGTGAGGTAGTGCGCCGTCATGCCCTGCAGGAGCATCGAACCGGCGACGGCGGAGGGAATCTCGTCGGGGACGGCCACCACGCGGTCGCGCGGCACGCAGACCTGCTCCGCATAGGAGCCGAAAGCGTGATCCCAGGCCACCATCGTGCCCGGGGCGATTTCTCCCTGGGGGTCGTGCACAACGCGTCCGGTTCCTTCGAGACCGATGATGAAAGGCACGGAGGCGTTGTAGATGCCTTCGCGGTAGTAGGTGTCGATGTAGTTGACACCGGCCACGGAGACGTCGACAAGCAACTGCTCCTTCGTCGGCGTGGGGGATTCTACCTCGGCGTAGGTGAGGACCTCGGGCCCTCCGGTCGTGGTCACCTGAATAGCATGCATGGTGTCTAGGCTAAACGAAGCACAGGCACCCGCGCAGCAAAAAGCACCGCCATCCTCACTTCCTGGTGAGAACGGCGGCGCTACGAGTACCTGTTGTAGTGGCTTTACTGGCTCCGCTGACTCTGCTTAGCCTTGGGCGGCGGGAACGTTCTCGTCACCGCGCTGGGCAGTGCTGGCAGTAGTGCCATCCTCGTTTCCGACGCGGCGCAAGCCATGCGCCCACAGCAAGGCGGTGAAGGCCGTGACCACTGAGGACATGCCCACGTGGAAGGGGACGGTCCAGCGGGGGATGTGGAGATAGAACTGGGTGACACCGATAGCCCACTGGATGACGATGCACGCAATGAGCACCCAGCCGGCTTTCTTGGCCACCTTGGGGGCGCCGGTGCGGTGCAGGAGGAAGACCACGATGAGTGTCAGCGCTAAGTAGACGTACATGCAGACCGCGTGAATGATGGCCATGCCATAGGTGTCCACGCCGAGGCGTCCCTCCATGCCCACACCGGCATCACCGGAGTGGGTACCCGAGCCAGTCACAAAGGTACCGGTCAGCAGAACGATGGACAGGGCTACTGTGGCCACCACCGCGAGCGTGCGCACGGCGGCGGGGAAGAGGCGAGTGGGAGTGCCGTCATCGGGTTCATTGATGCGGGAGAACAGCATGGCCGCAATCCACACTAGGACCATAGATGGGAGGAAGTGAATTGCCACACTCCACCAAGAAAGCTTCAGCACGACCGACAGAGCGCCGATGAGTGCCTGCACGAAAATACCTGCGAGCCCCGCCCAAGCATAGACCTTGAGCTCCTTGCGACGCTGCGCCTTGTGGACCACCACGATGCTGGCGATGGCCGCCGCCGCCACAACGAAGGTCAGCAGGCGGTTGCCGAACTCAATGGCCTGGTGGAGCATGGGAGCCGCGCCCTGGATGGGAACCAAGGAACCAGGGTGGCAGTTAGGCCAGGTGACGCAACCAAGACCGGAGCCGGTTACGCGCACGATGGAACCCGACACTGTAATGCCACCCTGGCAGAGCAGGAGGATGAGCGCGACGATGCGCTGCGTCTTTAGCGACGGGCCAGAGGCCGCGCCGGCAGGCGCAAAGGGACGTTGAGAAGAAATATTGGCGGTACTCACGGCTATTCAGCCTACCGCCCGGCCCCATCCGGGAACCAATATCGACGGGTGGGTCACACCACGCAAGGGAGAAGAATCACTTTTAGCCCTCGAAGCGGAACCAACGCACTGCGGCAAACGACGCCACCGCTGACCACCCGACGAGTACAAGGAGCTCAATGCCCGGGAAAGACCCGTTCAGGGCGGTATCGAGACCGGCGGCCATGGCCACCGTGGGCACTAGGGTGAACACCCCGTTATCACCGAGCCCCTGGGAAAACATGACCCAGCCGACGGTGCCGAGGAGGATGAACCAAATGAGGTTGGCCACCGCCAAGACCACCTCCGAACTCAGTGTGCCGCCGAGCAGTAGGCCTAAGGCCGTAAACGTAGCCACACCCAAGGCGAGCGTGAGCACACCGATGGCCGCACCCCCAGCGGTGATCCGCAGCCCCAGGAAGGCGGCAATCGTCCCCAGCACAAGGACCTGCAGCACCACCATCGACAGCACGGCGAGAATCTTTCCCACCACGATGGCCCAGGCAGGAACGCCTGAAGCGCCTGTGCGCTTCAGCGCACCATAGCGACGGTCGAAGGCCAAGGAGATGGCCTGACCCGTGAAACCGGAGGAGGTCGCCGCAACGGCCAGCACCATGGGGAAGATTTCCTCCACGCCGTGGCCAGTGCTGTCTTGCAGTGTCGCGGCGCCGATCAGGATGGCCACAGGGATGATGATGCTCAGCAGCTGCTGCTCACCGTGGCGCAGCATGAGCTTGGATTCGATAGCCCCTTGGGCACGTGCCATAGCCGCTACGCCCACGCGCTGCGGGTGCGGGCTAAAAGTGCCGGGTGCGAAGGTGCTCATGGAGCTTCTCCTTGTTCAAACAACTTGATAAAAGAATCGTGCTAAATGGCCGAGGGCGGTTCTAGCTGCGCATGTCGCGGCCCGTGAGATCGAGGAAGACTTCCTCGAGATTCCGGTGTGAGGTGTGCAGGTTGCGGAGGATGACGTTTTGCGCGGCCAAGCATGAAGCCAGCGCTGCGATGCCGGCGGGGCTGGCCTCCGAGGTGAGACGGGAGTGCAGGGGGCGGAGAGCTTCCGCCGCGATGCCGGCGTCCCGCAGTGCTTCGAGGTCCACCGGTGTTGCGGTATCGAAATTCACCTGCGGAACATCGTCCGAGTCCGTCAGCGATGCTGCGGTGCCGCTCGCCACGAGTTGTCCGTGGTCAATGATGACGACGCGGTCGCTGAGCGCTTCCGCTTCATCCATGAGGTGCGTGGTGAGGATGACGGTTACGCCATCGGCCCGGAGGGCGCGGATGAGGTCCCACACGGCAAGGCGCGACTGGGCATCCATGCCCGCGGTGGGTTCATCGAGAAAGACCAACTCTGGGCGCCCGATGATCGCTAGGGCTAGGGAGAGACGTTGTTGTTGCCCGCCGGACAGGCGGCGGTAGCTGCTCTTCGCCACCCCGCGCAGTCCGAGCGTGTCCAGCAGCCACTCCGGGTCCAAGGGATTCTCGTTATAGGAGGCGCTAAGCTCAAGCATCTCCTTGACTTTGATTCCGGAATAGGAGCCGCCGCCCTGCAGCATGATGCCGATGCGGGAGCGCACGGCATCGGGATTGCGCGCGGGGTTAAGCCCCAGCACCTCGATGCGGCCCGACGTGGGCTTCTTGAAACCCTCACACATCTCGATGGTGGTGGTCTTACCTGCACCGTTAGGGCCCAGCAAGCACAGGATCTCGCCGTAATTGGCGCGGAAACTCAGCCCGTTCACTGCGTTGACGTCGCCATAGGTCTTCATGACGTTATCTAAGACAAGAGCTGATGTAGTCACGAATCGCTAGTTTAGGACACGCACGCCCGCCCTGCGCAAAGCAACCCACCCCACGCCGGCGAGGACGAGGAATGTCACCAAGGCGGCGAGGTAAATGACGAAGACTGTCCCTGGGGGAAGGCCGAGGCCGCGGGGAAGCACGATGAAACTCATGAACCCGGAGTAGATGATCACAGCCATGCGGAAGAAGCGCCGGTTGGCCCAGGCCGCCAGCGGCAGCACCGCCCACAGGATGTACCAGGGTTGGACGACAGGAAAGAACACCACGAGCACGAAGGTCGATACCCCCAGGCCGCCCACGGGGTGGATGGCGCCGCGGTAGGTGGCAAAGAGCATGCGGATCATAAAGCCCGCGGCAATGATGACGCCCACAGTCCGGGTCACGGTGAGGATGGCCTCGGTGTGATCACCCAATCCCAACAGCATCCCAAGGAAGCCGGCGCCGACGCCTACGGAGGTCGTCGCAGACAGCCACGACCGGATGGTGGCCGCGCCGCCCTGGCCAAAGACCCAACCAATGTCGATCCCCGTGAGTACCGTCACTGCGGCGATGGAGGTGGCAAGCAGGAGAAGCTGCGCGGCCCCGGCGCCCAGCACTGCCCGCACGCCGGACACGCCGTGCTTGTCGACGAGCCTGCGTGCCGCCGCCATGCCAACGAACCCGAGGCCGATAAAGCCAGTCACCTTGACCATTCCGGCACACGAGATCAGGACGCCAGATGCGATAAACAGCGACCATGCTCGCCAGCGGGCCTCGTGGGAATCGTTAACCGCCCGCAACCCCAGCTCCACACCGACGAGAGCTAGCCCCAGCATGAAGGATTCATTGTGGATGCCTCCGACGAGGTGGAGGATGGTCAAAGGGTTAAGGATGCCCAGCCACAGCGCTGCCTCCGGGGATACTCGGCAGCGCGTAGCAAGCCGCGCGATGGCCCAACCGGCGGCGATGATACCGACGAGGGACAGTACCCGGTGCAGGACAACACCCCAGATAATGGAGTCGTTGGTCAGCCAACTGACCACCGCCGCTACACCTAGCGCCACAGGGCCATAAGGGGAAGGTGAGTTCGCCCAGATGAACGGGACGGAGCGGGCCAGGTCGTTATCGGCGCCTAGTAGCTCCACCGGCCCCGCCGAATAGGGATCGAGGCCTTGGAGCACGATGGAGCCGTTAGCGAGGTAGGAGTAAATGTCCTGCGTGAACAGGGGAGCGGTCACCAAAAGCGGGAGAACCCACCCTAGCCAGGTGCGCCACATCTGGCTCTGCGTGACCCCCCGGGGCGAGTGGCTAAAGCGCCGAACCTTGGCCGGCTTCTGTAGGCGCAGGGGCGCGCCCACCAGCGGTGCCATGCAAATCCACGCCGTGACCATGAAACCGACCCCGATGAACACGATGGCGGAGGCTGACTGCAGCATCCGCGTCATGAGCGAGCCAAAAGGCAGAGACTCATAGGGGTTGCCCACCACCGGAAGCGCACCGGCGCCCAATCCGCCGAGCGCAATGAGTAGCGCACCAATGGTGCCGAGCCACCGGAGGCTAAAGAGCGTGCGCAGCTGGGCGATGGTGTGGCGGTGGACGTCGCCAAGCGCGGCGCCCTCTGCACCGTCGGAAGAATCTGGAAAATCTTGGTGCAAGAGCGCGGAACGGGATCCGGGCAGGCCCATGCGGGGGAGTTCATCGCGCACGCCCCAAAAGACGCGGTGCAATCGCCCCGATCGGGTGTAATCGCGCTCCATATTCATGAGTGTCTACCTTAGTCGCTCGGTGCTGAGAGAGGACGAGCTGCCCGCGACACGAATGAAAGAGTGGAAATCGGGAATGAATTAAGGAACACTAGTGTTGTCTAAAGAGAGAGTGTTTCATTCAAGGAGGTGTACACCGTGACGAAGGAGCTACCTAGGGAGACTCGCTCGACTGAGGGCGACACCCGCCGACACGTCATGTTGTTGCTCCTAAAAGACGGCCCGGTAACGGCGTCGTATCTGGGTGAACGTCTCGGTCTCTCTGCAGCCGGCATCCGTCGGCACTTAGACATTTTGGTGGAGGAAGGACTCACCGAGGTGGTGCATCGCCGCCCATCAGCCCGCCCTGGGCAGTCGGTGGGCCGTGGTCGCCCCGCCAAGCATTTCCGCCTCACGGATCAGGGCCGCGCCCAATTTGGGCACGCCTACGATCAGCTGGCGGCGGAAGCGCTCACCGCACTGCGTGAAGCGGGCGGGCCGGAGGCGGTTCGTCGCTTCGCCAAGGCTCGCTTCGAGCGCCTCGTGGAGGACGTGAAGCCCCTGGTAGAAGATCAGGAATCCGTTCCGGAGGTGGCGCGTCAGCTGGCCGAAGTGCTCGACGCGCATGGCTACGCGGCCACGGTGACGTCGGTGGGCAACGGAGTACAGATTTGCCAGCACCATTGCCCGGTCGCCCACGTGGCGGCCGAGCATCCGGAGTTGTGTGAAGCTGAACAGGAAGTCTTCTCCGCGCTATTAGGCAAACATGTGCAGCCCTTGGCCTCCATTGCGGATGGTCATGGAATCTGCACCACGAATATCCCCTTAACCCCAGTCCCGCCTTCCGCGGCGGAGCCGGGGAAGAACTAATCGAACTAGAAAGGAGCGGGCTTTGACACAGGCACAACCGGCACCAGGCCTTGAAACCAAGATGAGCGATGACGAGATCATCTCCTCTATCGGCGGCTATGAGTACGGCTGGCACGATTCCGACGAAGCCGGCCAGGCAGCACACCGCGGTTTGAGTGAGGACGTCGTCCGCGATATTTCTCGGAAGAAGAACGAGCCGGAGTGGATGCTCGAGTCCCGTCTGAAGGCTCTGCGCGTCTTCAACAAGAAGCCAGTTCCGACCTGGGGCCCAGATCTGTCCGGAATCGACTTTGACAACATTAAGTACTTTGTCCGCTCCACCGAGAAGCAGGCCCAAACCTGGGATGACCTGCCGGACGACATTAAGGAGACCTACGACAAGCTGGGTATCCCGGATGCTGAGAAGAAGCGTCTGGTCTCCGGTGTTGCCGCGCAGTACGAGTCCGAGGTGGTTTACCACAAGATCCGCGAGGACCTGGAGGCCCAGGGCGTTATCTTCGTTGATACCGACACCGCGGTGCGCGAGTACCCGGAGATCCTCCAGGAATACTTCGGCACCGTGATTCCGGCCGGCGACAACAAGTTCTCCGCGCTGAATAACGCCTGCTGGTCCGGTGGTTCCTTCGTGTACGTTCCGAAGGGCGTCCACGTGGATATTCCGCTGCAGGCCTACTTCCGCATTAACACCGAGAACATGGGCCAGTTCGAGCGCACCCTCATCATCGTGGAGGAGGGCGCCTACGTTCACTACATCGAGGGGTGCACCGCGCCGATCTACAACTCGGATTCGCTGCACACCGGTGTCATCGAGATCATCGTGAAGAAGGGCGGCCGCTGCCGCTACACCACCATTCAGAACTGGTCCACCAACGTCTACAACCTGGTGACCCAGCGCGCCAAGGTCGAAGAGGGCGGCACCATGGAATGGGTCGATGGCAACATCGGCTCCAAGGTCACTATGAAGTACCCGTCCTGCTGGCTTACCGGCGAGCACGCCAAGGGTGAGGTACTCTCCCTGGCCTTTGCTGGCGATAACCAGGTCCAGGACACCGGCTCCAAGATGATCCACATGGCGCCGAACACCTCCTCCAACATCGTCTCGAAGTCCGTGGCCCGCAACGGCGGCCGCGCGGCCTACCGCGGCTTGGTGCAGGGCAACGCTAACGCTACGAACTCCGCTGCCAACGTCGAGTGTGATGCCTTGCTTGTGGACAATGACTCGAGGTCGGACACGTATCCGTACAACGACATCCGCAATGATCACGTCACCCTCGGCCACGAGGCAACGGTCTCCCAGGTCTCTGAGGAGCAGCTGTTCTACCTCATGTCCCGCGGTATCGCTGAGGAAGAGGCCATGGCGATGATTGTGCGCGGCTTCGTCGAGCCGATTGCTAAGGAGCTCCCGATGGAATACGCGCTGGAGCTGAACCGTCTTATCGAGCTGCAGATGGAAGGATCGGTGGGCTAAGTGGTAGCTTCCAACGAATTTAATCCGGCTGACGTCACTAAGGGAGACCAGTTCACCTCCTTCGATGTCGAGGACTTCCCGGTCCCGCACGGCCGCGACGAGGTCTGGCGTTTCATCTCCTTGCGTAACCTTCGCGGGCTGCACAATGGTGAGTTCGCGCCGGCAACCGCCCAGAAGATTGACGTGGTGGCCCCGGAGGGCGTAACGGCCGAGACCGTGGCGCCTGACGACGACCGCCTCGGCACCGCCGGTGCACCTGCTGACCGCGTTGCAGCTCAGGCCTGGTGCTCCATGCCGGAGGCGCAGATCGTCAGCGTTGACGCCGATGCACGACTGGATAAGCCGGTGGAGATCACCATCACCGGCGCTGGTGAGGGCGTGACCTCCTTTGGTGCGACCTCCATCCACGTGGGCAATCACGCGGAGGTCACCATCGTTCTTAAGTACGTCGGTTCCGGTACCCACGCAGACAACGTGGAGTTCGTGCTGGGCGACGGCTCCCAGGTCACCGTCGTCGTCGACGCCGACTGGGAAGACGATGCAGTGCACCTGTCCCATCAGATTGCGAAGGTGGGCCGCGACGCCGTACTGCGCCACAACACCGCCATCTTTGGCGGCGAGATTGTGCGCCTTGTTCCGCGCGTAGTTTTCGATGGCCCCGGTGGCGATGCCGAGCTGCTCGGCGTCTACTTTGCTGATGCCGGCCAGTACTTCGAGAACCGCCTGCTGGTGGACCACGACGTGCCGAACTGCCGCTCTCGCGTCTTCTACAAGGGCGCTCTGCAGGGTGCTACTGCTGCGCAGAAGGCCGAGGCCGGCTCCGCCTCCCGCACCCCGGAGGCCCGCACCTGCTGGGTCGGTGACGTGCTCATCCGCAAGAATGCGAACAACACGGACACCTATGAGACGAACAACAACTTGATCCTCACCGAGGGTGCGCGCGCTGACGCCATCCCGAACCTGGAGATCCAGACCGGTGAGATCGTCGGTGCTGGCCACGCCGCAACGGTGGGCCGCTTCGATGACCTTGAGCTGTTCTACCTCATGTCCCGCGGTATTCCTGCCGCCGAGGCACGCCGCCTCATCATCCGCGGCTTCTTCTCCGAAGTCATCTCCCGCATCCCGGTCGAGTCCCTGCGCGAGGATCTGGAATCCCGCGTCGTCGACGAGCTCGCCAAGATCAACGCTTAAAACTTCCCGAAAGCAGGTACCAACTCAATGTCTACTCTGGAAATCAAGAATCTCCACGCGCAGGTGCTCCCACACGAGGAGGACGGTGAGCCCACGCCGATCCTCAAGGGTGTCAACCTCACCATCAATTCCGGTGAGACCCACGCCGTCATGGGCCCCAACGGCTCCGGCAAGTCCACCCTGTCCTACGTTATCGCCGGTCACCCCAAGTATGAGGTGACCGAGGGCGAGGTGCTTCTCGACGGCGAGAACATCCTCGAGATGGAAGTCGACGAGCGCGCCCGCGCTGGTCTTTTCCTGGCCATGCAGTACCCGACTGAGGTGCCGGGCGTGAAGATGTCGCAGTTCATGCGCTCCGCCGTGACCGCTATCCGTGGCGAGGCTCCGAAGCTGCGCGAGTGGAACAAGGAGCTCACCGAGGCCCGCGAGAAGCTGGCCATCGATAAGTCCTTTGCACACCGCTCCGTGAACGAGGGCTTCTCCGGTGGTGAGAAGAAGCGCCACGAGGTCATGCAGCTCGACATCCTCAAACCGAAGTTCGCCGTCATGGACGAGACCGACTCCGGCCTGGACGTCGACGCCCTGCGCGTCGTCTCCGATGGCATCAACAGCTATCAGGAGGAGACCAACGGCGGCATCCTCCTCATCACGCACTACAAGCGCATCCTCAACTACGTTGTCCCGGACTTCGTTCACGTCTTCGCCGACGGACAGATCATCAAGACCGGCGGCGCCGAGCTGGCTGACCAGCTTGAGGCAGACGGCTACGAGCAGTTCCTCAAGTAGGCTGTACCGCCGACCCCGGTAACACCACGACAGACCACACCACGACACGCTAGAGAAAAAGAACCGAGCACAAGGACCTATGCCTGAACTAGACGTTAATGCGATTCGGGAACAATTCCCTATCCTCTCGCGCACGGTGCGCGACGGTAAACCTTTGGTGTACCTGGATTCGGGAGCGACCTCGCAACGTCCCCTGCCGGTATGGAAGGCCGAGGAGGAGTTCGTGCTCGGCACCAACGCTCCGGTGCACCGCGGTTCCTACCAGCTGGCGGAGGAGGCCGATGACGCGTACGAGTCCGCTCGCCAGGCCATCGCCGCCTTCGTTGGTGCCGACCGCGATGAGATTGCCTTCACCAAGAACGCCACTGAAGCGCTCAATGAGGTTGCCTACGTGCTCAGTGATGAGCGCGCCGGCGAGCTTTATGTCGGTGAGGGCGATACCGTCGTGGTCACCGAACTGGAGCACCACGCGAACTTGGTGCCGTGGCAAGAGCTGTGCCAGCGCACCGGCGCGACGCTGAAGTGGTACTCCATGACCGAGGACGGCCGCATTGATCTCGATTCGCTTGAGCTCGATGACTCCGTGAAGGTCGTGGCTTTTACCCACCAGTCCAACGTGACCGGGGCCGTGGCTCCCGTCGCAGAGTTGGTACGTCGTGCCCGTGCCGTAGGTGCCATGGTGGTTCTCGACGCCTGCCAGTCGGTGCCGCACATGCCGGTGGATTTCCACGAACTTGATGTGGATTTTGCCGCGTTCTCTGGGCACAAGATGTGCGGGCCGACCGGCGTGGGCGTGCTCTACGGTAAGCAAGAGCTGCTGGCGCAGCTGCCGCCTTTCCTCACCGGCGGTTCCATGATCGAAGTAGTCAAGATGGAAGGCTCGACGTTTGCCGCGCCACCCACCCGCTTCGAGGCCGGAACCCAAATGACCAGCCAGGTTGTGGGCCTTGGTGCAGCAGTGAAGTTCTTGAGCGAGGTGGGCATGGAGGCCATCCACGCCCACGAGCAGAAACTCACTGCACTGGCCTTGCAGAAGCTTGCCGAGATCCCCGGCGTGCGTATCATCGGGCCTGAAAACACCGAGGATCGCGGAGGAACGGTCTCCTTCATCGTGGATGGGATCCATCCGCATGACCTAGGCCAGGTTCTTGACTCTCATGGCGTATCCATCCGCACCGGCCACCACTGTGCGTGGCCGCTGCACCGCGCGTGCCAGGCTAATTCGACCGCACGCGCTAGCTTTTACCTGTACAACACTGAGGACGAGGTCGACGCCCTCATAGAGGCGGTGCGGGCTGCCCGCACCTTCTTTGGAGTGAGCGAATGAACCTAGATTCCATGTACCAGGACGTCATCCTGGACCACTACAAGAACCCGAAATTCTCTGGCCTGCGCGAAGGCCAGGCAGAAGTTCACCACGTCAACCCTTCCTGCGGTGATGAACTCACCCTCCGCGTGAAGCTTTCCCCCGACGGCGCAACCGTCGAGGACGTGTCCTACGACGCCGAGGGATGCTCCATTTCGCAGGCCTCGACCTCTGTTATGGCGGAGGAAATCGTCGGCATCCCCCTCGAGGAGGCAAACGCCAAGCTGGCCGAATTCGAGAGGATGGTGACCTCCCGCGGCGAAGTGGAAGGTGACGACGAGATCATCGGGGACGGCATCGCCTTCGCCGGCGTAGCCAAGTTCCCCGCCCGTGTTAAGTGCGCTCTCCTCGGGTGGAAGGCTTTCCAAGCCGCCACCGTGGAAGCGTTGAACGAATTGGAGAAGTAGATGGCTGATAACACTGAAACCACCGGTGGCAGCACCGATCCTTACCAGGACCAGAATGCCTCCTTCGATGGCGCTGCTGTCAAGCCTGAACAGACCGAAGAGCAGATTGCGAAGACCTTCGATATCACCGAGTACCTTCGTGATGTCATCGACCCAGAGCTTGGAATCAACATCGTTGATCTGGGCTTGGTCTATGACGTCTGGCTCGACGATATTGACGGCAAGAACACCTGCGTCATTAACATGACGCTGACCTCCCCGGCCTGTCCTCTCACCGATGTCATCGGCGAACAGATCGAGGATGTCATCGTAGGCAACAAGCTCGCCGAGGCAGTCCAGCTCAACTGGGTCTGGATGCCGCCGTGGGGCCCGAACATGATTACCGAGGAGGGCCGCGAGATGCTCCAGGCCCTCGGCTTCGCCGTCTAGTTTCGGCTGCAAGTCCCCATTACCGTCAGCCCGAGGCGCCTAAGGTCTTCACAACATGACCTTGCGCACTCGGGCTGGCGGTTTCTTTTTCCATAATGCGCGGTATTTTAAGTAGCTTTAAGAGCTTGAGTACTCACTGCTATGACGAAGCGGGTGAGGACGCCGGATCCAAAGCCGAGGAGATGATGTCCACCGCTTCATCCTTGGATGCGGCGGATTGTAGGCGAGTACGGAAATCATCCTTCATGATTGCCCGCGCCAGCTTGGAAAGCAGCTTGAGGTGCTGCTTGCCGGCGTCCTCAGGCACTGCAATGAGGAAGACCAACGTCGTTGGTTCCTCGCCCTCTGCCCACGTAATCCCCTCGGGAAGACGAGCAAAGGCCAAAGTCGGCACTGTCACTCCCGCGGAACGAGCATGTGGGATAGCCACACCATGCCCCACACCGGTCGAATGCTTCGCTTCCCGCTCTAGGGCCGTAGTGATAACTGCGGAAGGATCAGAAAGCCGAGGGGAGACAAGCTGGACTAGCGAATCGATCGTTTCCTTGCGATTCGTGCCAAGGTCTTGGTCAAGGCTCACCGTGTCGGCAGAAAGCAAAGGTTCTTCCTGGACCGGTGCTTCTGACACATCCTCCTTAGCTATGCCCGCTTCACCCCGTTCACCAGAGCTCTCATTCTTACTCTGGGCCTTTCTATTTTGGGTAAGTCCGATCAACAGAAGCATGACGGAAGCACAGACAACGACACCAATAAGCAGTGCGATGAAGAAGCCCACGACGTTGTCGACAGCCCCGAGCACAGCAACGATGGGGCCACCATGCATGACATGGTCCTTGACCCCGAATGCACCTGCCAGGGCGCCTGCTACCGCACCACCGATGACGTTGGCTGGGATGACCTGCAGCGGGCGTGCCGCCGCAAGAGGGATAGCGCCTTCAGTGATGCCAAAGAACCCCATGAAGAGCGCGGCGATACCGGCGTCCTTCTCCGCCTTATTGAACCAAGCACGGCGTACGAGGGTCGCAACACCCACCGCCAGGGGCGGTACAGCGATGGCGGTAGCCGCCATGCCCATCGGAGCCGCATTGCCGGCTGCAATCATGCCCCCGCCGAACAGGAAGGCAGTTTTATTAAAGGGACCGCCCATGTCGAAAGCGATCATCGCGCCAATGACGAGACCGAGGACAATGACAGAGGAGCCTTCCATCCCGGCGAGGTACTCGGTCATGGCTTCAAAGGCGCCGGCTACTGGCGCACCGACAAAGTAGATAAAGATTAGCCCCACGATGAGTGTGGTGAAGATCGGAATAACGATGATCGGCCAAATCGGGGCGATGTACTTATTAACGGGAATCTTTTTGATTCCCAGGGCTACGTAGCCTGACAGGATGCCTGTGACGATGCCGCCTAGGAAGCCCGCTCCAGCTTCAGAGCCGTAAAGCGAGCCGGTCGTAGCGATAAGACCAGTGATGAGTCCCGGCGCTAAACCGGGGCGGTCCGCAATGCCGACCGCGATATAACCGGAAAGGATCGGCACCATGAGAGAAAAGGCTAGGCCGCCAAGCTCATTCAGGGTGTTCCAGAAGGAGTCTTCGGGGATAGCCAGGCCCTCGGGCGTGGGTGTTCCTCCGATTGAGAGTGCTACCGCGATGAGGAGACCACCGGTGACCACGAACGGAATCATGTGGGAGACACCATTCATTAGCGCCTTGTAGAGGGTCTCACTCACGGCACGGAACCCAGTGGCGCTGCCGGAGGTCTCTACGCCTTGATTCCCTTGTACCGCTTCGCTCGAAGTCTCCTCTTGCCACTTCGCCGCTGACAGTGCGCGAGTGAGGAGTTCCTTTGGATGCTTAATAGCTTCATCGACACCAGTGGCTGCTAGGCGCTTTCCGCGAAAGCGGTCCTTTGCAATGACGGTGTCGGCACCGATCACGATGGCATCGGCTTCCTCGATGTCCTGAGAGCTAAAAGTGCCTTCGACGCCAATTGAACCATGTGTCTCAATCTTGATGCGGTAACCCAGTTCAGCGGCAGCAGCCTCCAGGTTCTCAGCGGCCATGTAGGTGTGGGCGATTCCGGTCGGACATGCGGTAATCGCGAGGATTAATGGAGATCTCGATGTGTCTGATGTGCTCATGACGCCAATCTAGTCACATCGAACTTCATGCATAAGTGAAACGCGCCGAACAGGAACCAGGTTTTCCAAGGTGCTCTTCACTCTGGATTCCCAGATACAAGCTGAAGCGTCCTTGCCGCCGGTTCGGGATTAACTACCCTGGTTGCTAGACTGTTTCGACGTGATTGTGACCAATGATTTCGAGGTGCGCGTGGGCGCACGCACGCTTCTCGACGCCCCCGGCCAGCACCTTCGCGTGCAGCCGGGGGATCGCATCGGCCTGGTCGGGCGCAACGGCGCGGGCAAGACGACCACCATGCGCATCCTGGCGGGGGAGACCGAGCCCTATGGTGGCTCGGTGACGCGATCAGGTCCCATTGGTTACCTGCCGCAGGATTCCCGCGAGGGCAATATTGAGCAGACTGCGCGTGAGCGCGTACTCTCTGCGCGCGGTTTGGATGAGATCAAGCGCCGCATGGCCAAGCAACAAGAGCTGATGGAAACCGCCACGGACGATAAATTCCGCGACAAGGCCATTCGTAAGTTCTCCCGCCTGGAGGAGGAGTACCACACCTTAGGTGGCTATGAGGCGGACTCCGAATGCGCGCAGATCTGCGATAACTTGGGGCTGCCGCAGCGTGTGCTCGACCAGCAGCTTAAGACGCTGTCCGGCGGTCAGCGCCGCCGCGTGGAGCTGGCGCAAATTCTCTTCGCAGCTTCGGCTGGGTCAGGCAAGTCCCAGACAACGCTGCTTCTCGACGAGCCCACCAACCACCTCGACGCGGACTCGATTACGTGGCTGCGCGGCTTTCTGTCCAAGCATGAGGGTGGCCTCGTGATGATTTCGCACGACGTCGATCTGCTGGAGGCCGTGTGCAACAAGGTTTGGTTCCTCGATGCCGTTCGCGCCGAAGCAGACGTCTACAACATGGGCTTTAAGAAGTACCTTGATGCCCGCGCCACCGATGAGGCTCGTCGCCGCCGCGAGCGCGCCAACGCGGAAAAGAAAGCCGCAGCCCTGCACAAGCAAGCCGCCAAGTTGGGAGCGAAGGCCACGAAGGCCGCCGCCGCCAAGCAGATGCTGCACCGTGCAGAGCGCATGATGAACGAGCTTGATGACGTCCGCGTGGCCGATAAGGTTGCCCACATCAAGTTCCCCGAACCTGCTCCCTGCGGCAAGACTCCGATGAACGCCAAGGGCCTGACAAAGATGTATGGCTCGCTGGAGGTTTTTGCCGGTGTCGATTTGGCCATCGACAAGGGTTCCCGCGTGGTTGTGCTGGGCTATAACGGTGCGGGCAAGACGACTCTGCTCAAGCTTCTGGCGGGCGTGGAGCGCACCGATGGCGAAGGCGGCATCGTCTCCGGGCACGGCCTGCGCATCGGTTACTTTGCTCAGGAGCACGACAACATCGACCCAGACAAAACCGTGTGGGAAAACACCATCGAGGCCTGCCCGGATGCCGGCCAGCAGGACTTGCGTGGACTGCTGGGCGCCTTCATGTTCTCCGGTGACAAGTTGGAACAGCCTGCCGGAACGCTCTCCGGTGGTGAGAAAACCCGACTGTCGCTGGCAACGCTGGTGTCCTCACGCGCCAACGTGCTGCTTCTCGACGAGCCCACGAACAACCTAGACCCCCAGTCCCGCGAGCAGGTGCTCGATGCCCTAGGCACCTACACAGGTGCCGTGGTCTTGGTTACTCACGACCCAGGTGCGGTCAAGGCACTCAAGCCGGAGCGCGTCATCATCATGCCCGATGGCGATGAGGATTTGTGGAACGACGAGTACATGGAGATCGTGGAATTGGCCTAATAGAATTTCGGGCATGACTGCCCAGCCTGTTCTCCTTGATTGCGACCCCGGTATCGACGATGCCCTAGCGTTGATCTACCTCGCCGCGCTTCACCGCGCCGGAGAGATCGAACTGGTCGGTGTTACTACCACCGCTGGAAACGTCGGGATTGAACAGACCACCCGCAATGCTGCCTACATCCTGCAACTGTGTGGCCTGGATGAGGTGCCCGTCGCGGCGGGGCTTCCGGAGCCCAGCCAGGTGGAGCTGGTAACCACTCCGGAAACTCACGGCCCAAGCGGTCTTGGGTACCTGAGCGTGCCGGAGGGGCACGCTAGTGCTGAGCCTGCCGAGTGGACCAGCATTTGGACCGAAGCTGCGGACCGCAACGCGCAGCTCATCGTGACCGGACCATTGACCAATGCCGCGCACTTTGCTGCGGAGCACGCTGCCGACTACGCCTGCTTCTCCGGTGTCACCATCATGGGTGGTGCTGTGAACTATCCCGGCAACACCACGCCAACGGCGGAGTGGAACTTCTGGGTCGACCCGCATGCTGCGCGCGACTTCTTTGAATCCACCTCAAGGCCCACCACGCTGTGCCCACTCAACGTCACTGAGACGATGCTCCTCGGCCCGACGCAGCTGGAACGGCTGCGTGAAGCGCTCGCGCAGCACCCAGTGGCGGACGTTCTACCGGAGATCATGCGCTTCTACTTCGAGTTCCACGAGGCGCACGGCTCGGGTTATCAGGCTCAGATACATGATCTGCTCACCTGCATGGTGGCGTTGCAGAAGGTCCCGTTCTTTTCCACCGCGACCACCGTACGGGTAGTCAGTGAACCGGAATGGTTGCGCGGAACGAGCGTGGCGGACCTGCGCGGTCACTGGGATCGGGCCGCTAATGCCGCGCTGGTTACCGCCGTCGATGTTGGCACCGCCCATCGAGAATTTCTGCGCGCAGCATCTCTTCTTGGTCTTCCAGTAAACCTATAGTGCGCTAGAATCGGGGCCACAACCACACACCGCTCAAGACTCTTCTCTTGGGTCCTTCCGCTTCCCACGCACAGGGTCTAGAAGTGGTCAGACCCCGGCGTGCTGCCGCAGGAGAGGAAGAAGTCATGAACACCGCCAATAACCTCGATTCCGTTATTGAACCGTTGCTCACCGGATTAGTGAGCAAACGACCTGAGGTCCGCGTGGACTGGGCCTATACCGAATTGAAAGAGGGCATTGAGTCTGGTCAGTGGGATGACCATCTTGATCAAATTCGTGAACGCCTCAGCGGCTACCTGCGTACAGACAAGGTGTGGACGAAGGCTTTGTCCGCTCGGTTGCTCAACGTGCTGGCGGAGGCAGGCCACTTCCGCTATGAGGACTACCTCACCTTCCGCGCGTGGTATGTCACGGAGGATGACACACGCGGCATTGTTAAAGACATCGGCCCTATTATGGCCGTTGGTTGCGGCGCTGACTATGTAGAAACCTGTGTTCGCAAGGGGAGGATCCCTGCCGTCGAAGGCGCAGCGATCATCTCGTGCCGCCTTCGCGCCCCCGGAGGAGTGTGGCATGACGATGAGGGCTTGCGGCTTGCGCGTGCTGCCTGCACCACAATTGGCAAAAGCACCTCGACTCACATCCTCGAAATCTGGATCGAAAGGCTAAGCAATACCGTGCTTACCGAAGGCGTGCGCAACAACAACCGCGCCGTCGTGGAAAACTTCGCCCGCTTTCTCAAGGCCACAGCCCACATGGTCCGCAGTGAACCGGAGAAGTGGGGAATTGATGCCGAACGCGCGGAGCTGGCCTTGCCAATGATTGCGGAGCTTGAGGAGCAACTACGCAACGCTGGCGACTACCGAGAAGCAGCACCATAAAAGCGCACCTTCGTAACCTCCATCGAGCGAACACGCTGCCATGGGTAGCGGTCTGGTGATGCTTGGACCGGCTCACTGAGGTCGAGGAGAGTATCGGTCCCGGCTGGGCCGCCTACTATGAGCTCGTCGTTGCTTAGGATAACCGCTGATTCGAAGGTGCGGTCCGCCTGTGTGGTGCGGACAAAAGCCATCGGTACCTCAACGAAGATTGTTTTCCCGCGCCGCAAAACCGTGAGGTCTTCGGTGACATAACTGGGGCGAATGCGTTCAGCGGCAATCAGGCCCCACACAAAGATGATGGCCCACAGCGACAACAGCAATGCCACAATTCGCAGAACGCCCGCAGGTAAAAGAAGGTGAACAACTACCATTTCAACCAGCAATATCGCGGTGATGAAGCCAAGCATGTGGAGCCTTCCAGGAGGGTGGGGAAGTGCCACGGCGCCAACTGGAAGTAGCGTTTGTCCTCGCATCCAGCGCCACAGATCCCGGTAGAGGCCCAATTCATACTTGGCAAGGCGAAATCCAGGATGCCTTTCTACACATCGCCAGATGCTAGTCACGTGATCCTCCAGCCAAAGCCTCGAGTGCTACACCTTGCGCACCAGTCGTCGGCGCATCAGTCACGGTGAGCAAAGCGTTCCCAGGCTGCAGCGTTGGGTAGATTCCTCGCATCAACCCGTGTTCGCTCACGTTGCGCAGCTTCTCGACGATAAGCGCAACCCGACAATCACGCGGGGACAGCGAGCCAAGCTCTCGCCACAAAGTTTCAACTCTGCGGAGAACTGCACGGCAATCGTCGTCAGCGAGGTTCTTTCGAAGCTGTTCCCAGGTCGCTGATGTAGCGACGCCGGTAAGCGCCATGAGATCCCAGGAGTCCAATTCCAGCTGCAGCATTGCTGGGTCTTCGATAACTTCGCTCAAGGACTCTCGAATATCGTTGGGGGTTCCATGAGGTGCTGCGGCTAAAGCACGCAGCTTCTCACGTTGTCGCTGCAGACGAGCGATTCTTTCGTCCACAATGGCGAACGAGCGCTCGATGGCGTCGGGAGAGGAGACATCAGCGACGGCAACGCCGGCGTCGATCAGCGCTCGCGCACGAACAACTGCGGCGAGATCAGAGATCGAGTAATCGCGATAGTTTCCGCTGGTGCGTGCTGGTTCGGGAACCGCACCTGTCTCGTGCAAATGGCGCACGGATCGCACTGAGCAACCAGCGACCGCGGCAACGTCTGAGATCTTCATAGAACCAAACTAAACCCTCACATTGTGTGAGGGTCAAGCGGTCAGTGGAGTGGACTAGTCGTAGGGGGCGTCACTCTTCATTGATCAACACCATTGAGAATGATTACCCCTGCGTGGGGGAGCATGTCTGCGCCCCGCTAAACGAACCTTCACTAGTGTTTGTGTTACCTGCGTCACGCATGAGTGGCCAAACTCAAAGAAGGGAAAGCCAATGAAAATAGCCAAGTCTATTACGTCTCTTGTAGCGGCTATCGCGTTGACAACGCTCGCCGCGTGTTCACAATCTGACAGTGACGTCAGCGAGAAATCAGCAGTTGATACCACCCAAGCTGCAGCTGGAGGAGAGCAAACTTCCGAAGACACCAACGTAGATTCCGCCGCAACCTCAGAGTCTGCCGATAGCACTGACTCCGACGCAGAGTCCACTGCAGGATCAGACGATCAGTCCGGTTCAACAGGCGGCAGCTATGAAGCCACTGTCGATGGAAAGGCGATCGAGGTAGAAAACGAAACTATCCTATGCCAAGAGGCAGCTGGTTCGATGAACCTGACCGTAGCACCCGAAGGGGCTGGTACAGCCGGCATTACCGCCGTGCTTAGTACTGATGAAAACCTAACGGTCAAGGCTCTCGGAATGGTAGATGGGGAGGGTAACACGCTGGCATACGCCGAGAGCAGCCCGATGGGTTCCGCCACGGCATCGAAGGAAGGCGACACCTACACGATGTCGGGTGAAGGCCTTTTGTCTAATGGGAGTAATCCAACCACTGGGGAAACGAAGCCATTCGAAGTGAAGATTACCTGCAGCTAATCGGAGTGAGTCGGGGTGAATAGACAACAAGTGCTGACCCTGTGGTGTGTAGAGGCCAGCACTTGTTGGTTTACGTGATTATTGGGAGTGAGGTTACCCTCGTTTAGTGGACACCCTATT
>NZ_KV818337.1:0-336 GCF_001814885.1 Corynebacterium sp. HMSC068G04 | reverse complement strand
TGACTTGGACGAGCTCAACGGAAAGATTGTGGACTTAGTCGATGCAATCAACAGGTCCGTGCCGTTTCGCAGTCAGCACATCAGCCGCAGGGATCTCTTCGAAGAACACGAGCAGCATCTCCTTGCTGACCTGCCGACAACCCCATGGCAGCACACCGAGTGGAAGCGCGCGAAAGTGGCCCCTGATTTCCATATCACGGTTGCAACCGTGCGCTACTCCGTCCCGCACCAGCTTGTTGGCCGCACTGTCGATGTGCGCATCACAGGCCAGGTCTTGACCGTCTTTGATCAGGGGACGACCGTGGCAACCCACCAGGTTTCGCATAAGCGTGGGGC
>NZ_KV818336.1:65177-73030 GCF_001814885.1 Corynebacterium sp. HMSC068G04 | reverse complement strand
AAAAAGTACATTGGCACACTATTGAGTTCTCAGACATCGTCACCACACAGTCATACGGACCGCCTTGAGCGAAACGCAGTACTGCGAGTAAAGAAAATATTTGTTGTCAGGGCCTGTTTTCCTACCGCCACTCTCCAAGAACTTCAGTTCCTGTGGGGCGCTGTCGGTCGCGCTGACTCATATAAAGTTACACACGGCCTTGATAAAACACAAATATGCACTTCAATGAAGGTTTTTACCCCTTCTTGAAGTGCACTAAAACAACCTTTTAACGCAGACATTGGATGGCGCTCAGTGTGCCCCAAACCAGCCCATGAGGCCCGGGCTAAACACGTTGGTCTTTTTAGCCATCCGGGGATACGCGGCAACCCACACGACGTAGATGATTGCCATCCCTGTGAGCGTCCACCACACAGAGATCTCAGAGTTAAGTAGCCACGCAAGCAACACGGCAGCAATGGCTCCGACCGTGACAGCCGTATAGGGCCATGTCTCTTTGTCGGTGATCGCAAAGCTCACGAGAACGGCAGCCATTGCAAGGGGAACGATGGTGAATCCGGCGAGGCTTCCGGTCCACATCAACGTCACCACATCAGTGACAGCTCCCAAGCCCACTGGAATCGCGGTACACAATAACGTCGCTTTGGACCAGGCCGCGCGTGGAACGCCAAAGGTCATCGCATCCTTCATCGAACTGCGAACCGTGTCAGCCACTAGCGGCAGGACAATCAACGTGACTATGGCGCCTACGATGCCCACGCCGGTATCCCACAGCTTGCTCACCACGATGTTTATCGCAGTTCCGATGGCTATACCGAATGCAGCCCACATCCACGCGCGAGCTTGAGGGCGCAACACAATCTGGGAAACCGGGGAGGCAGAGAACCAGCCCGTCGAAGAATCACCATCACTGCCCGCAATAAGGGAGCTACTTGTCAGTCGTGAAGGCTCGAAGCGCTTCACCATGCACACGATCCACGTTGCCGCTGGGGCAATGAGAACCCACCACGGAAAGGCGAAGGGCGCGCTAACAAGAATCAGTAAAAGCGTCAGGGTGGCATTGATGCGCCGGTGTCCGTTCCAGATACGGGTACTGAGGCCAAAGGTCAGGTAACGCGTGAAGTCAGGCTGCGAAAGGTAAACCATAAGGACCATAAAGAGTGAGTAACCAATGGCCCACCCTTGCCCGCGGCCCATTCCCAGCACCGGAAGGATGACAATCCACAAAGCGTAGAAGAAGCTGTTCCAGCTCAGCGCCATATGTCTATAGAGCTTCATCATGCCTCCCCCAGTGCCAGAACTGCCTGTTCAAGGGATACCTGGGCGGCGCGCAGCCCCATTTCCTGGGCCATGGCAAAGACGTTGGCGGTGTGGTTGGGGCGGGCGTCGACAAGCGCGCGGTCGGCTACGGCTGAGGTTTCGCGCTCAAGCACCGGGAGCTGCAGGCGCCCCAGCGCGCGATCGAGGGCTTCGGCAGAGCCAGTGAGCTGGACGACACCCTCGATGAACTCATCGATGGGGCCGGACAAGGGGTTGTCCCCCATCAGGGCTACGGTATCGAGCAAACCGGAAAGCTCGTTGAGGTGGTGGGTGGAGACGATAATGGTGCGGCCGTGCTCTTCACGCAAGACCTCGTAGAACACCTCCCGCTTGGCGGCGTCGAGGCCGAGGTAGGGTTCGTCGAGAAGCATGTACGGCACCCCCGAGGCCACGGCAACGATGAAGCTCGCTGCGGACTTTTGCCCGCGGGAGAGGCCCGAGTAATTCTTCATCGGAAGCTCGAAGCGCTCGACCAATTCCTCGGCGCGCTCCTTGTTCCAGGTGGTCCAGCGCAGGCTGGATACAGTGAAGACCTTCTTCAGGTTCCAGCCTTCGGGCAGGGGGTTATCGATACCCATGAGCACGATCTTGTTGAGGACTTTTTCATTGTCGTAGGGCTTGTCACCATCGACGGTGATGCCGGAAGCATTCAGCTGACCGGCGATTTTACGCAGCAAGGTGGTTTTGCCAATGCCGTTGGGGCCGACGAGGCCGTGCGTGAGGCCGTCGTCGAAGGTGAAGTGCGGAGTAGAAATCATGAGTAGAGTCCTCGACTTTCTGCGACAAGGTCGATGAGGTCATGGAGTTGCTGGCGGGTATAGCCCAGGCGCACGGCTTCGTCGATAAGCGGCGCGGCGTACTCGGCTGCGAATTCCTGGCGACGCCGCGCCCGGATCAGTTCGGCGGCGCCAGAGGTGACGAACATGCCGATGCCTCGGCGTTTTTCGAGGATTCCGAGATCCACGAGGAGGGTCAGCCCCTTGCGGGCGGTCGCGGGGTTGATGCTGTGGAAGGCGGCGAGCTCATTCGTGGACGGTGCCTGGGCACCCTCGGCGAGAGTGCCCTCGATGATGGCGTCCTCGATGAGCACCGCTATCTGACGAAAGAGCGGCTGCGCGGAATTGTCCATGCAGACCCCTTAGCTGGTTGGTTACTCATGTAACTAACCATATAACCAACCTTCGGCCAGGGCAAGGTCTTCCCATTCCATATCTTTGACCTGGGAATTTCCTCAAGGTTATCGACGTTTTGTGACTAATGGGGCACACTGGACTACACCGGCCGTAGGCTGGAAGACCTCACAGAAGTGACCTAAGAAAATTAGTTAGAAGAAATAGAACGGAATTTAGGAGCCATGCTTGAACGAACACTTGTCTTCGTTGACACGTCATATCTACTCGCCAGTTTCTATAACTCCTGGGAGACGGGCGCCCGTGCCCAGCTAGAGATTGATTTACCCGAAGTGGTCAGCTCCCTCGGTTCGATGATTGAAACCCAGGTGGGCAACCGCGTTCACCGCCAATATTGGTATGACGGAATCCCGGATACCGGCCCCCACCGCTACCAACGCGCACTGCGCGTCTGCGACGGCGTCCAGCTTCGCACCGGCCAGCTCATCGAGTGGGGCGAGCGCCGCACACAGAAAGCCGTGGACACCCGCCTTGTCGCCGACATGATCGTCTCCGCCATGAAGGGCCAAGTCACGGACTTTGTTTTGGTCTCCGGCGATGCCGACATGATTCCCGGCGTCCAAGAAGCCGTGAACAACGGCGTGCGCGTGCACCTCTATGGCTTTGGCTGGGATTCGATGTCCTCGGCGTTGCGCCATGCGTGCGACTCCACCACCATCCTGGATCCGCGGGAAGACTTCGCCGACGCAATGGAGCTCGAGGTCCTCGAAGGGCCCCTGCCGCCGACCATCCGCGAGCCCCAGCACTCCGAGGACGGCAGCGAGGGCGAAGCCGTTGCCACCGATGAGCACGCAGAGGAGTGCGACGAGCCCACCGAGGCGCAAGCCGCCTTCCCCTCCGCCCCCAAGCCCGGCCCGGCCACACCTTCTGCCGCCGCGACGGACGTTGCCGCGACTGCCTCTCATCCCGAATCGGCTGCGCCCGATACCTCCCGCAAGGAAGAGGAGCCTCTCCCCTCCGGCGAGCAGCCTTCCGCGCCCGGCATCGACTCGCAGGAGCCTGCGGGCGAGGAAGCGGACGCAGCCCCCGAAAGCCCGAAGCCAACGCCCAAGCCGGCCGCACCCAAACCTTCGATGATGGCGCCGCGCCGCAAGCTGCGGTCGAAGTATGTTCCGCTCCCCGAAGAAGTGTGGAGCTCCGCCGGGTTCCAGTCCCCCTTTGACGTGGGGCAGCAGTACGCGTCGTGGTGGTTCGACAACGCCGCGAGCGCCGATCAGCGCGACCAGGCCCACCTGCTCTCGGGCGGCGGCCTGCCCCCGGAGATCGATCGCCCGCTGCTGCAATTCGCCTGCGAAACGCTGCACGAGTACACGCTGACAGAAACCCAGCGCGTCAACCTGCGCGATGGCTTTCACTCGGGCATCCGCGGCGTGCTCATCAATATCCGCCGCCAAGATAGTTAAACCGAAAAACGCCGAAAGGGACCTTGGAGAGCGTGGGGTGCTGAAACGCCCCGGCCGCGCTGCGCGGCCCGCTCTAGAAGGTCCCTTTTCTGTGCTGTGGCTTGCTTCGCAGTGGCTACTGCTTGTCCTCGGCGGTGTCCGATTCGGCGTTGGCATCACTAGCATCAGCTTCGGCGCCGGCCTCAAGCGCTTGGTCGCTGGCGAAGGGCGAGCTTTCCAGCTCCTTGCTCTTGGCCATCTCGGCGCGAATCTCGTCCAAGCGGGACGTGGCGGCCATGTCGTGGCCCGCGGCCGTAATTCCCTGAATGCGGCTACCACCCGCCGCCTGATGGAGCTCCTGGGCGCCGAGCGCATCCGCGTAGCGCTTCTCAATCTTGGCGCGCACCGAGTCCAAGGTCGGCGTGGAATCATCCGGCTTGAGCTCGTTCATTGAGTTCAACGCCTCGGCGTTCTTTTCCTGCATCGCTGCCTGATCTGCCTGGGACAGCAACTGGTCGACTTGTGCCAGCTGCTCCTTCAGGCGGGCCTCCGACTGCTGCTGCTGTGCCTTCGCCTGCTCGGCAGCCTGGCTAGCCGCCTCGTGCTGCGTTTTCAGGTTAGCCAGCTCGTTTTCCACGGCGACCAGCTGGCTCGCCACGACCTCTGCCGCCTGGTTGTACTCGGCGGCCTTCTGCGGATCCTCAGAGGCATCCGCCAACTCCAGCGCCCGGCGGGTCTGATCCTGGTAATCCTGCTGGGTCTTCACCAGGCGGTTGAGCTGCATTTCCAACTGGGTCTTGCGTCCAATAATCTCCGCTGCGTGTTCGGAAATCTCGCGATGCTGCTTCTTCGCGCCTTCCACGGCCTGCTGGATCTGGACCTTGGGGTCAGCATTCTCATCGATCTTCTGATCGAAAGAAGCCATCACATACTTCCAGCCTTTGCTAAATGGATTTGCCATCGCACTCACTCCTTTGTGGTTCCTGCAGCAGTAGTTAATGCAGCTCTTATTGGTGCCCTATATAAAAAGACGCTTTCCTGCGAGTGTAGCGATACTCACAGGAAAGCGCGCGCGGCAGGCCGCCGGGCCCCGCCGCAGACAAGGACTAACCAGTTCTATTCCGCCTGCTGGCTCTCCACCTGGGCGCGGACCTCGTCCATGTCGAGGGCCTTAACCTGGCCAATGAGATCCTCCAGTGCCGCCGGCGGCAGGGCACCAGCCTCGCGGAAGACCAGGATGCCATCGCGGAACACCATCAAGGTGGGGATGGACTGAATCTGCAGCTTCGCGGATAGCTCCTGGTTGGCCTCGGTATCCAGCTTGGCGAACGTGGCATCGGGGTGCTCTTCAGATGCCTTCTCAAAGACTGGGCCGAAGCGCTTGCACGGGCCGCACCATTCCGCCCAAGCATCGACGAGCGTAATGCCGTCGCCGGAAACGGTCTCCTGGAACGTGTCCTCAGTAATGTCAATCGTTGCCATGTCTTTTCCTATCAGTCTCGGGGATATTTCTCGGTTCTATCAACCCCCAACGGTACACAAGACTCGATTATTCCTTGCCCACATACCCCAGGGGGGTATATCCTCGACAGTGACATTAACCCCCAAGGTAAGGAGAAGGATCCACCACCATGAGCACCACAACCTACACCGTTAACGGCATGACCTGTGGCCACTGCGAGCTTTCCGTCAAGGAAGAGATCTCAGAGATCAGTGGCGTCACCGACGTTACGGCCGACCACACCACCGGCGCCGTCACCGTGACCGGGGAGGGCTTTAGCGACGACCAAGTCGCCGCCGCCGTCGTCGAAGCCGGCTACGAGTTGGCCTAAACAGCATGACTACCAGTCTCACCCTCGGCATCACCGGGATGACCTGCACGTCGTGTTCCTCCCGTGTCGAACGCAAGCTCAACAAGCTCGACAACGTTGAAGCCACGGTCAACTTCGCCACGGAGTCCGCCTCCGTGAGTTATGACCCTGCAACGACGACGCCTGCCGATCTCATCGACGTCGTCGAAGGCGCAGGCTACGGAGCGTTCACCCTGGATGGTGAGGGGGAGACGTCGACTAGCACGGCGGAGGACGCCCGCGAGAGCGAAGCCTCCGATATCCTGCAGCGCACTCTGATCTCCGCGGCGCTCTCTCTGCCCGTGATGCTGCTCTCCATGGTCCCAGCGCTGCAATTCCAGCACTGGCAGTGGGCCTGCTTGATGCTCACGACGCTCGTCTATGTCATCGGCGGAGCGCCCTTCCACCGGGCCACCTGGGCCAATCTCAAGCACGGCGCCGCCACGATGGACACGCTCATCACGCTGGGCACCACCGCCGCCTTTGGCTGGTCGCTCTACGCGCTTTTCTTTGGCGATGCCGGGATGCCCGGCATGACCATGCACATGACGCTGCGCTCCAATGACGCGCAGATGGACCATATTTATCTCGAGTCCGTCGGCATGGTTATCACGTTCCTGCTGCTTGGACGATGGTTTGAGCTCAAAGCTAAGGGGCGCTCCTCCGAAGCGCTCACCACGCTGCTGACCATGGGAGCTAAGGAAGCCACCGTGCTTCGCGACGGTACCGAAACCCGCATTCCCGCCAGCGAGCTCCGAGTAGGCGATGTTTTTGTTGTCCGCCCCGGCGAGAAGATCGCCACCGATGGCGTGGTCCTCAACGGCCATTCCGCCGTGGACGAATCCCTTCTCACCGGCGAGTCGATGCCGGTTGAGGTTTCTCCCGGCAGCACGGTGACGGGCGCGACCATCAACGCCTCGGGTCGGCTCGAGGTACGCGCCACCCGCGTCGGGTCCGACACCGTCTTGGCCCAGATGGGCGCGCTCGTCACTGCAGCCCAGACGTCGAAGGCCCCGGTCCAGCGCCTCGCGGACCGTATCGCCGCTGTCTTTGTCCCGATCGTCATCGGTATCGCCATCCTCGCACTCGTGGCGCACCTCTGGTTCGGCGGTATCGCCCCGGCCTTCGTGGCCGCCGTCTCCGTCCTCATCATCGCCTGCCCGTGCGCCATGGGCTTGGCGACGCCCACCGCAATCCTCGTCGGCACCGGGCGCGGCGCCGAATTGGGAATACTCATCAAGGGCCCGGAGATTTTGGAATCGACCCGCCAGATCGACACCATCGTTCTGGACAAAACCGGCACCATCACCGAAGGCCAGATGTCGGTGGGAGCAGTCCAACCTACGGCAGGACGCACGCAGCAGGAAGTTCTCCGCCTCGCGGCCGCCGCGGAACAGGGTTCCGAGCACCCCATCGCACGAGCCATCCGCACAGCCTACGACGATGAGCTCCCCGCGGCCGCGGGCTTCCACGAGCTTCCCGGCCAGGGAATCGAGGCAACGATTGAGGGCTCCCGGGTGCGGGTGGGCCGGCCGCCTGCGGGCTATGACGGCACCGGGACGCAGGTGGGCGTCTACGTGGACGATGACTTGGTAGGAACCATCGAGCTACAGGATCGCATCAAGGAATCCTCCGCCGCCGCCATCGCCGCAATGCACAAGCTAGGGCTTACACCCCACCTACTCACCGGGGACAACGCCGGCGCGGCACATGCAGTGGCGCGGGCCGTTGGCATTGATGATGCCAACGTGACAGCGGAGGTCATGCCCGCAGACAAGGTAGAGACTATCGCTCGACTGCAGGAGCAGGGGCGGACCGTGGCCATGGTGGGCGATGGCGTCAACGACGCCGCGGCGCTCGCGCAGGCGGACCTCGGAATCGCGATGGGTGCGGGAGCCGACGTGGCCATCGAGGCCTCCGACATCACGGTGATGAACAACGACCTGCGCTCCGTCGCAGAGGCGGTGCGGCTCGCGCGCAGTACCCTGCGCATCATCAAGAGCAACCTTTTTTGGGCCTTCGCCTATAATATTATTCTTCTTCCCGTGGCAGCGTTCGGGCTGCTCAACCCCCTATTGGCGGGGTTGGCAATGGCTCTGAGCTCAGTCTTT
>NZ_KV818336.1:0-65077 GCF_001814885.1 Corynebacterium sp. HMSC068G04 | reverse complement strand
TGGCAATGGCTCTGAGCTCAGTCTTTGTGGTGACCAATTCTTTGCGACTTAAAAGCTTTACCCCCGCGGAGTAAGCTTAGCCTGCATGAATCGTCTTGATCATCGCTCTGTCTCACGCACGGAGAGGCTCGACCGCCTTCCCGTCACTGGAAAACACAAACGTCTCCTCTTCGGCTCCGGCATCGGCTGGGCGCTCGATGCCATGGACGTCGGTCTCATCTCCTTCATCATGGCCGCTCTGGCCGTGCACTGGGGGATCACGCCGACCCAGTCCTCGTGGCTGGCGTCCGTGGGTTTCATCGGCATGGCCTTGGGTGCCACCTTCGGCGGCCTCTTGGCCGATAAGTTCGGCCGCCGCCACATCTTTGCGCTAACCCTGCTGGTCTACGGCCTCGCGACGGGCGCCTCCGCCCTCGCAACGGGCCTCACACTCCTCATCATCCTGCGCTTCTTCATCGGACTTGGCCTCGGCGCCGAGCTGCCGGTGGCCTCCACGCTGATCTCCGAGTTCGCACCCCTCAAGGTCCGCGGGCGCATGGTGGTCTTGCTGGAGGCCTTCTGGGCCGTGGGCTGGATCCTCGCTGCGGTAATTGGAACGTTCGTCGTGGGGGCGTCGGAAAGCGGCTGGCGCTGGGCCCTAGCACTCGGCATGGTGCCCGCCCTCTATGCCCTCTATGTGCGCCTTCACTTGCCTGAATCAGTACGCTTCCTGGAGTCGAAGGGCCGCCACGAGGAAGCAGAAGAAATCGTCGCCTCCTTTGAAGCCGAGGTGGATGAGGCGGACATCGACCGCACGACCCCGGCACCGACCTACTCCGAGGAAGATGTCACCGCCACCAGCATCTGGTCGAAATCCCTGCGCGGGCGCACGCTGGCGCTGTGGACCATCTGGTTCTGCGTCAACCTGTCTTACTACGGCGCCTTCATTTGGATTCCGTCGCTGCTTGTCGCAGACGGTTTCTCCCTGGTGAAGTCCTTCAGCTTCACGCTGATTATCACCCTGGCCCAGCTGCCCGGCTACGCCGCAGCGGCCTGGCTCATCGAGGTCTGGGGACGCCGCTCGACCCTGGCGACCTTCCTCGTGGGCTCTGCCCTGTCCGCCGGATTCTTTGGCTTCGCCAACACTGAGGCCATGATCATCCTGGCCGGTTGCCTGCTCTCCTTCTTCAACCTGGGCGCGTGGGGCGCGCTGTACGCCATCGGCCCGGAGCTCTACCCCACCGCCCTGCGCGGGCGCGGTACTGGTGCGGCCGCGGGCTTCGGCCGACTCGCCTCCATCCTGGCGCCGCTTATCGTTCCGCCGCTCATCGCGGTGGCGGGCACGGGCTGGCTCTTCGTGCTGTTCGCAGCGGCCTTCGGACTCGCCGCTGCGGCGGCACTGACCCTGCCAGAATTCAAGGGTAGGACCCTTGCTCAATAGGATCGCCCTTGGCGCGTGGGTCGCGGTCATGGCCGCGCTCACCACGCTTAAGCCCTTCTACCAGATCGGCTACCTTTGGAAGCCGGAGAACCAGCGGGTCCGTGACCTGCGTTTGGTGCCACTTGATGAGTTCTCCGGAGGCACCTGGTTTGGCCCGCTTTTTGAGTATGCGGGCAATACCGCCTTTTTCATTCCTTTCGGCATGCTCGTCTTCAGCATGTGCCGATCAATCAAGGCAACGGCCGCGTGGGGATTCGCGCTGAGTTTGGCGCTGGAAACAGTCCAGTATGCCTTCGCGCTCGGACGCACTGATATTGATGACCTCATCTTCAATACGATCGGCGCGCTCATCGGCGCGGCATTCGCCCGGCTGTGCGGCGAGCGCTTCTTCCCCGTGTGGCGGTGGCTGGCGCTCGCCGCGGCTGCGGTCTTCCTGGTCTTGGTCATCCTCGGCCCACGGTTGGGTGACCCCAACGCCGTCGTGGACCTGTAATTTAACCGTGCGCCATGTTGACGAACTTGGAGTAGTGCAGCTGGTGCGCCACCTTCACCGTGTCGATCGGGCCGCCACGGTGCTTGGCCAGGATGATATCCGCCTCACCGGCGCGGGGATCATCGCGGTCTTGCGAGTCCGGGCGGTAGAGCAGCATAACCATATCGGCGTCCTGCTCCAGCGAGCCGGACTCACGCAGATCCGCCAGCTGCGGCTTCTTATCGGTACGGGATTCCGGGCCACGGTTCAGCTGCGAAATAGCGATGAGCGGAACTTCCAGTTCCTTGGCCAGCAACTTGAGCTGGCGCGAGAACTCCGAGACCTCTTGCTGGCGGGACTCCACCTTCTTGCCCGAAGACATCAGCTGCATATAGTCCAACACAATGAGGTCGAGCCCGTGCTGCTGCTTCAGACGGCGGGCCTTCGAGCGGATCTCCATCATGGTGAGGTTCGGGGAATCATCGATGAACAGGGGCGCATCCTGGATGCGGTTGAGGGTGTCATCGATCTTGGCCCAATCCTCCGTGGACACGCGGCCACCGCGCATATCCGACAGCTTCACTTCCGCCTCCGCTGACAAGAGGCGCATGACGATCTCGGAGGCAGACATCTCCAGGGAGAAAACCACAGAAGTCTTGTTGTGCTGCAGAGAGGCCGAGCGCATGAAATCCATGGCCAGCGTGGACTTGCCCACGCCAGGGCGGGCGGCGACGATAATCATCTGGCCGGCACGCAGGCCATTGGTCAGGTTGTCGAGGTCGATGAAACCGGTAGGCACGCCGGACTCCACGCCGTTTTGCTGCAGGGCGGCGAGCTCATCGATCGTGGGGTCGATGAGATCACTCAGCGCACGGTAATCCTCAGTCGTCTTCTTCTGCGCCACGGCGAAAACTTCCTGCTGGGCGCGGTCCAGCACGGACTCGATCTCCATGTCTTCGGAGCCCTGGAAGCCGAGTTGGACGACTCTGGTTCCGGCGTCCACCAGCTTGCGCAGCACCGCCTTCTCCGCGACAATCTCCGCGTAATAGCGGGCGTTAGCCGCAGTGGGCACCGTGGCCAGCAGGGTATGCAGGTAGGGCGCACCGCCAACGCGCTCGAGGTTGTTATAGCGATCGAGACGGGCCGCGACAATCACCGCGTCAATATCCGTGCCCGCCGCGTAAAGATCGATCATGGCTTGGTAGATGAGCGTGTGCGCAGGATAGTAGAAGTCCTCCGGCTCCAGCTCCTCAATGACCTCCATGACTGTATTCGGGCTCAGGAGCATGGCGCCGAGAACGCCCTGTTCGGCCTCGCGGTCCGCGGGCGGCTGGCGAAATTCGCCGTAGCGCTTCGGTTCTTCCTGCCGGTAAGAGCGGCGAGGTTCCTCCTCTACCGGCTCCGGCGGCGGTGGAACGTGGTCGTCGTCAAAACTGGCATTAGTCATTGCTCATCAATCCCACCGTTCATTAGTCCCACCCTGGCCGTGCCTGAAGTTCTCACTCTTCTCCGCGCCGGACGGCCAGGCTTCGATGCAGTGCCAAGCGGCAACCGCGCGTAGTACACAACAGTGTAGCCGAGGGTCAAGACACTACCCCTTGGGCATAACTCTCACAGTTATCCACAGAGAGCTGTGGAATTCCCAGGTCAGCAAAGACATGGCGTACAAAGCCAGAGGTCAGGGCTGTGGATAACTTTGCACCGCTGTGACCAGCGCAGATTATTCCTGCAGGTCAAGGCACGTTTTTTGAGGTGTGAAAATACGCACACATCCCGTGGAAAAGTAGGAGCATTACCCCGATATTGCCGCTACCAGCGGGTTAACACATGGCGGCATGAGTGAATTCACCGTTAACTGAACGCAGGTTTATCCACAGGCTGGGCGAGTTATCCACAGGCCGCGCTTGGCGACGTTTCCCTGCCTCCTGCGGTGCTAGATCCCCAAAAGGCGACCCCGCGTAAAACGGCGCAAGGCCGTGCTTCCTCTCACCACCTCACATAGTGAAAGGAGCACGGCCTTAAAGCCTTGCTGTTGTCTTAAGGTCACGTCCTGCGTACCGGCACCGCGCCTCACACGCGGGCGAACGGAGGGTGACCGTCGTGCGCCTTAATTCTTAGGCAGCGACGACCGAGAAGTTCACCTTGCCGATAACGTCAGCGTGCAGCTTCAGCTCGACTTGGTAGTTGCCGGTCTTCTTGACCAGGCCCTTGGGCAGCACAACGATGCGCTTGTCCAGCTTCGGGCCGCCAGCGGCGGCAACGGCGTTCACGATGTCCTCAGCGGACACGGAGCCGAAGAGCTTGCCGGACTCGGAGGTCTTCACGGGGACGTTAACGTCCTTGAGCTCCTCCAGCTGGGTACGGATCTCGCGTGCGTGGTCCAGGTCGCGGATTGCGCGAGCTTCCTGGGCGCGCTTGATGCCCTCGATCTGCTTCTCAGCACCGCGGGTAGCAACGATTGCCAGGCCGCGCGGAAGCAGGTAGTTACGTCCGTAGCCGTCCTTAACCTCTACAATTTCGCCGGGGGCGCCGAGGTTCTCAACGGCAGCGGTGAGGATCAGCTTCATGATCCCTGCCTTTCAATTGAGTTAAATGAATACTTGCGTGACAGTCTTAGAACGGGGGTTCTGCATCCGCACCACCAAAGCTTCCCGCTTGGGGTGCAGAATTCCACGGATCGTTACTCGGAGCCGACTGCTGCTGAGACTGCTGCGGGGCAGAGGACTGGGACTGGTTTCCAGAGAAACCGCCCTGGTTTCCGGAGAAACCACCTTGGTTGCCGCCGCCGTAGTTAGCACCACCCTGCTGCTGGCCGCCACCATAGTTGCCGCCGCCGTTGCCGGACTTGCGGTTAACCTGTGCGGATGCATAACGCAGGGACGGGCCGACCTCATCAACCTCGATTTCAAAAACAGTGCGGTTTTCGCCCTCACGGGTCTGGTAAGACCGCTGGCGCAAACGGCCAGTAACGATAACGCGCATGCCCTTGGTCAAGGTCTCCGCAACGTTTTCTGCGGCTTGGCGCCACACATTGCAGGTGAGGAACATGGCCTCGCCGTCCTCCCACTGGGAAGTCTGCTGATTATAGCGACGCGGGGTGGAGGCAACACGGAAATTTGCCACTGCGGCACCCGCTGGGGTGAAGCGCAGTTCCGGGTCGGCCACAATGTTGCCGACAACCGTAATGTTGGTATCTCCCTGAGCCATGTCTTTACTCCTTAATATCGGTTACGTGGATTGCTCGAAACCCAGTATCCGCTATTTGCTGTCGGTGCGCAGAACCTTGGTACGCATAATGGAGTCGTTCAGGTTCAGACGGCGATCAAGCTCGAGAACCGAGTGGGATTCACACTCCAGCTCCACGACTGCGTAGATGCCCTCTTCCTTCTTGTTGATCGGGTATGCAAGACGGCGCTTGCCCCACACATCAACCTTTTCGACTTTGCCGCCATCCTTGCGGATCGTTTCGAGGAACTTGTCTAGGGACGGGGTTACGGTGCGCTCATCCTGGTTAGGATCCAGAATGATCATGACTTCGTAGTGACGCACGGACCTCATCACCTCCTATGGTCTAGTAATTGGTATCGGCCATATCACCTTTGCGGATATGGCAGGAGGGTCTGTTGCGTCAAGCAACCCTCACACAGTACCGCACTGACCGGCGGAAAAGGAAATCCCCCATCTCCTCGGCTGCCGCTAGTGGGTCGCCGCGACGAAGATCGCCGATCCCGCCGGGATCACCGTGAGAAACAGCAAAGCCAGCAAGCCCAGCACAACCGGCCAGGTGCGGTCTTGAGAGCGCTGAAACAGGTAGTAGGCGCTCAACACACAAAGGAAGCCCAGCGTGATGGAGACGATGCCCACGATGGTGATAGTCATCGTGCAAAATCCCCCGCCAACGGGTCCCTGCCGCCATGAGCGGCGCGGACCTTGTCCTCAGACTTGCCCCACATCTGGCGGATGATGAGCACACCGATGGCAATGATGAAGCCATCGCGCGTCAGCACCGCGATATCGAGCATCTCGTGCGGCAGACCCTTATTTTCCGAGCCGAGCATGTGCCAGGTGAGGATGGGCCAGAGGAGGGCGTCGGCAAGCGCCCAGCTAAAGATGAGCCGCCACCTGGGAAGGGCCAGGAGTGCCGGGACGACCAGCCACAGGGAGTACTGCGGGGACCACACCTTGTTGAAAATGAGGAAGGCCATGATGATGAGGTAGATCATTTCGGCTACTCGCGGCGCGCGCGGCGCCTTGAGACCCAGGATGGCAATCGCCCCGCAGCTCACCAGAAACGCCACGAGTGAGAAAGTGTTGAGGAATTCGGGCTCAAAACTCACGCCCGCGACGCGGCTCAAGAGCGCATAGATCGTGGTCCACTCGGCACCGCGTTCTTGATTGAGCCGGAAGAATTCGCGCCAGGCCTCGGGGTAGGCCAGCGCCACGGGAAGGTTCACCACGAGCCACGTCGCGGCGGTTGCCACGAGCATCTTGAAGAAAGGCGCCCAGCGCTTGAGGCGGATGGCCAACACCAGAAACGCGCCTAAGATAAACAGAGGCCACAGCTTGAATGCCGTGCCGAGCCCAATGAGAATGCCGGCGAGCCAGTTCTTGCGCTTCTTCACTGCGAGAAGGGCGCCCACCATGAACGCTACCGACGGGATATCCCAGTTGGTGAAAGCGTGGATAACCACGAGCGGGCTGGCCGCCATGAGAACGGTATCCCATGCCCGGTTGCCCGTGAGCTGGAATACCATGACCACGGTGCCGACCCACACGAGGGACAAGATGAGCGTGGTCAGCCCGAAGTACCAGCTGACCTCGGCCATACCAATCCACTCGACGGCCGGATACGTGGTGCGCGCCAGCCAGCCGACGACGCCCTGGAACAGGCCCGCCAGAACGGGGTATTCCATGTAGCGCGTGAGGTCTCCCTCCACCCAGGAGTAGGCATAGGGAAAGCCAGGTTGGTCCAAGCCGCGCCCACCATAGAGCGGCACGATGTCGTTATAACAAAAGGACGTGTACTGGCGGTTGCCATCCCAGTTCAGGCTGATGAGGCCGTCCTCGCCCCGGCGGCTGCCCGCACAGGTTGCCTTACTCAAGAATCCAAACGCCAGGAACGTCCACGCCAGCGTGATGATGACGCGCAGCGGCGTCCACCAACCAGAGTGGGACGAGCGGGCGAAACGCCCCGTCGGCCCGCCGAGGGCATTGACGGCGCCACGGGTCATCGATTCGGATGAGAGTGGGACAAGCTGCGAAGAAGTGTGATGGCTCACCGGGGGATCAATCTCCTATTGGCCAAGCAGTTGGTCGAGGCCATCTCCATTAAGGATGTCATCGAGCGAAGGTACTTCAGGGTTAGCGGGTTGCTCAGGTTGCTCAGGCTGGGCCGGCTGCTCTGGGCTACCGCCCTGACCCTCGTCGTGGTGCTCGCCGCCCTCGGCAGGTGCTTCCTCTTCACCCTCGGTGCTGTCGCTCTCCGGGCTTGCCGGCGTCTGGTTCCACGTGGTGGTCTGGCTCGGATCATAGACATATCCCGAGCCCCAGCTGCCGACGCCGTAATGAACCGGATAAGCCTGCGGGAAGGGCTGCTGCTCCACGTTGGCCAAAGAGGTGTCCAAGATGGACTTCCAGATCTTCGTCGGTGCATCCGAGCCGTACATAATTCCGCCCCACTGATTAAAGATCGCGGAGGTGTTATCGGCCGTGCCTACCCACACTGCTGTAGCCAGCTGTGGCGTGGAACCAACCATCCAGGCATCTTTGTTGGTGCCCGTATCACCCAGCTGTGTGGTACCAGTCTTGGAGGCCGACGGACGTCCACCGGCCAGTGCACCGTTCGACCATGCGGCAATCGGCTGCATCGCGGAGATCACGTTGTTGGCCACGTTGGCGGAGACGCGGCGCTCACCGCCATCGGTCGGGTTCTCGTAGAGAACCTCGCCGGCGGCGTTTTCCACCTTCTGCACGAAGTGCGGCTGGTGCCACACCCCCTGGTTGGTCAGGGTCGCCATTGCCGTCGCCATGTCGAGCGGGCGGGACTGGTACTGGCCCAGCACGACTCCCTCGTACGGCGTGCCACCGTTCTCCGTCAATGTCTTCTCGATCCCCGGCAGGCTGCGAGCAACGCCCAATGCGTGCGCCATGTCAGCGGTGTCCTGCATCTTGTTTTCCAGGTCATCCTGGAGGCGCAGGAAGGACGTGTTATAAGAATTCTTCAGCGCCTCAGCGATGGTGCAGCTGCCGCAGCCGCCGCCCACGTTGGTAACGATCTGAGAGCCTGGTAGCTGGTACGGCGCAGAGGAGTAATACGTACTGAGGTCGATACCCTGCTGGAGGGCCGCAGCGAGCGCCATGATCTTAAAGACCGAACCGGTCTGCAACGGCGAGTTGGCATAGTCCCAACCATTAGAATCATCGCCGCCGAAGTAACCGCGTACAGCGCCCGTGGCAGGGTCGATGGTCACGGCGGCGGCGCGGGCGTCCTCTTGCAGCACAGCAAGCTGTGCATGAGCGGCGTCGGTCGACGCGTTCTGCACGGTCATGTCAATGGTGGTGGTCACCTTAAGGCCGCCAGTGGCCAGCTGGTCTTCGGTAATACCCACGCGGGACAGCTCATCGATGACCTGGTTCTTGATGTGACCATAGGCACCCGGCGCTTCGGTATACGCGGAATACTCAGACGGATCGCGGGTCTCCGGGAAGACGAGCTGATCGCGTTCAGACTGATCCAAGTCACCCATCTCAACGAGGCCATCCATGACGTAGTTCCAGCGAGCTTGGGACCGTTCCTCATCTACCCACGGATCAAGGACGGACGGGGACTGGATAACACCCGCCAGCAGCGCGCCTTCTTCCTTAGTGAGGTCCTTGGCGTCCTTATTAAAGTACGCATTGGATGCAGCCTCGATGCCATACGCGTTGCGGCCGAAGTAGACCGTGTTGAGGTAGGCGTTGAGGATGTCCTCCTTGGACCATTCGTTGGTCATTTTCACCGAGTAGATGAGCTCACGAATCTTGCGGACGTAGGAATACTCGTCACCAACGAGAGTATTCTTCACATACTGCTGAGTAATCGTCGAGCCACCACCGGCGGAAGCATCACCGGTGAGCTTGCCCAAGACGGCACGGCCCAGACCTGTAAAGGAAAAGCCCGAATTGGTCCAGAACTCGCGGTCCTCAGCCGCGAGGACAGAATCCTCAACGTAATCCGGGATCTCATCCAGAGTTACTTGGCGGCGGTTACCCTCCGGTGGAACTAGCTTGGCCAGCTGGGTTTCGCCGTCACCGGCGACAATCGTGGAAATCTGGCTCGGCTGCAGCTCCTTGGGCTCGGGGACGTCGTATTGCGTATACGCGTATCCAAAGAGTAAGGCGGGGATGCCGACAATTACGAATAAGACAGCGAGCACGATCCACGGCCAGCGGCGTGTGCGGCCGGACGAACGCCTACTCCTGTGCGAGGTGCTCTTCTTGCGATTACCTGACTTTCGCCCGGAGGTTTCCTTCTCGGTCACTAATCCGTGTCCTCATCAATCCTGTACAGAAACTGTAAATACATGCAGCTTACCGGCGTGAACTGGGAAGCCAAAACTACCTTCGAGCATAGACCGTGGCCGCTCGAAGCAGATGATTCCAGCGGCATGCCGGGCACACTTCCACGAAATGCACTGTAAACTCCAGTCCCTCGGCCGCCATTTCTGCAATTTCCGCCGCGCTGCGCGCGCTTCCCGCACGGCGCTTTAAAGAGTCGCCATAAACCCAGCGGGTCAGTCGCAGCTCTTCTCCGCACACCGGGCAAGGCTTCTGCATGTCAACGCCGTGATGCTCCGCCGCCGCGCGGAGGAGAAAATCAGCATCACACAGTTCTTCGCGCTTCACTTTCCCCGCGCGAAGCTCGCGCAGATGCTGCGCGCGCTCCCATTCATAGGAGACTTCATTGCGGTAGACCACTTCTGGCCTTGTCTTTGCAGACTCTGCCTTGGACGGAGAATTCACGCCGGACAGTGTAGTGCGGGCAGCGTCAACAATCTAGGCTCCCCCTGGGCACTTCGCGACGCAAAACCTAATTTTTTAGTCGGCTAACTACCGCCGAGAGTGGTTTGTAGCTACACTTATTTTCCATGAGTGAAGAAACTATCGAATCCCCGATCCCCTACGAGGACGCCCTGGATGTTGCCCGCCAGATCCAGCCCGCGCTCAATAAGCTCATGCTCATCTTCCAGCGCACAACGGAGGGCACGTCCCTAACCACCTCGCAGGTCTCGATCATGAATCAGCTGCGCCTGCGTGGGCCCTCTCGTGTCAGCACCATCGCCCAAGCAGAGCTAATCCGGATGCCCACCGCGTCCAATGCACTGTACCAATTGGAGCGCCAGGGCTTCGTGGAACGACACCGCGATGAAAAGGACCGCCGCGGTGTTCTCGTCGCTCTGACCCAGCTCGGCGAATCCGAGCTGACCATCGTCTCTCGCCAGCGAGCGGCAGCTTTGGCCGAGATACTGCGCTGGCTTGAACCGGAGGACATCAAGGACGCCAATTCTTTGGTCAACCTGATTTCCAAACTCGCGGATGTGTACCGCCCCACCATGGACGGAAAATAGACCAAAAAGCGCCGGTAGAACAGATTTTATTTTAAAGCGTGAAGGGTCGATAATGAAGGAAACGACCCCGATCCTTTTGATGAATGGCTAAGAAATCTTCACATCCCGCGGAAGGACAGTCCTCCTCGGAAGACCGTATCTTGCCGCTTCGCGTACTCGTCTCGTGGAGCCCGAGCTCCACGGGCACCGAGGCCATCGAGTTTGCCGCATGGCTCGCGCGTTCCACGCCCGTTCAGATCCGGGTAGTATCCACGATTTCGCAACCCTTCACCGTGACGTCGCTCAGCAAGCTCAGCGGCTCCTATAAAAAGTGGTTCAAAGCGGAGCGCGCGACCTGCGAACGCGCCGTTAAGCAGGCCTTGGACGCAGCCGGAGTGGGCAAGACCCAGCTCGATAAGAACGTCTCCGTTCTCATCGCAGGACCGTCCCGCCCGCAGCTGCTGGAGCAAGCGGCTACGGATTTCAACGCGCACGTCATCCTCCTCGGGGCCAACCAGTCCGCGCCCAAGGGCCGTTTCTTCTCCGGTTCTACCGCCGATGCGCTGCTGCACTACTCGCCGCTTCCCGTGGGTCTCACCCCGCGCGGTATCAAGCTGTCCAAGCACGGGGTGACGCGCATCAATTTCGCCTTCACCGAACTTGGCCGCGCCGACGATCCCGCCCTCCGGCACGCGGCATGCATTGCGCAGCGCGGCGGTATCCCCTTGCGTATCCTGGCGTTTTCCGCCAAGGGGCTGGTCGACGTCCCCCTCGAATACTCCCCCACTTTTCCTTCCGACGCCCCCAATTGGCGCGAGCACTCGCTCTCGTTGTTGGACCGCGCCCACGATTTCATCGCAGAGGTCTTCCCGGAGATTTCCGTCACGACGGACATCGGCAGCGGTCACGGCTGGGCCGGCGCGGTAGATTCGCTCAAGTGGAAAAAGGGCGACCTGCTCTGCTTGGGTTCCTCCCCCATGGGGCCGATCGAGCGCGTCTTCATCGGTAGCACCGCCACCGAACTTCTCCCCCACGTGGGAGTGCCAGTCCTGGTCTGCCCGAGCACCTATGACACCGAAGCACGTTAGACTTGCACAGCATGGCAGCAGAGCACCCCGAAAATGATCTCACGTCCGACGCGGACTATACCAACCTGCCTCGCCCCGAGCCCCGCAGCTTTGATGAGCTTGCCGACGAACCCGATCCCCTCGCCGTCGCCGAGGCCAACCGCCGCTCCTCGCGCCAGGCGCTGTGGTTTATGGTGGCTATCCTTGTGAGCTCGGCGCTGTACGCGCTCCTCCTCGCTGGATTCTTCAGGTTCTTCGGAACCACGACCGACTGCCTTCAGGCCGAATACGCAGCTTGGCTCTGCACGAGGACCCAGCGCACGGTGTTCGCCACGACGACGCTGATCATCCCCTTCATCGGCATGATCGGCTGCGCCGTCATCATGGTGCGCAAACTCAAGGCCTACGTGCGCTGGCGCGGTTGGATGGCGATTTTCTGGGTCATGGCCGGCAACTTCATGATCTGGTGCATCAACGATATCCAGATCCTGCTGGCCCCGGTGCTTGAAAACTAACCCTGCGCTTGGGCGGCAGCCACCTCGGCGCAGTCCGGCCGCCCACAGTGCTGGGTTTCCACGTGCTGGATACAGTCATCGCAGATGAGCACCTGCTTGCGGCACGTGTCCTCATTAATGCAATTGTGGAAGGTATTCGTCCCCTTCCCACAGTGCACGCAATGCCCCAGCTGAATAAAGCCTGGATCCTCTAGGCCCTGACCAAACTCGTGGTGCATGCGCTTGTCAAAGACGTACATCGAGCCTTCCCACAGGCCATCGTTGCCGTACTTTTCGCCATAGCGAACAATGCCGCCGTCAATCTGATAAACCTCGTTAAAGCCGCGGTTCTTCATCAGCGCGGAGAGGATTTCGCACCGGATGCCGCCCGTGCAATAGGAGACCACGGGCTTATCCTTCATCCAGTCATACTTGCCAGACTCGAGTTCGGCGATGAAGTCGTGGGTCGTGCGCACATCCGGCACCACGGCATTCTTGAATTTGCCGATTTCCGCCTCCATGGCGTTGCGGCCATCGAAGAAGACGACCTCCTCACCGCGCTCCTCCACCAACTTGTTGACCTCTTCGGGCTTGAGGTGGACACCGCCGCCGATGACACCGTTCTCGTCCACTTTGAGCTCGCCCGGCGCGCCGAAGGCCACGATCTCATCGCGCACCTTGACCGACAGGCGCGGAAAGTCTTCCGCTCCGCCCTCGGACCACTTGAACTCCATCTTCTTGAATCCCGGGTACTCACGGGTTTCGCGCACGTAGCGCTTGCACGCATCCATGTCCCCGCCCACGGTGCCGTTGATGCCGTGCTCCGAAATGAGGATGCGGCCCTTGAGCCCGAGCTTCTCGCACAGGGAGCGCTGCCACAGCATGATCGCGGTGGGGTCCTCGATGGGAGTAAAGCAGTAGTAGAGGAGAATCTTGCCAATAGTCACGCCCGCAAGTCTAGGCCTGCTAGTGGCAAGATCCCCAATCTTTCGGCGAAGTCTTAGCGCTTCTGGTACAGCGCGCTCTTGCGGGCAAAGACCGGATCGGAGGTCACCAGGACGCCCAGGTTGCGGAAGATGCCCTCATCCACCGAACCCAAGATGGTGGTGGTGTGCACGTCACAGCCCTGAAGCTCCTTGAGCGCCTCAAGCGCGCGGCGGGCATTCTCGTCCTTCGCTGCCGATACCGACAGCGCGATAAGCACCTCGTCGGTGTGCAGGCGCGGGTTCTGCGAGCCCAGGTGCTTTGTCTTCAACGTTTGGATGGGCTCGATGGATTCCGGGGACAACAAGTGCAGCTCATCATCGATGCCAGCGAGGTGCTTGAGCGCATTGAGCAGCGCGGCTGCGGAGCAGCCCAGCAACGGGGAGGTGCGGCCGGTGATGATGGTGCCGTCGTGAAGCTGCAGCGCGGCTGCCGGGCCTTGCGTCTCTTCCGCCTTCTGACGTGCTGGGAGCACAACCGGACGGTCGGTGGACTTGATGCCGGCCTTCGCCATGACCACGGCGGCGCGCTCGGACTGCGTGGTGTCGAGGCCGTTGCGGGCTTCCTCCACCAAAGTCTTGAAGTAGCGGCGGATGATCTCCTGCTGGGAGGCCTCGCGGCAGACTTCGTCATCGGTGATGCAGAAGCCCACCATGTTCACGCCCATGTCCGTCGGGGACTGGTAGGGCACGGTGCCGGTCAGCCGCTCCAGCAGGGACTTCAGCAGCGGGAAAGCCTCGACATCACGGTTATAGTTCACCGTGGATTCGCCGTGCGCGGAGAGGTGGAAGTGGTCGATGACGTTGGCGTCGTTGAGATCCACCGTGGCCGCCTCATAGGCCAGGTTCACCGGGTGATTAAGCGGCAGGTTCCAGATGGGGAAGGTTTCAAACTTGGCGTAGCCTGCCTGCACGCCGCGCAGATTCTCGTGGTAGACCTGCGAGAGCGCGGTCGCCAGCTTGCCGGAGCCCGGCCCCGGCGCGGTGACCACGACGAGGTCACGGGTGGTCTCCACGTAGTCGTTCTTGCCCAGGCCGTCCTCGGAGACAATGAGGTCGATGTTGGCGGGGTAGCCCGGGATGACGCGGTGGCGCGCCACCGTCAGCCCCAGGCGCTCGAGGCGCTCGATGAAGGCCTCCGCCTGGCTGTTGCCGTCCTCGAGCTGCGTCATGACGATGTTATTGACAAGGAATCCGCGGCCCCGGAAGACGTCGACAAGCCGCAGCACATCGTCTTCGTAGAGGATCCCCAGGTCACCGCGCATCTTTTGGCGCTCGATGTCCTTGGCGTTGATGCAGACGAGGATTTCTACGTCATCCTTGATGCGCTCGAGCATCGCAATCTTGTTATCCGGGGTGAAACCGGGCAGCACGCGGGAGGCGTGCATATCGTCGAAAAGCTTGCCGCCCATCTCGAGGTAAAGCTTCCCGCCGATTTCTTTGCGCCGAGCGTTGATGTGCTCCGACTGCAGTTCAATGTATTTTTCACGGTCAAAACCGAGTGCGCGCCCCATAGTATTTAGGCCCTTCCGTTCAACGGGTAGTACCCGGAAAGTCTACAGCAGCACAGCCCCCGCGTAGACTTCCTGACATGCCTGAGGGACACGTTATTCACCGCCTTGCTCGGACACTCAATGCGGATTTCCGTAACAAGCCGCTGGCCGTGAGCAGCCCCCAAGGTCGGTTCGCTACGGAGGCCGCGCTTGTCGACGACTCCCGCCTCTTACTCGCCGAAGCCTTCGGTAAGCACCTCTTTCTGCACTTCGATGCGGATAACCCGCGCCACGTTATCTACGTCCATCTGGGCCTCATCGGTTCCCTACGCTTTGAGCCGTCTGCCGATGTCTGGGGCCAAATCCGGCTGCGCATCGATAACGGCACCACAGCCGCGAATCTGCGCGGCCCGCAGTTCTGCACGCTCATTACGGAGGAGGAATACCAGGCCAAGGTGGCGAAAGTGGGCCAGGATCCGCTGCGCAAGGATGCCGACCCGGATGCCCTATGGGCCCGCGTGCATGCCTCGCGGCGCAGCATCGGCGCGATGCTCATGGACCAAGGCCTCTTTGCTGGCGTGGGCAATATCTACCGCGCAGAAGCCCTATTCCGCCAAGAACTCTCCCCCTTCATCCCCGGCAACCAGCTCGACCGAGCAGAGTTCGATGCCATCTGGTCTGATCTGGTCGATCTCATGGACTACGGCGTCGAACGCGGCCGCATCGACACGGTCCGCCCCGCCCATACGCCGGAGGCCATGGGCCGCGAGCCCCGCAAAGATGACCATGGCGGCGAGGTCTATGTCTACCGTCGCGCCGGGCAACCCTGCTACGTGTGCGGCACCGAGATCCGGGAACAGGTCATGCAGGGCCGCAACCTCTTCTGGTGCCCTACCTGCCAACCCGCGCGCTAGGGTGTGGGTTATGCGCCCTGCTTATACCGTCGCCACTGTCCGTGCCGCTGAGAAGCGCCTGCTAGAACAACAGTCTCATGAGGATCAGCTCATGAAGCTGGCCGCCGCGGCGGTGGCAGAAACCGCATCAGTGATGTTGGAGGCACGCCCCGGCGCGGTGCTCATTCTCGCTGGCTCCGGCGGCAACGGCGGGGATGGGCTCTACGCCGGGGCGGAGCTGGCTTCACGCGGGGTTACGGTCCATGCTTTGGTTCCAGAGCGCTGCCACGAGGAGGCCCTCGCTGCGTTCCGCAGTGCTGGCGGCACGGTCCTCTCTCCCGGCGAGGTCCCTACTGATACCGCGCTGCTTATTGACGCCATCGCTGGCCTCGGATCCGCTCGCGGCCTCTCCGATGCATCCCTGTCCCTCTACCGCGATACCACCGCTGCCGGGGCCGCGGTTTTAGCCGTCGACATGCCCACCGGCGTCGACGCCGACACGGGAGTCTGCGCCGCGGATGCCGTTAACGCCGATGTCACCGTCACCTTTGGCTCGCCACGCCTCGGCCACGCGCTGGCCGCCGAATGCGGGCAGGTTGTGGTCTCCGATCTCTTCTTGCCCGGCGTGCCTTCTTTTGCTGAGACCCTCGCCGAACTCGATGAACCAGCGGCATTCATCGCTCACGAGCCCTCCGTGCCGACGCCCTATGCGTGGCAATCGGGCGAACTCGATCTTCCTGGCGGGCGTGCTACCCGCCCCTGGCCGGTAGGCTGCACTGGCCCCATCACCGATCCCACACCAGGCGCGCGCTCCGATAAGTACTCCGGCGGGGTCGTCGCCCTGGTTGCCGGAAGCGATACCTACCCGGGTGCGGGGATCCTCTGCGCCACCGCGGCGGTGCGCGCCACGCCCTCGATGGTACGTTTCATCGGGGATAACTCGATTACCTCCCTGCTTCCCGAGCTGGTCTGCCATTCCGATGTGTCCTCCGCCGGGCAAGCCCAAGCCTGGGTCGTGGGCCCTGGCCGCGGTACCGATGCCGCGGCGGCCACCGAACTGCGAAAGGTGCTAGCGCAGGGACTGCCCACCATCCTCGACGCCGACGCCCTAACACTTCTAGCGCGCAATACCTCCCTGCGCCAGACAGTCACCGAACACCCGATGACCATCCTCACCCCGCATGAAGGTGAGTTCCGCCGCCTCTACGAGGCCACTTTCGGATCTGCTCCCGATGCGTCTGATGGCTGGAGCTGCGCCCTCCACGAGCTAGCCGAGGAGCTGGACAGCATCATCTTGCTCAAAGGCCGCTTGACCCGCGTCACCGCTCCAGGCCAGCCGCTCTATTCCTTCAACGCCGGTCACTCTTTTGCCGCGACCCCCGGCTCCGGGGACGTGCTCTCCGGCATTCTGGGCGCGGTCATGGCCCAGTTCTTCGCCAGCGCTCCCGCCGCGTCACCTGCCGGGGTCATCGCCGAGGTCCTCCACGCCGGCGCTATCCACACGCACGCGGCGGCCATCGCGGCCGAAACCCCCGAGGGCTTCGCGCCCTGTTCGGCCTCCCAGATCGCTGCGGCTATCCCGCGGGCCATCGCGCGGCTCCTCAACGCCGAGCGCTAGCTCCTTGGCCCGGCGCTAGCTCCGCCGCTAAGTACGTTTCGATCAAATAGCGCCCAGAAATTTGAAGATCTGGGACCTTGTTTGATCGATCTGTACCTGGCCGCCACCACCTTGGTACGTTTTCGCAACGAAGCCCTAGAATTTCGCGATTTTCGGACCACTATTTACGAAAACGTACCGTGGCGCGGCGCAGGATCCCGGACGCGGTACCGACGGACTTGCGCATGAGCCCGCGTGGCCCCACCGCCACCGTGCCGCGGCGCAGCGAGGTGTTCTCCCACGGCCACGTCATCCCGGCCCATGCTGCTGCGACGGCAAGGATTTCCACTGCGATGTAGCCAGGCCATGGGCCGAATAGGTTGATGATGGAGGAGCTGCCCGGCGCGTGGTTCAGGAAGCCATAGTTGCCGTCGGTCTTCGCATTGACCGCCATGGCGGTGGCCATCCACACCGGCGTGACCTTCACGGCGAAGCGATAGCCCTTCCACGTCGGCCGGTAACCCAAGCCAAAGGTCAGCGCCATGGGCACGGCGAGGGCCACGATGTGGAAGAACCAATAGGTGCCAAACCGCAGCCAGCGCGGGGAGAAATAGTAGATGACATCCGGGGTGATAATGGCCTGCGGGTTGAGGATGATGCCCCAGAAGTAAGACAGGGTCAGGGCATGCTCATTGCCGGTAATGAGGCCCAGCGCCAGAATCGGGCGCAGCACATCGCACAGGTGCAAAGGCAAAGACTCGCGGATATCGAATTGCTTCGGGTCCAGGGAGATGACCGTCCACGCAGTGCCCGCCACCAGCAAGGCCCAGCCCACCATCCGGCGGATGAACGCCTCGCGGGAGGTTCCCTTGATTCTGCGGGCAGCGACGATAAAGACCCCGCAGGCCACCACGGTGATGCTCAACATGAGCGCGTGCAGCGCGGTCCACTGCTGCATGCGCGGGTAGTCAGTTGGGCTTACTCGGGGCTTGCGGGGTCGAATCATAACGGGGCTTTAATCTACCCCTTTGTATGAACACGTGAGAGATGAGAGGCTTCCTACGCGGCTAGCTCAGAGTATTCGGAAAGCTTTCCGTCCTTGACCTCAACCACGTTGTCGGCATAATCAAGCAGGCTGCGGTCGTGCGTGATGAACAGGGTTGCGGTATCGAAGTCATCGGTGACACCGCGCAGGAGCTTGGCAATCTCGCGGGAGAGCTTGGAGTCGAGGGCAGAGGTGGGTTCGTCGGCAAGCAGCACGGAAGGCTGGCCCATGAGCGCGCGCGCAATGTTGACGCGCTGGCGCTGGCCGCCAGAAAGCTGGTTCATCCGGCGGTTGCCAAAGCCCTCCAAGCCCACGAAGCTGAGCAGCTCATCGGCACGATCCTGGCGCGGCTTGCGGCCCTCCATGTGGTCAATGATGAGCAGCTGTTCGCGCGCCGTCAGGGCGGCCAGCAGGTTGGCCTGCTGGAAGATGAGGCCGCGGGAGCCGGTTCGCTCCACGCTGCCGGAGTCCGGCTCGATGAGGCCGGCGGCTACGGACAGCAGGGTGGACTTGCCGGACCCGGATTCGCCGATGACGGCGGTGAGCTCGCCGGGTTTGACGTCCAAGCTGACGCCGTCGAGTGCAGTGGTGCGGGACTGGCCGTCTGGGTAGGTCACCACGATGTCGCGAAGGGACAGTGAAGGGGAAGAAGCAGTGGTAGTCATTAGGCGTTGCCTCCTAGGGCATCGAGCGGATTGATTTTGGAGACGCGGCGGGTGGCCAGGAAGGCACCAGCGATGCCGAGCAGCCAAATGCCGAGTGCGGGGACGATGACGGTCATGGCGGAGACCTCGAAGGGCACGGCACCTTGGGCGGCAAGGCCCAGCAGCCAGCCGACGAGCGCGCCTACCCCCACGCCAATCGCCAGGATGATGGCAGCCTGCGCGATGGCATCCTTGAGCAGGTACTTCACGCTTGCGCCAAGGGCGCGCAGGATGGACAGGTCGCGGGTGCGCTGGATGGTCCAGATGCTCAGAAAAGCGATGGTGACCAGCGCGGAGATTCCGTAGAGGAAGGCCTGCATGGTCAGCAGGGAACCGCGCTCCGAGCTATAAGCCGGCAGGCCGGACAGGGCCTTGCTCATGGACACGGAGGTGTCGGTCGGCTCCTGGGACAGCACGGCTACGCCCACCATGTCCTCAGGAGAATGGGAGACCTGCTGCCAGGTTTCAGTAGAGACCCACACCACCGGGGAGTGGGAGTAATACTCATCCTCGACCACCCCGTTGACGTCCAGGTCCACGCCGCCGAGGGTGCCCCGGGATGGCGCGTTCAGGGCGTCGTCGATGGATTGGCTCAAGACCATGCCCTCCTCCGGAATCACGGTGCTGGAGCCAGGGATCTGGGTACCTTCGGGCAGGCCGAAGACCGCCACGCCGCCGTGGCCCTCAAGCTTGGTCTGCGAAGTACCGAGCGGAATGCCAGAAGCGGGGACATCCTCGGCGAAGATCTCCGACTCGGTGAAGGACGGGTCTTCCGTCGAGAAGGTCACATAAGGAGTCTGCTCCCCGAGTGCCTCGAGTGCGGAAGTATTTTGCTTGGACAGGCCTTGGGTCAGGCCGGACAACATAACGAGCAACAACGTAATTAGAGCCACGACGCCGCCGATCAGGAAGAACCGACCGCGGGCGGTGACTATCTCTCTCAATGCCAGGAACATACTCTTAATCCTGCTGTGGCCAGCGCAGAAAGTAATCGAGTAGCCAGTTGAACCTCCACTCAACCAGTTGGTTGATTCCCCTCCTCCAGCCAGAGGATAAGCTGGAGCGCCGTGATGATGAGCAACAAACTGTGGACCGTGGGACTGCATGCCATGTTCGGCTTTCTCCTCGTCTTCGGCGTGCTCCGCGCGTGGGCCGATGACCGCCTTGACGCCCGCGCTCTCGGCCTCTCCATCGCACTCGCAGTGGTCTACACGGGGTTTGCCATCTTCGGCTCCCGCACCATCACCCGCCCCGTCCCCACCACGCTGTGGCTCGCCGCCCTGTGCCTGCTGTGGATCGGGCTTATGGTGCACGCCCAAGACTTCATGTGGCTCGAGTTCCCGCTGGTCTTCGTCTTTATCCATGCGCTTCCCTTCTGGCCGGGAATCGTCGCCAGCGTGGTGCTGTGGGCCGTCGCCGCCTTCGTCCCCGCATGGATCCACCCGCAATTCTGGACCGCGGCCGCAGCCATCGGGCCGTTCATCGGCACCTGCTTTGCCGTGGCCGTCTACCACGCCGCCCGCCGGGTTCAGGCGGAGGCGGCGCACCACGCGGCCGTCGCCAAGCAGCTGCGTGAGACCCAGGAGGAGCTAGCGGCCAGCGAGCACCAAGCCGGGCGCCTCGAGGAACGGGAGCGGCTCTCCCGCGAAATCCACGACACAGTGGCGCAGGGGCTGTCCTCCATCGTCCTGCTCAGCCGCGCCGCCAAGAACACCTCCGCTCAACAGGATGTCACCGAGCAGCTCGCGCTCATTGAAAAAGTGGCCCAGGACAACCTGGCGGAGGCCCGGCGCTTCGTCAAAGAGCTGGCGGCGCCTGCCTCCTCCATTGACGCGGAACTGCGCACACTTGTGGATGAGCTCCAAGCCCAGGCTAAGGGCCTGGGGCTGCGCACCCGCTTCGGGCTCAAGCTCACCGGCAGTGCCGACGTCCCCGCCGAGTTTTCCCACGTCATCCTGCGCGCCGCGCGCGAAGGACTCACCAATGTCATGAAACACGCCGATGCCGACCGCGCCGTGGTCACTCTGGGCTCTTTCGAGGATGGAATCATCCTCGATGTCGTCGATGACGGCCGCGGCATCGAAGGACCACGGGGCTTCGGGCTGACCGGCCTGGAGCAGCGTGTTCGCAGCGTTGGCGGCAGCGTCCAGGTAGAATCTTCACCCGCCGGCACCGCACTCGCGGTGCGAATCCCAACAGGAAGCAGCAGCAATGGTCAACGTGATGCTCATCGACGATCACCCCGTAGTCCGCGCCGGGCTGCGCGCGATTCTTAACGCCTTCCCCGACATCGTGGTGGTGTTGGAAGGCTCCGATGGCTCGGCCGTCGAAAAGCTGGCGGATGCTGATGTTCCCCATATCGATGTGGTCGTCTGCGATATCCAGATGCCGGACGTCGACGGCATCGCCGCCACTCGGCGCGTGCGCGAGCTCGACGGTCCACCGGTGCTCATTCTGACCACCTATGACACGCAGGCGGATATCCTGGCCGCCGTGGAGGCGGGCGCGCTGGGTTACCTGCTCAAGGACGCCCCCGAGGAAACCCTGCACGCCGCGGTGCTCGACACGGCCGCAGGAAAGCGGACCTTGGCGCCTGAGGTCACCAACCTCCTGGCGGAGCGCTTGGCGCAGCCGGAGACCGCGCTGTCCGCGCGCGAGCTGGAGATCCTGCAGGCGCTGTCCACGGGAGATTCCAACAAGCAGATTGCCCAGCGGCTCTTCATCTCCGAAGCCACGGTCAAGACCCACCTCATCCACGTCTATCAAAAGCTCGGCGTGGAAACCCGCACGGCGGCCGTCTCCGCGGCCCGTGAGCGAAAGCTCATCCAATAGATGCATACCTACGATTGCATCGTGGTGGGTGGCGGCCAATCCGGCCTGGCCACCAGCTATTACTTGCGCCGTCAGAAGCTCGATTTCCTCATCCTCGACGCCAACTCCTCCCCCGGCGGGGCCTGGCAGCACGTGTGGGATTCACTCACGCTCTTTAGCGATGCCCAGTCCTCCACCCTGCCCGGCTGGCCCATGCCCGCCCATCCCGGTTTCCCGCCGGCTTCCCACGTGGTGGATTACCTCACCCGCTATGAGCAGCGCTATGACCTGCCGGTCCGGCACGGGGTGACGGTGGAGCGCGTGCTTGACGACGTCCCCCTCTTCCACCTCTTCACCACCCACGGTGAGTTCCGCTCCCGCACCGTCGTGGCTGCGACGGGCACCTGGTCCGCGCCGTTCATCCCCTTCTACCCCGGTGAATTCCAGGGGCGCCAATGGCACACGGCGAGCTACCCGGGGTGCGGTCCTTTCTTAGAGCGCGGCCACAACAATCCTGTAGCCGTTGTCGGCGCGGGCAACTCCGGTGCCCAAATCGCCGCCGAGCTAGCTCTCGCGGGCGTGGACACCACGTGGTTTACCACGCACCCGCCGCGCTGGATGCCGGATGATGTCGACGGGCGCGTGCTCTTTAGCCGCAACAGACAGCGCATGCTGGCAAAACTTCGGGGCGAGCCGGACCCGGGGCCGGAAAGTGAGCTAGGAGACATCGTCATGGTCCCGCCGGTGCTCAAGGCCCGTGATAATGGGCTGCTGCGCGCCACCGGCATGTTCTCCTCGCTGGACCAGTTGAACCGCGAAGGCTTCAGCGATCTCATCTGGGCCACCGGCTTCCGCCCAGCGCTGCGCCCCTTCCCTGGGCTGCTGGCAAAAGGAAAGCCCACGGTGGAAGGCTTCTTCCCCGTGGGCTATGGCTCGTGGACGGGCCCGGGCTCGGCCACGATTACCGGTGTCTCCCCCTATGCGCGGCGGGTGGCGGGGGACGTCGCCAAGCTCGTGCGTACGCCCAGCTAGGCACTACAGCGTCGCCATGGCGAGGAGCACCACCGCTGCCACCGCAAGCAGGAATCCGAGGCGGCGCAGAATCTTCATCTGCTCTTCGCGTCCCACGCGCGCCATGAGTGCGGCGCCGAGGACAGCACCCACCGTGTTGTATAAGAGGTCGTCGATATCGCTAAAGCCCAGCGCAAAGATGTACTGGGCGCTTTCGATGCACAAGCTGATCACGAGCCCAAGGAGCATCGTCCCGCCCAAGCCCCAGCGAATCCTGACGCGGTTGCGCCCGGCCACGTAAATCGCCGCTCCCAGCGGCATGAAGAGAGCAATATTCCCCAGGAGATCGGTCCACCCGCCGTACCACACGGAGGCGTTCTCAAATCCGCCAAAGAGCTGCAGGTTGACCCTTCGCACCGCGTGCGCGGAACCATCCACCACGCCGGGAACGTCCATGAAGGGCTTGCCCACCGTCGCCAACACCACGACCACCAGGGACAGGGCTGCGACAAGGAGGGAATCACGAAGCAGGTGCCGATACGGATCCGGCGCGGGCCGCAGCCGATTGCGCGGGCGTTGAGCTTCTATCCCAGTCATGCGCCTCACCCTAGTGGTTTTCGCTGACAATCGGCTGAAGCAGTAGCCAGAAAACACTGCTTCACATCCTCTGTACGATAGTGTCCATGAACACACTGATTGTCACTCGCACCGATTCCGGAGTAACGCACTCGTTCCAAGAGCAGCCCCTGCTCGGGGAAGGTGACACGGTCGTGGATGTGCAGTTTTCCTCCCTCAATTACAAAGACGCCATGGCCCTGGAGGGCGATAAAGGTGTCATGCGCATCGATCCGCTCGTCCCGGGCATCGATGTGGTGGGCACCGTGGTGGAAACGTCCGATTCACGCTTGAGCCCTGGCCAGCTTGTCGTCTCCTGCGGCGATGGCCTGGGCGAGTTCCGCCATGGCGGCTACACCACCCGCCAGCGCGTCAACGGTGAAGCCACCATCCCCGTGCCTCAACGCTTCAGCGCGCACGATGCCGCCGCGATTGGCACGGCCGGATACACCGCTGCTATCTGCGTGAACCAGCTGCGCACGCACGGCACGACGAAGGGCCATATCCTCGTCACCGGTGCCACCGGCGGCGTGGGCTCCATCGCGGTCCAGCTGCTCAAGTCTTCCGGCTACGAGGTCACCGCCGTCACCGGCCGCGTGGAATCCCAGTCGGAGTACCTCACCTCACTCGGCGCGGATCACGTGCTTGACCGTGCAGCGCTGTCTGAGACCGGCCGCCCGCTGCAGAAGGCGCTGTACGACGGCGCCATTGACACCGCCGGTTCCACCGTCTTGGCCAACGTGCTGGCGCAGGTGCGCTGGGGCGGCGTGGTGGCGGCCACCGGTATGGCGGCTGGTCCGGACCTTCCTGCCTCGGTGCTGCCATTCATCCTGCGCGGCATCGTGCTGGCCGGCGGTAACTCCGTCGATGCGCCCCGCGAGGTGCGCGAGGCGGCCTGGCAGCTTCTCGACGAACACCTCGACCTCACCATGCTGAACTCTATTACTGAAACGGTGCCGCTGGCCGATGTCGCCACTGCCGCTCAAGAGCTGCGCGCCGGCTCCCGCCATGGGCGCACGGTAGTCGAGATATAGGAAGGGGCAGGTGTGAGCGGGCAGCCGTTTACTGCCCGGCCCCTTTAGTGGTGCACGCGGTGCGATAGGGACTCGTCGTCGGTGCCGGGGGCATTACCCAGCTCACCGGTGAATTCATCGTCGCTGCGCGCCAACCAGATGGAGGACACAACCAGTCCGCCCCAGATGACGACGACGAAGAGGATGAAGAGCAGGATTGCGCTTGTAGTCATTGTTATTCTCCTTTCCTACTAGCCGCTACTTGTCGTCCGTGTTCGGTGCGGCGGCGTTGCCTGTGGCAAGCGGGTTCGGTGTGCCGGCCGGGCGGCCGCCCACTGGGACGCCGTAATCAGACGTCTCTATGCCGTCTAGGTACTTGTTTCCGCGGAAGTCCACTAGCGGCATGACGAAGCTAACGAGCAGAATGACGCCCAGCACGGTCCAGCCATAAAGACCAATCTGGGTGGAGGAGTAGCCCTCATAACCTTCGCGGACAATCGTGGTGATCTCGTTGACCAGGAAGTAGACGAGCAGCAGCGGGGTGGCGATGAAGGTCAGGAACTGCCAGAAGCCACCCACCTTGAACTGCGACACGGCGTTGATGTGCTGCTGGATCTCGCGGCGGCGGCCGGTCACCCAGCCGACGACTACGAGGGCGCAGATGGCGCCGAAGACGATGCCCAAGTTGTTGGTGAACTTATCCATGATGTCCAGAGTGACCAGGCCCGAGGAGGTGGCGAACAGGAAGCAGGACAGTACTCCCATCGCGCTGCCAACGCTGATGGCAGAAACGCGGCGGGAAATGTTGAACTTATCTGCCACGGCGGAGACAACGACCTCCATGATGGAGATCAGCGAGGTCACACCGGCCAGGAACAGGGAGCCAAAGAAGAGGACACCGAACAGCCAGCCGAGCGGCATGAGGTTAATGATCGTCGGGAAAGCGATGAAGGCCAGACCGATACCAGACTCAGCCACCTCATCGACAGACACGCCCTGCTGGGCGGCCATGTAGCCCAGAGTGGCGAAGACGCCGATGCCGGCGAGAACCTCGAAGGAGGAGTTCGCAAAGGCGGTAACCAGGCCCGTGTTGGTGAGGTTGGTGCGCGGCTTGAGGTAGGACGCGTAGGTGATCATGATGCCGAAACCGATGGACAGGGAGAAGAAGATCTGTCCGTAGGCGGCGATCCACACCGACGGGTTGCTCAGCACGGACCAGTCCGGAGTGAAGAAGGCGTTGAGGCCCTCGGCAGCACCGTCGAGGAAGAAGGCGCGGATCACCAGAATGATGAACATGACGGCCAGGACCGGCAGGAAGATGGAGGTCAGCTTACCGATGCCCTTGTTGATGCTCGTGGCCAGCGTAGCGATGCAGACAACCCATACGAGGATCATGACGCCCAGAATGGATGGGACAACGTGCCCGGAATAGGTTGCCTCCGCGTCTGCTTGGAGGAAGTCAACTATGAAGTACGTCGAGGGATCCTCGCCCCACGTCTGCTGCAAGGACTTAATAGTGTAGAGCGCTGCCCACGCAATGATGGCGGCGTAGTAGATGGCGATGAAGAAGTTCACGCCGACCTTGAACCAGCCGATTCCTTCCCAGCGGCTGCTGATACGGCGGAATGCCAGCGGCGCAGAACCGCGGAAGCGGTGACCAATGGCGAGATCGAACCACAGGATGGGGATACCGGCGGTCAGCAAGGCGACCATGTACGGGATGAGGAAGGCGCCGCCGCCGTTCTCATAGGCAACGTAAGGGAAGCGCCAGATGTTACCCAGGCCGACGGCGGAGCCGATGGCGGCCATGAGGAAGACGAAACGCGTATTAAAAGTATCGCGTGTAGAGCGAGTCTTATGCGGGGTTGATGTGGTCATGAGAGAACTTTCTTCTTGAGCAAATATCGCGCACCACAAGACCGTAGGAATTGTTTATACGGGCCGCGTACGACGAGTATTAGCGAGAAGCTTAGCCTACCTGCCAACCTATAGGTACCGTTTTGAATAATTATTTACCCCCACAACGCCACACCCCCTTTAGGGCCTGACCCTCCAGCCGGAACAAAAGCCAGCGGAGAAAGGGTTAAGCGCTAAAGGGGGTGGCGAGTGAACAAACTCGGGGCGATTAAACGTGCAGATCGCGGTCCTGAATACCCTTCGGGACGGTGAGCACACCGATGAGGGAAACGACCGAAATCGCGATGCCGTAGGCGGCGATGGCCATCGAGGTCTCGTACCGCGTGTACAGCATCTCTGCAATCATCGGGGCAAAGGCACCACCGATGATGGAGCCGAAGGCGTAACCGATGGACACGCCCGACAGGCGCACCTTCACCGGGAACATCTCCGCGTACATCGCTGACTGCGGGCCATAGGTCGCACCCAGGATGACGCCCAAGAGGAACACGGCCACGCCGAAGAACATGACGTTGCCCGAGTCAACCGCCCAGAACACCGGGGTGATATACAGCGCCAAAACGATGTAGCCGCCAATGAACGTCGTGCGGCGCCCCAAACGGTCAGACAGGTGGCCGAAGTACAGCGTGCCGATAAACCAACCAATCGACGCGATCAGGGCTACCCCAAGGGCCTGGGGGCGGGTATAGCCCACGACCTTCGTGCCATAGGCGGTGAAGTAGGCGATGACGAAGTAGCCAATCGCGTTGTTGGCGGCGAAGATGACCGCGCACTTGATGACGGTTCCGAGGTGGCCCTTGAACAGGACCGCAAGCGGTGCCGTGGACTTTTCCTTTAGTTCCTCCATCTCCGCGAAGGCCGGGGACTCTTCTACTGCCCGGCGAATCAGGTAGCCCAGGAGAATGAGCACCACGGAGGACAGGAACGGGATGCGCCAGCCCCAGGCAAGGAACTGCTCCGGAGTGAGGACGGAGGAGAGAACCAGCATGAAGATGGTGGCAAGAAACATACCAAGAGGCACACCAACCTGCGGGAACGCGCCGAACAGTCCACGCTTGCCCTGCGGCGCGTGCTCAACGGCCAGCATCGCCGCGCCGCCCCATTCGCCGCCGGCGGAGAGGCCCTGAAGGATGCGCAAGATCACTAGCAGGATAGGCGCTGCCATGCCGATAGAGGCGTACGTCGGCAGCACACCCATCAACATGGTGGCCAGGCCCATGCCGACCAACGTGACCACGAGGACCGGCTTGCGTCCGAGCCGGTCACCCAAGTGGCCGGCCAAAATTGCCCCGAGAGGACGGAAAAGGAAGGAAATACCCAGCGACGCCCAGGCAATGATCTGTGCGAGGGAGGCGCTTTCGTTGGAGACCGGATCGAAGTACTGGGTAGCGAAGATCAGGCCGGCGGCCTGAGCGTAGATGAAGAAGTCGAACCACTCAATGGTGGTGCCGACCATCGAACCGGCGAGCACGCGCTTGTGCCCTGTAGTGATTCCCGGCCCTTGGGCAGGCTGTTGGGTGACTGGTGCAGACATAGTGGGAGTCTTTTCTCTATGGGTGCAGAAGCACGGTGGATACAGTTAAAGCCAGTGAACGAAAGGGGCAATGAGTGAGGCGGGGCGTGCCGAAGAAGCCGAGAACGCTGCAGTGTTTTACTGATCGCGGTTGTCGACGATCCTCTTGGCCTTGCCCTCACCGCAATCGACGTGGTCAGTAATCTCGACGCCAACGGTGACGCCGATGCGCTCCTTAATCTGTTTCTTCAGCCACGCGGCGGAGGCATCGATCTGATCAGGAGTAGCCTCCGAGGAGTGCTCAACCACCAGGGTGAGGTGGTCCATACGGCCACGCTTGCTCAGCACGCACTGGTAGCGCGGGCGAAGCAGGCGGTCCTCGGTGATGATCTCCTCGAACTGCGACGGGAAGCAGTTCACGCCACGCAGGATGATCATGTCATCGTTGCGAGCGGAGATGCGGTCGATGCGGCGCATCGAACGCGCAGTGCCCGGGAGCAGGCGGGTGATGTCGTGGGTGCGGTAACGAATGATCGGGAAGGCCTCCTTGGTGAGGGAGGAGATGACCAACTCGCCGTACTCGCCGCCTGGAACCGGCTGCATGGTCTCCGGATCGATGATCTCTGGGTAGAAGTGGTCCTCCCAGACGGTCAGGCCATCCTTGGTCTCGACACATTCTTGGGCCACGCCAGGGCCCATTACCTCGGAGAGGCCGTAGATATCGGTGGCCGTAATGCCGAAGCCTTCTTCGAGTTCGCGGCGCATTCCCTCGCTCCACGGCTCGGCGCCAAAGACGCCGGCGCGCAGGGAGGATTCGCGCGGATCCAGGCCTTCCTTGCGCATGCGGTCAAGGAGGTTGAGCACGTAAGACGGCGTACCCAGAATTGCGTCCGGCTGGAAGTCCTGCATGATCTGGATCTGGCGCTCCGTCTGACCACCGGAGGTCGGAATCGCCGTGGCTCCTAGGGCCTCAACGCCATAGTGAGCGCCCAGGCCGCCGGTAAAGAGGCCATAGCCGAACGTAATCTGCACCTTATCGCTCTTGCGCAGGCCGCCTGCCCGCAGCGAACGGGCTACGAGCTCGGCCCAAATACGCACGTCATTCTCGGTGTATCCCACGACGGTCGGGCGACCCGTGGTGCCGGAAGAAGCGTGGATGCGGGAGATTTGGTTCTGGCCAACAGCAAACATCCCGAAGGGGTACTCCGCGCGAAGGGTTTCCTTGTCGGTGAACGGGAACAGCGCAAAGTCCGAGAGTTCCTTGAAGTCATCCGGGTGAACGCCCTTCTCATCGAACGCACGGCGGTAGTGCGGGACGTTGTAGTACGCGTGGCGAAGCTCGTTCTTCGCGCGCGCGGTCTGCAGCGCAATGATTTCATCGCGGGAGGCGTACTCAATGCCCATCTGGGGGCCGTGGTGGTCAGAGAAGATATCAAACGTTGCGGTCACGTCAGTTGCCTTTCATTTCGAGGAGAGGGGAATACCACACCCTTTAAGCTCCCTCGAAAGTGCTGCAAGAAGTTGGTTAGCTGGGACAACGCACAAAAGTACGTTAATTACTTACCGTTCGGTTGGGTAAGTCTTGTGACGTACACTACAGGCCGTTGTGGTGATAGACAACACAATTAGGCCAAGTTTTTGAAGCGCGACACATCATCGCAGGCCACGGCGGTTTCACCGACAAAAGAAGCCCCCACCCCCATATGGAGCCCCAACGGCGGAGCGAAACGCTCGCCCCCGACTAGCCGATCGACTACTTGCCCATCGCGACTAGCCCGTCGCTTGCGGAGCTAGGCCGCCAAAAACAACACTCTCAAAAGCGCTGGCCAGCTCCTCGGCACCAAGTCGCCCCTCCGGCTCGTACCAATCAGACGTCGAGTTAATCATTCCGAAAATCATGCGGGTCAACAGCGGAGCCTCAATGTCGGAGCGGATAGCCCCCTCCTCCTGAGCAGCCTCCACCAGCGGAACCACGGAACGCGTCAGCGTACGGCGGCGCTCCAACGCGCTCCGCTCCACCTCGGAGTTTCCACGCAAACGGAGCAAGAGCGCGACAGACTTCGGGTCGGAGCACAGCACCTCAATCGAGCCACGCAACAGCCCGCGCACCCTCTCCCCCGCCGATACATCGGCCGCGGCCATCTCTTCCGCGACCGCTTCCAAACGGCTCAGTGCCTGCACTACCGTGAGCTCCAAAATCTCTTCTTTCGACGAGATGTGGTGATAGAGCGCGGACTTAGAAATCCCCAATTCGCTCGCCACGTTATCCATCGACGTGGCGTCGTAGCCGCGGGCTGTAAAAGCACGGACAGCTGCACGAATGACATCTTCACGGGAGTAGCCGGGGCGGCCACGTGCCGCGCCCTGGACAGCGGATTTCTCATTCTTCACGCAGTCCATTCAAGCAGAGAGCCCCGAGCACCGTTAGACTAGTGAGCCACCACACCCCTTTTCGCTCCTTCGGCAGCACTGCGGAAACCCCTTACCTCAAGGAGGAATTCCCATGAGCACCGAGCACCCCATCCTCGCCCCCGGCGTCGCCGAAGGCCCCGAGTTCACCCACGTGCGCACCATGTTCGACGATGACCGTGCCACCGCGGAGATTGGCGCGAAAATTACCGCGCTAGACGTCGGCAGGTGCGAAGGCCACTTCACCGTCCGCCCGGAGATGTGCAATGGACATGGCACGGCACAAGGTGGCTATCTATACATGTTTGCCGATTCCATCTTCGCCGGCGTTTGCAACTCCGGTGGCGACTTGGCCGTGGCCGCGCACAATTCAATCCACTACATCGCCCCCGCCTTCGAAGGGGATGTCGTTGACGGGGTTGGGGTGACCCGCCAAGCCTGGGGCCGCAACGGCGTTGTCGATGTCACCCTCAGCATCAAGGGAAAGCCCATCGCCGAATTCCGCGGCACGTACCGCGTGCTGCCCGCCAAGCCCCAGAACCGCAACAAGTAGGGCGCAGCTCACAAACTTGGTTGACATAGCTCACACATGCCCCATATACTGACCAACCAGTCAGTAAGTATCACCGAGCCGACACTGAGCAGAGAGGGAACGATTCCTCCCATGACCCCATCAGAGAAAACACTCGCCGCCGTCCCGGCCGCGGATGAAGCACAAGCACAGCAGCGCTTCGACGAGCTCATCGCCGAAGACTCCCGCATCGAGCCCACCGACTGGATGCCCGCTGCCTACCGCAAGACCTTGACGCGTCAGATTTCCCAGCACGCGCACTCCGAAATCATCGGCATGCAGCCGGAGGCCAACTGGATCAGCCGCGCGCCTTCGCTCAAGCGCAAGGCCATCCTCATGGCCAAGGTGCAGGATGAGGCCGGCCACGGCCTCTACCTCTACTCCGCCGCGGAGACCTTGGGCACCTCGCGCGACGAGCTGGTTCAGCAGCTGCTCGACGGCACCGCCAAGTACTCCTCCATCTTCAACTACCCGGCGCGCACGTGGGCCGACATCGGAGCCATCGGCTGGTTGGTGGATGGCGCCGCCATCTGCAACCAGGTACCGCTCTGCCGCGCCTCCTACGCCCCATACGGTCGCGCCATGGTGCGCATCTGTAAGGAAGAGTCCTTCCACCAGCGTCAAGGTTGGGAGATCCTCTACGAGCTGTCCCACGGAACCCCCGAGCAGAAGCAGATGGCGCAGGAAGCCATCAACCGTTTCTACGGCCCAGCACTGCAGATGTTCGGCCCGCCGGATGATGACTCCCCCAACTCCAAGCAGTCCATGGCATGGAACATCAAGCGCTTCTCCAACGACGAGCTGCGCCAGCGCTTCGTGGACATGATTGTCCCGCAGGCCGAAGCCCTTGGCCTGCACTTCGAGGACCCGGACCTGAAATGGAACGAAGAGCGCGGCCACTACGACTTCGGCGAGCTCGACTGGTCCGAGTTCAAGGCCGTCATCAAGGGCGAAGGCCCCTGCAACGTGCAGAGGATGCAGCGACGTCGCCAAGCGCATGCCGACGGCGCGTGGGTCCGTGAGGCTGCCGCAGCCTACGCCGAGAAGCACCACTCGGCTGACACCTCGCTTATCGCCTAAGCCCAAGCACACTGCCCAACCAGCCACGACACTTTAAGGAAGATTCCATGTCCAGCTCCACCTGGCCCATGTGGGAGGTCTTCGTACGCTCCTCCCGCGGCCTTTCCCACGTTCACGCCGGCTCGCTCCACGCACCGGATGCCACCATGGCCCTGCGCAATGCCCGTGCCCTTTACACCCGCCGCAACGAGGGAACCTCCGTCTGGGTTGTGCCCAGCGAAGCCATTGCCTCCTCCGACCCGGACTCCAAGGGCGGATTCTTCGAATCCCCGCAGGGCAAGAGCTACCGCCACGCCACGTACTACGACAAGTCGGAAGGAGTGCCGCACCTGTGACCGGATTTGCAGCCGCCGATTCTGCGACCAAGCAATCGCAGGGCAACGGCATCACCGCAGAAGACATCGCCGCCTCCGGCGCAGTGGCCCCCGAGGACACGGCTCGCTATGCGCTCATGCTGGGCGATGACGCCCTCATCCTGGCCCAGCGCCTGGGCTGGTGGATTTCCCGCGCGCCGGAGATGGAAGAGGACATCGCACTGGGCAACATCGCCCTCGATCTCATCGGGCACGCCCGCTTCCTACTGACCTACGCCGGTACCGCATGGGGCAAGACCGAGGATGACTTGGCTTACTTCCGTAACGAGGAGGAGTTCCGCTCCGCGCGCTTGGTCGAGCAGGAGAACGGGGACTTCGGCTACACCATCGCCCGCCAGCTGCTCTTCTCCTACTACCAGTACGGGCTCTACACGGCCTTGCTGGAGTCGCAGGATGAAACCATTGCGGCGATCGCGGCGAAGGCCATCAAGGAAGTCGAGTACCACGTCGACCACGCCAACCAGTGGATTCTTCGTCTGGGCCAAGGCACCGAGGAGTCCCACCGCCGAATCACGGAGGGCCTGATGTACATGTGGCCCTACCTTGACGAGCTCTTCGAAGACCTCCCGATCCACGAGAAGCTGGCGGCAGAAGGCATCGCAGTTCTGCCCTCGAGCCTGCGCGCGCAGTTCGATGAGCGCATCGCCTACGTCCTAGACAAGGCAGGTCTGGCCATCCCGGACGTCAAGCAAGCCCGCTCCGGGCAGCGCACCGGGCGTTTCTCCGAGCACCGCGGTTTCATCCTCGCGGAGATGCAGTCCTTGGCGCGCCAACACCCCGGCGCGACCTGGTAAAGACAAGGAAAGGACCAAGGTTTCATCGTGTCCATCACAGATAAATCCCACCCGCTGCGCCCCACGCAGCCTGACGACGCCCACGTGTGGGACGTCGCCGCCGAGGTGCCCGATCCGGAGATCCCCGTGATCTCTATCGCCGACCTTGGAATTCTTCGGGACGCTCGCCTAGATGGCGATACCGCGGTGGCCACGATTACCCCCACCTACTCCGGCTGCCCCGCCATGGAACACATCACGGCGGACATCACCACAGCGCTGACCGATGCCGGCTACGCGAAGGTGCGCGTCGATCTCGTGCTCCACCCGGCGTGGACCACCGACTGGATGACGGAGACCGGCCGGCAAAACCTCAAGGACTACGGCATTGCCCCGCCCAGCGGTAAAACCCGGGCCACGCCGGAAGGTCCTATCCCGCTCACACTCGAACCGCCGCCGGCCATCGAATGCCCCCACTGTGGCTCCCGCCGCACACGTAAGCTTGCCCAATTCGGTTCCACCTCCTGCAAAGCTCTCTACAACTGCCAGGATTGCTTGGAGCCCTTCGACTACTTCAAGGTGCACTAATGACCACGACCCCGTCTGCCCCCACAAAGAAGAAGGCCACGTTCAACACCCTGACCGTGTCCGAGGTGCGCGCCCTGACTTCAGACTCCGTGGAGGTTTCCTTCGCTATCCCTCCGGAGCTCCAGGACGACTATGACTACATCCCCGGCCAGTACGTTGCACTGCGGGCAACCATCGACGGCCAGGAAGTCCGCCGCTCCTATTCCATCTGCGATGTGCCTCGCGACGGCGTGCTGCGCGTCGCCATCAAGCGCGACCGCGGCGGCGTGTTCTCCACGTGGGCCAATGACACCCTGCAGCCCGGCGACACCATGGACGTGATGAACCCGCAGGGCGCGTTCACCTCGAAGACCCACCTGACCGGGCTTAACAACCCGGAAGCCGTGCGCGCGGAGCTGGAGAAGCTCGAAAACCCGCACCTCGTGGCCATCGCCGCCGGTTCCGGCATCACGCCGATCATGGCGATCGCCCAGACCGTGCTCCACACCTCCCCCGACACCACTTTTGAGCTCATCTTTGCCAACAAGGGTGGTGGCGACGTCATGTTCGCCGAAGAGATCGGTGACCTCAAGGACAAATTCCCCACGCGCTTTGCCGTGCACCACGTCCTCTCCCGCGAGCAGCGCGTCAACCCGCTGTTCTCCGGACGCATCGATGCTGAAAAACTCCAGACCCTGCTGGATAACGTCGTGCGCACGGACGCTGTCGACGAGTGGTTCCTCTGCGGTCCCTTCGATTTGGTGCAGCTGGTGCGCGATGAGCTGGCCAGCCGCGATGTCGGTGAGAAGGACGTGCGCTACGAGCTGTTCACCACCGGTAAGCCCTCTGGGGATCAGAACCAGGCCGGGCGCCACGTCGAGGTGGATCCGGAAGGCGATAACGTCAGCATCAACTTCCAGCTCGATGGCCTCTCCGGCTCCGTGGAGTCCCCGGTTTCTGCCAACGAATCCCTGCTCAACGCCGCCCTGCGCGTGCGCTCCGACGTCCCCTTCGCCTGCGCCGGCGGCGTGTGCGGCACCTGCCGCGCCAAGCTGGTCGAGGGCGAGGTCGACATGGCGGAGAACTACGCGCTGGAGGCCGATGAGGTCAAGGCTGGCTACATCCTGACCTGCCAGTCGCGCCCCACCACGCCCACCATCGTCCTCGACTTCGACGCCTAGGAGAAACATCCATGATCGACCTGCACCACGACGCCGAAGCCGGGGTTATCGAGCTCGTACTCAACAACCCGAAGGCCCTCAACTCCCTCGCGGAGGAAGACCTCGCCGAACTCTCTCGCTGCCTCGATGAGGCCGCGCAGCTTAGCCCCCGCGCACTCATCTTGCGCGGTGAAGGCAAAGGCTTTTGCGCCGGCCGCAACATCAAGGGGCTCAACCCGCGCGAAGACGACGCCACCGCCTACCTCGCGGACGTTGTCACTCCCGTGCTCACAAAGATCGATAACTTCCCTGCCCCCACCTTCGCCGCCGTGCACGGCCCCTGCCTGGGTGTCGGCCTCGGTCTCGCTTTGGCCTGTGACGTCGTCTACGTTGCCGAAGATGCCAAGTTCGGTTCCCCATTCGCCAACCTAGGCGCCACTCTCGATTCGGGAGGGCACTCCCTCTTCGTCGAACGCCTCGGCACACACCGCGCGATGGACCTCATCATCACCGGCGAACTCATCTCCGGTGCGGAAGCGGTGCGCGCTGGCCTCTTCTCCCGTGCAGTCCCGGCAGAGGAGCTGCTGGAGTTTACCCGGGGCGTCGCCCAGCGCGCAGCCCGCGGCGCCACCCAAGCTTTTCTCACCAGCCGCACCCTGGTCCAGGACATCCGTGACAACGGCACCGGTTTGTGGGCCAGCGTCGATGCCGAGAACACCGCCCAAGGAAAACTCTGCGATACCGAGGACTACTACGAAGGCTTCGCCGCTTTCAATGAGAAGCGCCCGCCGGTCTTCCGCGGACGCTAAAACCTCCAGACCTTCTAGAACGCATACCGCGCAGTTCACACAGCGCAGTACACACACAATAGTTAAGGAATCATATGACTGCATACCTGGTATCCGGCTTCCGCACCCCCGTGGGCCGCTACGGCGGCGCACTGTCCTCGGTTCGCCCAGATGACCTCATGGCCACCGCCATCAAGAAGACGGTGGAGGAGGCCGGACTCGATCCCTCCGCGGTGGATGAAGTCATCATCGGCAACGCCAACGGCGCCGGCGAGGAGAACCGCAACGTCGCCCGTATGTCCTGGCTGCTCGCCGGGTTCCCGGACACCGTTCCCGGGATGACGGTCAACCGTCTGTGTGCTTCGGGCATGTCCTCGATTGCCCTGGCCACCGCCCTCGTGGAGTCCGGCCAGGCGGATATTGTCATCGCCGGTGGCGTCGAATCCATGTCCCGCGCGCCCTGGGTCTTGGAGAAGCCGAGCAAGCCTTTTGCCAAGCCAGGCCAGGTTTTTGATACCTCCATTGGCTGGCGTTTTGCCAACCCAAAGTTCGCGGAGCAGGAGAAGATGACCTACTCCATGCCGGAGACCGCCGAGGAGGTGGCCAACGTCTTCGGCATTAGCCGCGAGGAAGCCGACGCCTTCGCCGTGCGTTCCCAGGAGCGCGCGCTCGCTGCTATCGAAGCCGGCAAGTTCGCCAGGGAGATCGTGCCCATCGAGGTCACCGACCGCAAGGGCAACGTCACCGTCGTCGACACCGACGAAGGCCCCCGCCCGGGCACCACGATGGAGATCTTGGCCAAGCTGCGCCCGGTGACCTCACTGGGTGACGTCACCACGGCGGGTAACGCCTCCTCGCTGAACGACGGCGCCTCCTGCGTCATTGTCGCCTCCGGCGAGGCTCTCAAGAAGCACAACCTGACCGCCCGCGCCCGCGTGGTGGCCAACTCCGCGCGCGGTGTGCGCCCGGAGATCATGGGCACCGGCCCCATCCCGGCGACCCGCGACGTGCTGGAGCGCGCCGGCTGGGAGCTCGACAGCGTGGACGCCGTCGAGCTCAACGAAGCTTTTGCCACTCAGTCACTGGCCTGCATCCGCGAGCTGGGCTTGGACGAGGACAAGGTCAACGCGTGGGGCGGCGCCATCGCGCTGGGCCACCCGCTGGGTTCCTCCGGTTCCCGCATCACGTTGACCCTGCTCAACCGCCTGGAAACGGACGGACTGCACCGCGGCATCGCCACGATGTGCGTGGGCGTGGGCCAGGGCACCGCGATTGCGATTGAGAGGGTGTAGATGACTACTGCCATTGAGATTTCAACGCGCGGCGAGAAGGACGAGATAGTCGTCGCCAAGCTCAACCGCCCCGAGGTGCGCAACGCCATCGATGAGCAGATGGTGACGGAGTTCCACGAACTCTGCGCGCAGCTCGAGTCCGATCCCCGCATCCTCATCATCACCGGCTGCACGGTGGACACCCCGAAGGGCCCACGCGGGATCTTCGCTTCCGGGGCAGACATCGCGCAGCTTCGTGAGCGCCGCCGCGAGGATGCCCTCCGTGGCATCAACTCCGGCATCTTCCACCGCATCGCCTCACTGCCGGCCCCCGTCATCGCGGCGGTGGATGGCTACGCCCTCGGCGGCGGTCTGGAGCTAGCGCTGGCCGCTGACTTCCGCGTGTCCACCCCCTTTGCCAAGTTTGGACAGCCCGAAGCCGGCCTGGGTATTGCCGCCGCTGCGGGTGCTACTTGGCGCCTCAAGGAGTGCGTCGGCACGCCCCTGGCAAAAGAAATCCTGCTGGCCGGGCGCATCCTCAACGGCGAGGAGGCACTAGCCAACCACCTGGTCAGCGAGCTGCATGAGCCGGATGCGCTTGTCGACGGCGCCCTGGAACTAGCCGGGCGCATTGCCCAGCAGGACCCGCTCGCCGTGCGCTTGACCAAGCAGCTCATCGCCATGCCAGATGCGGCGCACCCGGCGGTAGACAACATCGCCCAGGCCGTGCTCTTTGAGTCCCCCGCCAAGTTTGAGCGGATGCAGGCCTTCCTGGACCGCAAGAAATAAACCTTCCACTCACAAGGAGAGTCAACTCATGTCCTCAGTACTGCAGGTTCCTGCCAAGGTCAGCGTGCTCGGCGGCGGCCGTATGGGCGCAGGCATCGCTCACGCCTTCCTGGCCGCCGGCGCGTCCGTGACCGTGGTGGATATCAACGATGACGCCGTGGCCGCCGCCCGCGAGCGCGTGCACAAGGCCATCCGCGGCTCCCTCGACCGCGGCGCGGAGGGCACCTTCGAATCCTGGGATGAGCGTCTCAGCTTGTCCACCGCCGCCTCCGCCTTTGCAGGCTTCGACCTCGTGGTTGAGGCAGTTCCGGAGTCGATGGATCTCAAGGTGGCCGCCTTCCGGGATATTGCTGAGGTGGCCCCGCAGGCCGTCGTCGCCACCAATACCTCCTCGCTGTCGGTATCGCAGCTGGCGGAAAGCATCCCCAACGATGTCATCGGCCTACACTTCTTCAACCCGGTTCCGGCCTCCAAGCTGGTGGAAGTGGTTGTTGCCGAGTCCACCCCGGAAGCGCTCGTGGAGACAGCCAAAGGCTGGGTCGAGGGCTTGGGCAAGACCGCGGTGGTGGTCAAGGATGCCCCTGGCTTCGCTTCCTCCCGCCTCGGCGTGGCCATCGCGCTGGAGGCCATCCGCATGGTGGAGGAAGGCGTGGCCTCGCCGCGCGATATCGACAATGCCATGGTGCTGGGCTACAAGTTCCCCATCGGCCCGCTGGAGCTGACCGATATCGTCGGACTAGACGTGCGCCTCGGCATCGCCGAATACCTCGAATCCCAGCTGGGTGAGCGTTTTAGTCCGCCACAGCTCATGCGCGACATGGTTGCCCGCGGGGAGCTGGGCCGCAAGTCCGGCAAGGGCTTCTACGACTACTCCGAGTAGCCACTCCCTCCCACACCCGGCTCGGGCACCACGAAGCGGTACCCCAAGCCGGGCTCGGTGAGGAGGAAGGCGGGATTGGCTGGGTCATCCTCTAGCTTGCGGCGCAACTGGGAGGTGTAAATACGCAGGTAGTGCCCCTGCCCCTCAAAGCCTGGACCCCAGATTTCAGAAAGCAGATCCTCTTTGCGTACCAAGCCGCCGTGGGCGCGAAGCAACGTGGTGAGCACGCCCCACTCGGTGGGGGTCAGGTGCAGCGGCTCGCCACCTTTGGTGATGGAATGGTGCGGAACATCAATCACGATATCCCCGGCGCGAACCACAGCGATCTCAGTGCGCCTCACCGGACTCTGTGGGCTACCATGCCGCAACGCCACTCTCACGCGGGCTAGAAGCTCCTCCATAGAGAAGGGCTTGGTCACGTAGTCGTCCGCGCCGCGGTCGAGAGCTGCGGCGCTAAACAGCGGATCGGAGCGCGCCGTCAGGATGATGACCGGTACCGCAGACCACCCGCGGATTCCTTCCAACGCGACGGTGCCATCCATATCCGGCAGCCCCATGTCCAAAATCACAACGTCTGGCTGCTGCTGCGACACCACCTGTAGTCCCTCTGCGCCTGTACGCGCCTGGTGAACCTCGTAGCCACGAGCCTTGAAGTTAATACTCAACGTATTAAGTAGGCGGGGGTCATCGTCCACAATGGCGATGCTGGTTTTCTTCGTCGTCATTTTTGTTCTCCTCCCGCGACGGGAAACCGCAATATAAAGGTTGCGCCCGGGGTGGCAGCCACCTCGATGCTACCGCCCATGGCCTCTACAAAGCCTTGGACAACAGAAAGACCAAGGCCTACTCCGTTGTCGTTGCTGGTATCACCCAAACGCTGAAACGCTTGGAACAGTTCCTTCTGCTTCTCCGGTGGGATGCCCGGGCCTTCATCGACGACCATCAGTTCTACCTGTTCGGTGGTGGTCTGGGCACTCAAAGTAACGTCGCCGGTTGGCGCATAGCGCAAGGAGTTATCGAAGAGATTGGCCAAGACGCGCTCCATGAGCGCCGTATCCGCGCAGCACGTAACTCCACGCACGCTAGGGTCAAGGTGAATGCGCCCAATTTGCTCTCGGGAATGCCCAAAGGCACAGGAAGCGATGGCGCGATTAGCCACTTCGGCCACCTCGACGATGTCTCGGCGGGCGGTTATGGCGCCAGCTGTGAGCCGGGAGTAATCCAGCAGGTTGGTTACCAATCCGGTAAGTTCCTCGATGCTCGCCGCAGTTTCTGCCAAAAGCATGTCCTGGTCTTCGGGAGTGAATTCAATGTCAGCGTTGCGCAACGAGGACACCGCCAACTTGGCCGTCGCCAGCGGGGTACGCAGGTCGTGGCTCACACTAGACAGCAGCGCTCGGCGCAACTCGTCAGCAGCGGCTATCGCATCTGCGCGCGCGGCCTCAGCAGAGAGCTTTTCGCGGCGAACAATGCCTGCGAGATAGCCCGCTACCACGGTGACCAGACCTCGGTCACGAGCAGACAATGCCGGGCCCTCGAGACGCAGCTGAACCGTGCCATCTGCGCTCGCAACAACGGTGTCCACTTCCTGTTCATGGCGAATTTTTTCGGGAATATGAAGGTGTTTCGAGGTGCGTTCGGGGGTAGCTGCGCGCCAGGTGGCAAGAACGTCACCGTTTTCATCCAGCAGCTCTGCTCTACGACAATTAAAAGCCTCCCCCACCTTGCGCATCACGGCATCTTTCGGGGAAGAATCCGCGCGGCGATTCAAGGCGGCGCGGGAAAACACCGTGAGTAGCTCGGCATCGCGCGCAGCAATAGCCGCGTTCGCACGCTCAATCTTGGCGCGGCGCACGAGCATGCCGACGGCCAGCGCAATAGCCACCATGACTACGGCGATCACGGCGTTAGCGGGATCAGCAATATCGAAGGTATGGATCGGCTCGGTGAAGAACCAGTTGACCGCTAGGCCGGAAGCCACCGCCACCACTACGGCCGGCCACAGGCCTCCTAGCAAACTGACAAGCAGGATGAGCGCAAAGTAGAACGCGGAACAAGTACCTGTTCCCAAATCCTGACCGTCCGCCTGCACCAACAGCGCAGTGAGCCCCACGAAAGCTAACGCTGAGCTAAGCCACGCGATGGCACGCTGCGGGAAGGGGCGGAAAGGATGCAGCATCCGTGTGAGCGGAAGTGGTTTTTCCGGGGGAAGGTTGACTATGTGGCAGTCAATCGAGCCGGATTCACGCAGCACCGTTTCCGCTACCGTACCGTGCCAGTGCACGCCGAAACGACGCCGCGGCGAGACCCCCACTACGAGCTGGGTGGCGTTGACACTCCGGGCAAAATTAAGCAGGGCTTCTGGGACGCTGTCCCCGGTAACCTGGTGCAGTCGTGCGCCCACATCCTGGGCTAAGGACTGCAGCCGGGCGAGCTGTTGCGCTGATCCCCCCACCGAGGAGGAACGAGAGGTGAAGGAATCACCGAAAACAACGTGGACCACGTGCAATTCCGCCGAGGATTTTGTCGCAATGCGCCGCCCGCGGCGGATAAGAGTCTCAGCATGGGCAACGTTTTGGATGGCCACAACCACCCGCTCACGCGCTTCCCACGTTTCGGTGATTTTCTGATCCGAGCGATAAGTGATGAGTGCCTCATCAACCTGATCCGCTAGCCACAGCAGTGCCAACTCGCGCAGCGCGGTGAGATTTCCCACGCGGAAGTAGTTGTTGAGTGCAGGCTCAATGCGTGCCTCACGGTACACGTGGCCGTCGCTCAGACGGGTGCGCAACAGCTGAGGGGAAACGTCAACAAGCTCGATCTCATCGGCAGCACGTACTACCTCGTCCGGCACTGTTTCCTGCGGCGCGATACCCGTGATCTGCTTGATAACGTCGTTGAGGCTCTCCAGATGCTGGATATTGAGAGTCGACATGACGTCAATTCCGGCGTCCAGAATCTGCTCAATGTCTTCCCACCGCTTCTCGTGAACCTCGCCGCGCGGGTTAGAGTGAGCAAACTCATCGACGAGAACGATCTCCGGGTGCCGCTGGATAACCGCCGTGGTGTCCATTTCACCCGCGGAAATGCCCTCGACAGCGCGCCTCGGTACAATCTCCAGCCCCTCGCACAGGGCCTTGGTGTACGCGCGCCCGTGGTCTTCCACGACCCCAACGACAACGTCGCGGCCTTGGTCGACCAGCGTGTGCGCTTCGCTGAGCATGGCGCAGGTTTTGCCCGCGCCGGGAGCGGCGCCCAACAGAATCTTCAGGGTGCCGCGTTTGACCCGCGTCGGGGGTGTCGTCGGTTCGGTCAACATTGCTTCATCTTATGAGCTGATCTTTATGAGCAGGGGGTAGGCGTGGGCAATGCAATGTTGAGTGTGGTCACATTTACCGTGTCCTCACCCAAGAAACCCAGGCTGGCATGCTCAGTATTGTCTGCAATCAGCTTCTTCACGTCTTCGATACGCATACTCTGTTCCCGGGCCACACGCGGAGCCTGCAGCTCCGCGTACTCAGGGCTGATGCCGGAATCCACGCCGGAACCGGAGCCGGTAACGGCATCGGCAGGCACGTGCTCCACTGATACGCCTTCGCGCTGAGCAATCTCCTCTCGGCGTTCCCGGATGGCCTTCTCTAGCTCCGTGCTTGATGTGCCGTAGTTACTCATACCTTCCGCGCGGGCGAAGAAGTAGGGGCCATTTTCCAAGCCATCCTGAATCTGAGTGGAACCGACCAGGCATTCACCCTGGTAGATAAGGTTTCCCTCGGCAGATTTCGGGGTGATGCGAGATATTCCCCACACCGCGGCCGGATAGATCATGCCCAGCGCGACGACGCATAAGAACACGGCGACGAATCCGGCGATGAGATTACGCAGATAAACACGCATTATTGCTTCCTTTTTCTTTGCAGGTTTTCTTTATAGGCCTGGAAGGAGGGAGACGACATGGTCGATAACCCAGATGCCGATGAAGGGGGTAATAACACCGCCGAGACCCCAGATGCCGAGGTTTCGACGCAACAGTGAGGACGCGGAGGCCGGCTTGTAGGACACACCCTTGAGCGCCAATGGGATGAGCGCGACGATGATGAGCGCGTTGAAAACAACTGCGGACACAATGGCGGACTCAGGGGAATGTAGGTGCATAACGTTGAGGCGCTCCAAGTGCGGCAACTGCGTAGAGAAAAGCGCCGGCAGGATGGCAAAGTACTTCGCCAGGTCATTGGCCAAGGAGAAGGTAGTCAACGCGCCGCGGGTGATAAGCAGCTGCTTGCCAATTCGGACGACATCGATGAGCTTTGTCGGGTCAGAATCCAAGTCCACCATGTTGGCAGCTTCCTTCGCCGCGGAGGTACCAGTGTTCATGGCCACGCCCACGTCCGCCTGGGCCAGCGCCGGGGCGTCGTTAGTACCGTCACCCGTCATGGCCACCATTCGGCCTTGTGCTTGCTCCTCACGGATGCAGGCGAGCTTGTCCTCTGGAGTAGCTTCGGCGATGTAATCATCGACGCCGGCTTCCTTGGCAATGGCTGCTGCGGTCAGCGGGTTGTCACCGGTCACCATGATGGTCTTGATACCCATCTGACGCAGTTCAGCGAAGCGCTCGGCCATGCCGGGCTTGACGACGTCACTCAGTTGCACCACCGCAATAACCGTGCGGCTGCCATCGGATTCTTCCACAGCGACAGGCAGCGGGGTGCCACCGTCTTGTGCAATCTGGGTTACGGAATCCTCGATCTCTTGCGGCCAGGTGCCACCTGCTTCAGTCACCCACTTGCGTACGGCATCGCCAGCGCCTTTGCGCAGCTTGCGGTGAGCCAGGTCGAGACCGGACATCCTCGTCGACGCGCTGAATGGAACGACCTCCGCACTCCGCGCTTCTGTATCTCCTTCGCTGGACAGGGAGTAGTTTTCAGTCAGCCAGGCCACGATGGAGCGACCTTCTGGGGTTTCATCCGCTAGGGAGGAAATGCGAGCAATCGCTGCAGCCTCGCGCTCGTCAACGCCCGAAGCCACAATCAGGCCGGTGGCCTGGCGGTTTCCGTAAGTGATGGTGCCTGTCTTGTCCATGAGGAGCGTGGCGACGTCACCAGCTGCCTCCACCGCACGGCCGGAGGTGGCCAGAACGTTGTGGCGAACGAGGCGGTTCATTCCGGCGATACCGACTGCCGAAAGTAGGGCGGCAATGGTGGTAGGGATTAGGCAGACCAACAGAGCGATAAGGGATAGTGGCGAAAGCTCCGCGCCGGTGAATAGACCCATCGGGGCAAGCGCAGCGACGGCGACGAGGAAGAGGATGGTCAGCGTGGAGAGCAGGATGCTCAGCGCAATCTCGTTCGGAGTCTTGCGGCGTTCCGCGCCCTCCACCAAGGCGATCATGGTGTCAACGAAGGTGGAGCCCGGTTCGGATGTGATTTTGACCTTGATGGAATCAGAGAGCACCACGGTGCCGCCGGTCACGGCACAGCGGTCACCGCCGGCCTCGCGGACCACAGGGGCCGACTCACCAGTAATAGCCGATTCATCTACGGTGGCAGCACCTTCGATGACGTCACCGTCACCCGGGATGGTCTCCCCTGCTTCCACACGCACGATGGCACCCTTGGTCAGCCCGGACGCGGGGACCACTTCAATGCCAGAGTCAGTAATGAGATTGGCGGTGGCATCATCGCGCACAGAGCGCAGACTGTCTGCCTGGGCCTTGCCACGGCCTTCGGCATAAGCCTCGGCGAAGGCGGCAAAGGCAATGGTGAACCACAGCCATACCGTCACAACCCATCCGTAAAAGCTGGGGTTGAGGATGGACCACACAGTGGTCAGTGCGGCGCCGACCCACACGACGAACATCACGGGGTTGCGTACTTGGGCGAGCGGGGACATTTTGCTCGGCAGCGTTTTCAGCGCCGCAGCCGCGAGGCCGCTGTTCTTCTCCGGTGCGTTGCTATGAGGAGTCTTATCCGGCTCAGCGGTGATGGTGTGGGTTGTCATGATAGTGCCTCCGAAATGGGACCCAGGGTGAGGACGGGGAAGAAGGTGAGTGCTGCGACCAGCAGGATGACGCCGATGGTCAACAGGGAGAAGGTGATGCCGGACGTGGGCAAGCTGCCTGCGGTGGTGGCCTGGCGCTTCTGCCCTGCCAGGCTTCCGGCCAGGTATAGGGCGAAGACGATCGGCAGGAAGCGACCCAACAGCATGGCCAAGCCCAACGTGATCTGCCACCAGGGCTCAGTCACCGTCAGTCCAGCAAAGGCAGAACCGTTGTTATTCGCCGCCGAGGTAAAGGCGTAAAGAACTTCCGACAGGCTGTGGGCATTATCAGCCGTTCCCGGCGCACCGAAGTTGGTCGCTGAAGCTTCCACGAGCTTGCGCTGCGCCACGGAAGCGCCGACACCCACAAGAACCAGAACCGGCATGGTGAGGATGTACAGGCTGACCGCTGAAATTTCCTTGCGGCCAATCTTGTTGCCCATAAACTCCGGTGTGCGGCCCACTAGGAGGCCACCGATGAACACAGCGAGGATAGCCACAACCAACAAGCCATAGAGGCCAGTACCCACGCCGCCCGGCGCGATTTCACCCAGCAGCATGTTGAGGATGAGCAGACCACCGCCCAGTGGGGAATAGCTATCGTGCATAGAATCCACCGCACCAGTCGAGGTACCCGTGGTAGACACGGCGAACAGTGCTGAGGCATCAATGCCTAGTCGCTGTTCGATACCTTCCATGTTGGCGCCTGCCAACTGAGACGCACCGCCGACAAGGGTGTGCTGTGCCCAAGTCACCAGAACAACCATGACGGTCCACAAACCACCAGCCACGCTGAGCAGCGTCCACGCGTGCTTCTGCGACTTGAGCATCACACCATACGTGCGAATCATGCAGAAAGAGATGACAAGCAGAGAGAAGATCTCCACCAGGTTGGTAAAGCCGGTCGGGTTCTCAAACGGGTGCGCAGAGTTGGCACCGAAGATGCCACCGCCGTTGGTACCCAGGAGCTTAATGGCTTCCTGGCTGGCCACGGGAGCACGGGAAATATCTACACCGGACTCCGTAACCAGGTTCGAGCCAAAGGTTTGCATGGTTCCGCCGAGGACGAGCACGGTGGAGATGAATAGCGACAGGGGAAGCAGGATGCGGACGAGGCCGCGGGTGAGGTCCACCCAGAAGTTGCCGATGAGGTGCTGACCATTCTCGGTTGCCAACGTATCGCGGTCATAACCCAAGTGGCCGATGCCGCGGATCAAGGCAACAGCAACACACATGCCCACTGCGGCTGAGGCGAAGTTTTGCACGGTCAGGCCCAACATCTGGGAGGCGTTGGTCAGGGTATCTTCACCCGAGTAGGACTGCCAGTTGGTGTTGGAGGTGAAAGAAGCCGCGGTGTTGAAGGCCATCCACGGCTCCACTGCGTCTTCGCGGGCGTTGCCAAAGCTTGGCAACACTGCTTGGAGCCGCTGCACTGCGTAAAGGACGAGGACGGAGGCCAAGCTGAAGCCCAGCAGCGCACGAGTGTAGTTCTTGGCGTTATGGCCCCGGTTAGGGTCAATACGCAAAATTCTGTACACAAGGCGCTCGACAGCCCAGTCTTTTTCAGAGGTATATGTGCGGGCCATCCAATTGCCCAGCGGCACGTAGGCCGCCGCTAGAAGTGCAAGGAGGGCAAGATACTGCGGCGCCACCGCCGCAATGCTAGCGATCATGCGAAACGCTCCGGGTCAATAAGGGAAATGATGAGATAAGCCACGAGCGCGACAACAATGATGAGCCCGATGACTGCTGTGATGGTGTTCATGTTCTACGCGTCTCCGTCCATAAACTCGTTGATGGAGGAAGGACCGCTGAACACAAGGACCACGATCACTATGACCAGAATGTCCAACATGTGGGAGAGACCCCCTTGGGTGAAAGCGATACTAGGTGTGCTCGGTGCCCCAAAGCACCAAGCGCCGGTGCATAGTGCACCTGCCGAGCACTGACGTTAGGCCCGTTCTCCCTGGGACCTACCGGTTATTTGCGGCTTCTTTACGCCTCTCTACCCCGATTTTTACGCTTTATTTACACCCGCCTTTACCCCCGCCTACTTAGGGTCAACGAGCGCGTTCGTGATGCGTGCCGTGCACAGCCTCCTCCCCTCCTCATCTGTAATGACGATCTCGTGGGAGCACAGCGTCTTGCCCAGCTTGATGGCGGTGGCCGTCGCCGTAACCAGGCCGGTGCGCCCGGAGGCGTGGTGTGTCGCATTGATGTCCACGCCCACGGCGACCTTGCCCAGCGTCGAAGCATGAATCACCGCCGCCCAGCTGCCGACGGCCTCGGCGATGCAGGCCATGGCACCGCCGTGGAGCAGACCGAAGGATTGGGTATTGCCCTCCACCGGCATGGTTGCTACCACCCGTTTAGCCGACTCTTCCAGGATTTCTACGCCCATCTTCTTGTCCAGCTCACCCAACTGAATCTTCCATACCTCTGCGGCCATGCCGTGCTCCTTACTTAATCCTAGAAATGTGACGCAGACTATACTAGCCTGTATTTACTGACCAACCGTTCGGAAACTAATGGAAAGGCCAAACTTTTCGCTATGACTGAAGCCCTCGTCCCCAGCTATCTCTCCGGCCAGTGGCTCACCCCGGACAACCCTTCGCGCGTTGCGGACGTGCACGACGCCTCCACCGGGGATGTCGTCGCCCTAGTTAGCGCCGAAGGCCTCGACATCGCCGGCGCCATCGATTACGCCCGCAGCACCGGGCGCGAAGGGCTACAGAAGCTCACCTTCCACGAGCGCGCCCTCAAGCTCAAGGAGCTGGCGATCTATCTCCAAGATCACCGCGAAGAGCTCTACGAACTGGCCAACAAGGCCGGCGCTAACAAGCGCGATAATTTCGTCGATATCGACGGCGGCATTTCCACCATGTTCACCTTCTCCTCGAAGGGCCGCCGCGAGATGCCCAACTGCACCGTCATGCCGGATGGTGAGGCGGAGGTCTTTTCCAAGGACGGCTCCTTCATTGGCCGCCACATTTACACCTCGATCCCTGGCGTTGCGGTGCAGATCAACGCCTTCAACTTCCCCGTCTGGGGCATGCTGGAGAAGTTCGCCCCGGCCTTCATCGCGGGCGTGCCCTCCATTGTTAAGCCAGCGACACCGACCGGCTACATCACCGCGGCGTGTGTTCGCCTCATGATTGATTCCGGAATCCTGCCGGAGGGCAGCTTGCAGCTCATCTCCGGCTCCGCCCGCGACCTGTTGGATCACCTGGACTATCGCGATCACGTGGCCTTTACTGGCTCTGCTGATACTGCGAATACCCTGCGCGCACACCGCAACGTCATCGAGGGCGGCATCCAGTTCAGCGCGGAGGCGGACTCCCTCAACGCCGCCATTCTGGGCACCGATGTCACCGCGGATTCCCCGGAGTTCGACGCCTTCGTCAAGGCAGTCTTCGGCGAGATGACCTCGAAGGCGGGTCAGAAGTGCACCGCCATCCGCCGCGCCATCGTCCCGCACGCGCTTGTCGACGCCACCATTGACGCCCTCAGCACACGCCTTAGCGACAAGGTGGTCGTGGGCGATCCGCGCGATGCTTCCGCCACCATGGGCCCACTGGTCTCTGCGGATCAGAAAGCTGACGTCGCAGAAGCCGTCGAGAAGCTCAAAGCAGGCGGCGGTGAGATTATCTACGGCGGCGAGGAGGCCGAGGGCGCCTTCTTTAACCCCACCATCCTGCGCTTTGCCGATAACCGCGCCCCAGCTGTCCACGACACCGAGGCCTTCGGCCCCGTCGTCTCCTTCCTGGGTTACGACTCCCCCGCCGAGGCCATCGAGCTCGCCGCCTTGGGCTCTGGCTCGCTGGTTGCCTCCGTTATTACGCATGACCCGCAGCTGGCACGCGAGTATGCACTCGGCATCGCCGCCCATCACGGCCGCCTGCACTTCCTCGACCGCGATGATGCGAAGACGTCTACCGGCCACGGCTCTCCCCTCCCGCACCTCGTCCACGGTGGCCCGGGCCGCGCCGGCGGCGGCGAAGAACTGGGTGGTGTGCGCGGCATCCTGCACTACATGCAGCGCACCGCCGTTCAGGGAACCCCGGACCACCTCACCGCCATTACCGGCCAGTGGCACCGCGGCGCAGCCGTGCAGCGCGTGACCCGCGCCGACGTGGAAAACGGCCAGGGTACCCACCCCTTCCGCAAGGACCTGGCCACTCTGCAGATTGGTGACCAGTTCGCCTCCGATCTGCGCCACGTCTCCCTCGAGGAAATCCTCGAGTTCGCGGAGAAGACCGGCGATACCTTCTACGCCCACACCGATGAGGAAGCCGCCACCGCCAACCCCTTCTTCCCGCGCCGCGTCGCACACGGTTACCTGCTGGTCTCCTGGGCAGCCGGCCTCTTCGTGGAGCCCGCACCGGGCCCGGTTCTGGCCAACTACGGCCTGGAGAACCTGCGCTTCATCACGCCGGTGACCTACGACGATTCCATCCGCGTGGAGCTCACCGCCAAGCGCATCACCCCGCGCGTGACCGATGACTACGGCGAGGTCTGCTGGGACGCCGTGCTCTACAACCAGGAGGACGAGATCGTGGCGACCTACGATGTCCTCACCCTCGTGGAGAAGGTCAACACGACCTACGCCTAGGCCACAACCTCGGCATAAAGATGATGCTGTGCGAGCCAAGTCACACAATCGAGTCCGGTTTCTTTTATCATTACTGTCATGAAAGAAACTACCTCAACCACTGGCTCCGTCATCATCGTCGGCAGCGGCCTCGCCGGCATGGTCGCCGGCTATGAGGCCCTCAAGGGCGGCAAGCACGTCATCTTCCTCGAACAAGAGAACCGCAACAACCTAGGCGGCCAGGCCTTCTGGTCCCTCGGCGGGCTGTTTTATGTCGACTCCCCCGAGCAGAAGATGATGCGTGTCAAGGATTCCGAAGAATTGGCCTGGCGCGACTGGGCCAACTCCGCCGACTATGACCCGGTGACCGAGGAAGACCGGCACGATTTTTGGGGCGCAAAATGGGGCCGCGAATACGTACGCTTCGCCGCTAATGAAAAGCGCGGCTACCTCAAGTCCTTGGGCCTCAACGTCCTGCCCACCATCGGATGGGCCGAGCGCGGTTCGGGCGATGCCTCCGGCCACGGTAACTCCGTGCCGCGCTTCCACCTCACCTGGGGCACGGGCCCAGAGGTCGTGCGCGTGTTCCGCGAGCCGCTCCTTAAAGCAGAAGAACAAGGCCAGGTCGAATTCCATTTCCGCCACCGCGTGGACGAGCTCGTCGTCGACAAGGACGACGCTGGCAGCCCGCGCGTCGTCGGCGTGCGCGGCAGCGTCCTCTCCCCCACCAGCCAGCCGCGCGGCGAGGCTAGTTCGAGGGATGTGGTCAAGCACTTCGAGCTGCGCGGCTCCGCCGTCGTCATCGCCACCGGCGGCATCGGCGGCAACCTGGACAAGGTCCGCCGCATGTGGCCGACTCAGCGCTGGGGCGAATGCCCGAAGGAACTGGTCACGGGCGTTCCCGCGCATGTCGACGGCCGCGGCATCGACATCGCCCAGCAGGCCGGCGCCTCAGTAGTCAACACCGACCGCATGTGGGCCTACACCGAGGGCATGACCAACTGGAACTCCATCTGGCCCGGCCACGGCATCCGCATCATCCCCGGCCCCTCGGCACTGTGGCTCGACGCCGAAGGCAACCGCCTGCCCACCAACCTCTTCCCCGGCACCGATAACCTAGCGGCCTTGGCCCACATTGGCCAGACCGGGCACGGTTACTCCTGGTTCGTGCTCAACCAGGCCATCGTGGATAAGGAGTTCATTTTCTCCGGCTCAGAGCAGAACCCGGATCTGACGGATAAGGAATTCAAGAAGCTCGCCGGCAAGCTAGGCCCCGGCACGCACGTGGCAGTCAAAGCTTTCATGGAAAACGGTATCGACTGGGTCGTGGAAGACAACCTGGAGGATCTCGTCACCGGAATGAACGAAATCTCTCCGGAGGGCTCCCCCACCATTGATGTAACCCAACTTAGGAAAGTTCTGGAAGATCGCGATTCCCAGCTGGATAATCCCTTCAGCAAGGACGCCCAAGTCAACTATCTCCGCGTGGCCCGCGGCTTCTTAGGCGACAAGCTCATCCGCGTTGCTCCCCCACACCGCATCCTCGATAACTCCAAGGGCCCTCTCATCGCCGTGCGCCTGAAGTTCCTGACCCGCAAGACGCTCGGCGGCCTGGAGACCAACCTGGACGGCCAGTGCCTCAACGCCGACGGTACGGTTCTGCCTGGCCTCTATGCCTGCGGCGAGGCCTCCGGTTTCGGCGGTGGCGGCATGCACGGCAAAAATGCGCTGGAAGGCACCTTCCTGGGCGGGTGCATCCACTCGGGCAAGCGCGTGGGCGAAGCGTTGGCGCGCGGCTAGCACTGTTTTCTAATACTGTCGGGCACTATGAACCTCGCTAGGAACGTCCGCATCGACGTGGAGAATCCCTTCTTCACCACCTCCCGCTTCGTCGCCGCCCCCGCGGAACTCACCGTGGGCGAGATGATGATCATTGTCCACGCCGCGCTCGGCCTTGAGCCCTCTCATCCGGGAATCCTCGTGGGCGAGGAAGGCACGCCGATCGACGTCCTCACCATCATTGACCAGGACTTTTTCGAGACCTTCCGGGAAGTAGCGCACTACCACCCCTCGGACGGCGCATGGAATATCAGCATCAGCGTGGCGGACACCTCGCGCGTCGTCATGGGGCTGCCAGCCCTCATCGCCGGTGAGGGCCCCGATCTGATGAGTGAGCTGGGCAGTGCCGAGGCGATGTTCAAGGTAGTCCTCGATGTCCAGGCGACTATGGCCTACATGGCTGTTCCTACCGAGAGCATGGAGCGCATCTTCGCGCTCTTCCCCAACTACACACTGGACCAAATCCACCAGCGCCTCACCACCTTCTTCCCGCCGGCAGTGGCGCAGCGCCTCGCCACCATGGGCACGGAGGCCGCCAACCTGGAGGGCGGCACCAAGCCCGCACTGCCTGGGGATCTCCCCCTGGATCCTTTCCGCTCCACACCCTTCGAGGACATCCCGGTGCCCTCCTCGGAGATGCTGGAGGAATGGCGCGCGGAAATCCACGAGGCCTACCCGGAGCTGCGGCCCGACTATGAGCTGCCGGCGCTTGACGACGCCACCGCTCACCACGTAGGCCAGCGTATACGCGAATACCTCGAGGTCATCGAGGAATATCCACGCCTGACCGGGGCCGGCTACCTCAAGCAGGCGGCTGTCGCGCGCCTCAAGGAAGGGCTGAATAGCCCCAATGATTTTGATGACGTCAAGCGCGAGGACTACCACCAGCCGCTGTTGAACCTGCGCGGATTCCTCACGGACTTGGATTGGCTCAAGACCACAACGACGCAGATCAAGCTCACCAAATATGGCCGCAAGGCCATGAGCGATCCGCTCTGGGCAACGCAGGTCATCATGAACAACATCCCTTATGCCTACGCCGAACCGGAGGGCATTCCTCAGCTCTCCTTCGAACTAGTCCACCTATTGCGCGGTGAGTGGGAGTTCAATCCGGAATACGACTACACGCACGCCATCACCCGCGACCTGCTGTTCACGCTGGGCATTCTCGAGGATGACTCCACGTTCCCTGACATCACCGATGGGTGCCAAGGCTTCCTCGGCGAAATCATCACCAAGGTGCGCAAGGAGCTGAACCAAGAGCTGGACTAGTTCCAAGTCGCGACCTTGTAGACGCCACTAATGACACTGCTACCTAGTATTGTTCGGCGGTGGGGTGGGGTTGTTCCACGCTAAATCCGCCTAGGACAGGAAGGCGTCCTGCAAAAGGCATCTGGCAAAAGGCATCTTTGGGTCTAAAAACGCCATCTGCACTGAGTAAATGGCGTTTTTGGCCGCGAAAACGCCTTATGACAGATGCCTTTTGTCAGACGCCCTTTGTCAGTTACCTCCCGCATGTCGATGGAAACACGCAGACGTCGCGCTGCGAGGGGAGTGACGAAGGTACACGCCTAGGCGCAAAACTGCCCTAACTGACGATTTTCCCCACGATCATTCGCTGGAAGGCGCTGGTTTCGTCAACTAGGGCAGTTGGGGCCCTGATCTATCGGGGCCCGTTGGTTTTATTTGACCACCAGGTTGACCATGCGGCCCGGCACGTAGATCTCCTTGACCACGTTCTTGCCCGCCGTCAGCTCAGCGATGCGCTCATCTTCCTTGGCAATACCCACGACGGTGGCTTGGTCAGCGTCGGCAGGCACCATCACGCGTGCCTTGACCTTGCCGTTGATCTGCACCGGAACCTCAATCTCGTCGTCGACGAGGTACTTTTCTTCGAACTCCGGGAAGGACTCGTAGGTGATGGTCTCTTCATGGCCGAAGCGCTTCCACAGCTCTTCCGCGATGTGCGGGGCGACAGGGGAGACCAGCTGGGCCAAGGGCTCCACAGCGGCGCGCGGAGCGCCCTTCGGGTAGGCCTTGGTCAGGTAGTTCACGTACTCGATGAGCTTGGCCACCACGGTGTTCAGGCGCAGGTTCTCGTAGTCATCGCGCACGCCGGCGATGGTGCGGTTGAGGTGCTTCAGGTCATCCTCGGAAAGCTCTGCGTCCGTCGTGCACAGCTCGCCGGAGTTCTCATCGATAGCCAGGCGCCACAGGCGCTGGAGGAAGCGCTGCGCACCGACGACGTCCTTTGTTGCCCACGGGCGGGAGGTATCCAGCGGGCCCATCGACATCTCGTAAACACGCAGGGTATCGGCACCGTACTCGTTGCAGATGTCATCCGGGGCCACGGCGTTCTTCAGGGACTTGCCCATCTTTCCGTACTCCTGGTTAACCTCTTCGCCGTTGTAGAAGAACTTGCCATCCTTCTCCTCAACCTCGGCGGCTGGGACGTAGACGCCACGGGAATCGGTGTAAGCGTAGGCCTGGATGTAGCCCTGGTTGTAGAGGCGGCGGTAGGGCTCCTTGGAGCTCACGTAGCCCAGATCGAAGAGGACCTTGTGCCAGAAGCGCGAGTAGAGCAGGTGCAGCACGGCGTGCTCAACGCCACCGACGTAGAGGTCAACGCCACCCGGGTCGTTGGCACCGTGCTCGTCTGGGCGCGGGCCCGTCCAGTAGCGCTCGTTCTCAATATTGCAGAAGATCTCGTCATTCGTCGGATCGATGTAGCGCAGCTGGTACCAGGAAGAACCTGCCCACTGCGGCATGACGTTGGTATCGCGGTAGTAGGTCTTGGGGCCATCGCCCAGGCCCAGGTCCAGTTCCACCTCAACCCACTCGCGGGCCTTGGCCAGCGGCGGCTGCGGGGAGGAATCGGCATCATCCGGGTCGAAGGACACCGGCTTGTAGTCTTCTACCTCTGGCAGCTCGATGGGCAGCATCGACTCCGGCAGCGGGTAGGCCTGGCCGGCCTCGTCATAGACGATGGGGAAGGGCTCACCCCAGTAGCGCTGGCGAGCAAACAGCCAGTCACGCAGCTTGTACTGGATCTTCTCGCGGCCCACGCCCTGTTCCTCCAGCCACGGGATGATGGCGGCGATGGCCTCGTCCTTGGACATGCCGTTGATGTCCAGGGAATCGTTGGCGGAGTTCACGGCCTTGCCGGACTCGGTATAGGCCTCCTTGGTGATGTCGCCGCCAGCGACGACCTCCGTAATGGGCAGGCCAAAGACGGTGGCGAACTCGTAGTCACGGGTATCGTGCGCCGGGACCGCCATGATGGCGCCGGTGCCGTAGCCGGTCAGGACGTAGTCCGCGATGAAGATCGGGACCTTCTTGCCGTTGACCGGGTTGGTGGCATAAGTGCCCAGGAAGACGCCGGTCTTTTCCTTGTTCTCCTGGCGCTCCAAATCGGACTTCGCGGCGATGGAAGCACGGTAGGCCTCCACGGCCTCCTTCGGATCATCGTGGCCGAAGGTCCAGCGCTCGTCGACATCATCCTCGTAGGGGATGGGGGAGAGGAGGGCGTCGACAAGCTCGTGCTCCGGGGCCAGCACCACGTACTCCGCGCCGAAGAGGGTATCCGGGCGGGTGGTGAAGACGTCGATGTTGTAGCCCTCAGCGTGGAAGGTGACCTCCGCGCCGCGGGAGCGGCCAATCCAGTTGCGCTGCATGGACTTGACCTTCTCCGGCCAATCCAGAAGCTCCAGGTCATCGAGCAGGCGGTCGGAGTAGGCGGTAATGCGCATCATCCACTGGCGCAGGTTCTTGCGGAAGACCGGGAAATTACCGCGCTCGGACTTGCCCTCCGCGGTGACCTCCTCGTTGGCCAACACCGTGCCCAGGCCCGGGCACCAGTTCACGGTGGAGTTGGACAGGTACACCAGGCGGAATTCGTCGAGCGCGTGGCGCTGCTCTTCCTTGGTCAGATCCGCGTAGTAGCGACCATCCTTGGTGGTGCGCTTGCCCACCTCAAGTTCCTTGATGAGCTCAGAAATCGGGCGTGCCTTCTGCTGCTCCTCATCAAACCAGGAGTTATAGATCTGCAGGAAGATCCACTGCGTCCACTTATAAAACTCCGGGTCAGTCGAGGCCACCGAGCGGCGCGGATCGTGGCCCAGACCCAGCATGCCCAGCTGGCGGCGCATATTGTTGATATTCGCCTCCGTGGTGGTGCGCGGGTGCGTACCAGTCTGGATGGCGTACTGCTCAGCCGGCAGGCCAAAGGCGTCATAGCCCAGCGTGTGCAGGACGTTCTTGCCCAGCATGCGGTTAAAGCGGGCATAAGTATCCGTGGCGATATAACCCAGCGGGTGGCCTACGTGCAGACCCGCGCCAGACGGGTAGGGGAACATGTCCTGGATGTTCATCTTCTCCGCGGGAAGTTCCTTACCGTCCTCCGCGAGCGGCCCAACTGGGTTCGGCGCATTAAAGGTGCCGTTATCCTTCCAGTACTGCTGCCAGGCACTTTCAATCTGCGCGGCGAGCTCCGGCGTGTAGCGGTGGGTGGTGTTATCGCTCGGGTTAGTCATGGTTAGACAGTGTAGTCACCGCACGGACATCTCCCCAGTTAGACCCAGCCGGACCGTATTCCTGTTCTGAGGCACGGTAGTAGCTAGGTAGCCTGCGCCGTCGCTTCAATCCGTTCAAGGCGCTTGCGTAGATCCACAATGACGTCGGTTTTGTTGTGAAAAATGTCGATGACGGAACCCTCTTCATCAAAGGGAGGCTGGAAGATCTCCTCGTAGGCCACACCACCGTTGTGAACCAGCACATCTACCAGCATCTTGATAAAGCGTATTTGGGCAGCATTGAAAGACGTATTACTGAGCAGGTCTGCAAACTGCTCCCGGACTGCCGCCTCGTCAAGGCCCACCAAGCGGCGGATGAAGGCAGGAATGCTGTCCCCACCCATGCGCTCACGCAGCTTGTCGACGCTTTCCGTGGAGCCCCCACTTCCCCCGCCTGCCTGGGCTACCATCGCCTCCAGCGCTGTGACGTCCTCTGCGTTAAGCGTCCGTGCACTGCGCAATTTGATCATCGCCAGGTCGTTGGCATGCTCCTGCAGCAATTCGCGCAGGCGTTGCTCCAGTTGGGTGGGGTAGGAACCGGTGCCGGGCAGCCGCGCCGGCATCTCATCATCAATCGTGAGCTCACCCATCTCATCTTGGATGTCGAGGGTGACGGCGTTGCGCTTTCCCTTGGGCACAAACTGAATGAGCGAACGCATGCCGATGCGGATGGTCTCGAGGTCCTCGACCGTCACGTTATTCCACCACTCCGGATCGAGCGCGCGCTCGAGGAAGGACCGCCGTTCGGCCACCATGGGGATGGTGGAACTCACGGCCATGAGGTCATTCGCCATCCTCTCGACTCGTTCGCGCAGTGCCGCGAACTCCGGGCTGTGGTCGAGCAAGCCCACTTGGAGCTTCAAAATCACCAGGTCAAAGCGCTTAGCTGTCTCAGAGTCCTTCATCGTGTCCAGCGGCAAGTGCGCAATATGGCGGCGCAGCTGCTCAGCCTTCTCTTCACTTAGCTCATCCCACGCAGAGCGTTCGCGGTATCGCAACAAGGTTTCCTTGTCGCTGGGGCGGACCATGATGTGGCCTAGCGGTATAGACGCCGCCGAGCCGTGAAGGGAATCAGCAAGCTCGGCGCGCATCTCTGGGGCCGTAGCGTGCTTATCCAACTGAGCAAGCAACCCCACGCGGGCATCAAAGAGCTTTTCCGACAGCGACCGTGGTCGGCCCGTGGCCGAATCACGGGCTTCACCCTTAAAGAACTCATCCACGTTGCCGCAGAAGTCAAAGATGAGGAAGTGCGTCTTGTCCATCCCCGGGCCGAAGAGGTCCGGGCGCAATCGCGTCCCTCGACCCACCATCTGCCAAAACTTGGTGGGGGAGTAGACGGGTTTGAATAAGACGAGGTTGACCACCTCGGGCACGTCAACGCCGGTGTCAAGCATGTCCACGGAAATCGCGATGTTGACGTCCCCGTCTGGATCTGCGAATTCGTCCAGCGCTGACTGCGCATACTTCGTGTGAGTGGTGATCACGGAGGCACCCGTGCGCGAATACTCCGGAAACGTCGCGTCAAAGACCTGCTTGATAAGTTCCGCGTGACGTTGGGTTCGGGCGAAGATGATGGTCTTTCCCAATTGATCTCCGCCCACGCGGATCCCATTCTCCACCACGGTTTTCAGCACCTTGCGAATGGTGTCCTTGTTGAACAGGTAGCGGTTGATCTCCGCCGAAGAAATCTCTCCGGGCGGATCTAGGCGCCCACCGTCCTCGTCGGTACCCCAATCGGACGTGTCCCACGCCAGCTGCTCCTCGGGGGAAAGCTCGTCATAAGACATGCCCCGGCGCAGGAAGAGTGAGTCCTGCCGAGCCGTCTTGAAGGGAACAAGGTTTCCGTCTGCCACGGCTTCATCGAGGCCGTACTCGAAGGACGGGGTCTTATCCTCCATCTCAAAGAGCGCATACGTGTCATGGTCAATCTCGCTCTTCGGCGTCGCCGTCAGCCCCACCACGTAGGCATCGAAGTACTCCAAAATCCGCTTGAAGCGGTTGTATACGGAGCGGTGGGCCTCATCTACGATGATGAGGTCGAAGTCGAAGGGACCGAACTTCGCCGGCGTGTCGCCGTCATCCCCAATCAGGTTCATCATGGTGTTGTAGGTGGTCACATACACATCACCCACCTGCTCAGGGTTTTTGATGAGATTCACGGGTGTGGACTCCGCATACATGCTCACAAAGGCTTTGTGCGCCTGGTTGACCAAGGCAGTGCGGTCCGCCAGGAACAACACCTTGCCCACCCAGCCGGCCTGACGCAACAGCTTGGCAGTGGCCACGGCCACACGCGTCTTACCAGTTCCTGTTGCCATAACCAGCAATGCTTGGCGACGCCTCCGCGTCTCCAACGTCTCCGTCACCGCACGGATGGCTTCAAGCTGGTAGGTGCGGGCGCCACCACCCGCAATATCCGTATCAACCGGCGTCTCACTCAACAGAGCGCGCGTGGTGCGCCGCCCAATCATCCGGCGCAATTGCTGCGCGGTGGGGAAGCCCTCGACCTCGCGGGCGGGATAGCCCACACCGGATCCAGGAAGGTTAGCGGCATCATCGATCAGGTCAATGTGATAGCCGTTGGTGCACAACATGACCGGCCGCGTTCCGTATTCGCGCTCGATGCAGTCCGCGTACAGCTTCACTTGTTGGGAGCCCACGCTCATGGACTCCATGGACTTTTTCGCCTCGATGACGGCCAGCGGTGTGCGGTCATCATCCCACAAGACATAATCTGCGTAGCCAACGCCGGAGGGATTGGGCATACCGTGTAACTCGAGTTCTCGAGTGACTGAATCATCACTAAACCCTGCTGCTTCGAGCATCGGGTCAATGAGCTGTCGGCGCGTCTCGGCCTCGCTGATCGCCAAAGGCGCAGCCGACGGTGCTGCCACCCCGGCGCGCTCTGCAGCGGCTGCTTGTTGCTCAGCCAACTGCTCCTGGAGGGCCTCAATCTTGGCGGCAAGCTCCTGTTCCACCTGCCGCGCTGCTTCGCGCTCTGCTTCGGCTTCTTCCTGCGCATCAGCCAGATCCGCCTTCGCCCGAAGCTCTGCGCTCCGCCGCTTGAGCTCGAACTGGGCCGCCTCACGAAGACGCTTCTCCTCCGCTTCACGCGCAGCTTCCTGTGCCTCATCGAGCAGCAACCGGCTTTTCTTTAGCTCCTCATCCTGCTGCGCCAGCTTTTTGAGGTACGCGGCGGTCTGCGCTTGGGAGCGCCCGGCAACGTGAATGCCTGAAGAGTCAGCTGCGGCCTGGCCCAACAAGTTAGTATCAAAAGCCGCCCGCGGGCCCGGCGCGGCCTGAGGGTTGGCCGAGTGGTACCGCACCGCCCAGGCCATGAGGTCATAGAGGTGCGCCGCCGCCTTCCGCGCCCTCTGCGGGGAGGTCGGCGCTTGCTTGCCCTCCATGTCGTCGGCGTGCGCGGCGTCGTTGCCGCTCTTGCGCAAGATGGTCATCTTGCGCAGCATGGTGTCGTTCTTCACGCACTGAAGGAATGCACGGTCCCTGGTCATCTCCACCAAGCTGAGGTAGCCGGTATCTCCCAGACCCCGGAACGCCCAGATGTGGTTCACTACCCGCTCCAACACCTTGCGCGCATAAAAGCAGGAAATCACCGGGTCCGCATCCACGAACCGCTCTACCTTCAGGCACTCCTCATACGCCGTGGGCCAGACGTAACGCACAAAGCCGAAGTTAGTGCTGCGGACTGGCCCACCCTGCACAGAGTTACGCCCAGGATTCGGGGGAGACGGGGGAGTAGGGGTCACCATAGAGTTCTCCAGGGACATGGTTTCGCATCGGATACGTCTTAATCCCAGTAATTCTAAGTCACCGCCCTATACCTAGCTACCACCATCACTCCGGTTCCTGGATAAATGCTCCGATTCCCCCTTGTTCTTTCCTCACACGCCGCTAAGATCAGCACTATTCCGTTGTTCTACAGCTGGCTGTTCAAAGGCTCACCAATTACCGGAAAGACTACGACCATCACCGACCACAATCGCCCCATTGCCCGGATTGTTCCCATCTCATATCCCAATAGCCGAGTGCAGCAACTAGTAGCTGCCGGAATCCTGAGCCACAACCCCGATCCCTACTCCCCGCTGACCACTACGGCTCCACAGCCGAACAAGACGGACTCTCTGCTACCTGGGAGAGATGTCGTCTCCCTGCTGGATAGAGAAGACCGCTTGTGATGCTTTAAACCCGAAATTTCAGCACCCGCGTATACACGCCCAAAAGAGTCGAAAACTTAGCCACGCCGCGCCTTCTTTGCCACTTCCTTACGGGCATCCTTGAGGATCTGCGCAATGTCAGCTGCGTCTGCGGCATTTACGTCATAGGCCCCGGCAGCTTGGGCCTCAGACGCTAGCTCTCGCAGTGCTTTACGACGTTCAGTCCGCTGCTCACCCCGGTACTGCAGTAAGTCAACGAGCCGAACTCTCCTATGCCTGCCTCCTGAGGGACGCTCGAACGCTATCGACCCGTCCTCAAGTTTTTTCACCAGAGTCGGCCTACTAATACCCAGGAAATCGGCCGCTTCCTGCGTTGTGAGCAGTTGGTCTACAGGCGCAAGAGTAATGGCCTTTCCTTGCCTCATCGCCCAGACAACGTCTGCCAGCACGCTAAATGCTTCTTCGGGTAGATTTACCGTCTGCCCGTCGGGCCCCACAAGCGCAGCAGGTCCCTCCAGTTGGTCCAGGAACCTGCTCACGTCGAGCATTGCTTCTAGGTCTTGCGGCGGGAGAGTCGTGTGAGGGCGATTCCGTGCTTCATTCATGAGGCCATCATAGAGTAATTCGAAATATTCGAAAGGGCAAACACAGCGCCGAACTACTCAAAGTAATCCTCATCCACCTCGACTAGGGCCACGGTCCTCTTGACCTGCACACCCACGCCGTAGCGGATCATCAGTTCCGCCAGCCTATCCCCGTCGATTAAAACGACGCGTGAGGCCACTGCATCCGCATACTCCTGCGCACTCACAGAGAACTTCGCCGTAGTCAGAAACACCCCGCGATCCGCCTGCGCGCCTTGCAGTGCACCCACGAACCCCTGAATATCCGGCCGCCCAATACTCTTGTCCAGCCCATACCGCTTGGCCTGCACATAAATACGGGATAGCCCCAGCGCATCCTGGTCGATAATCCCGTCGATACCGCCATCGTTAGATAGCTGTGTGCGCGTGGCCTTGCCCTGCGTACCGCCATACCCCATAGCCATGAGCAAGTCCAATACTGCCTGCTCAAAGAACGCCGGCTCATTCTCGTGTAACCGAGTAAGCAGCTCACCAGCCACAAACTCATTGTTGCGAGACACACCGGTTTCCACCTGCTCTACCGGATCCAGCTCACTCTCGGATTCTGGAAGGCCGCTGCGCTTATCGACACCCACATCGTCCCCAGCCTTACTTCCCCGATTCCGACCCCGCCACGTTAGTGCCGCTTCCGTCCCCGCAATCTCTCCCAAAAGCTGTTTTTCCGTCATCCCTTCCGGGTAGCGCGCCAACAGATCACGACCAAAGTCTGTAATTTGAAAGCGCGCCCGCGCAGGCGAGCTAATGGCATTCGCCTTCTTAAGGAATGTCAACGCCCACCCAACACGGTTTTCAAAGCGCGACTGCCCCGACGCAATGGTCTCAAGCCTCTCTTCGTCAGTAATGCCCGCATAGGACGCAGTTATCTCGATGAGCTCCCTACGTCGGAGCTCAGCTCCATTTACGTGAAGAGCTTCCAACACCGATACCAAGTAGGCTTCCCATCTTTCGACAGCCATTAGAGCTCTCCTTGGAATGCGCGGGTGGATAGGGATTCTTGTAGTTTTTGAAAGAGATTGAGCTTCCGTCGCATAGAATCAGCCAACGATTTCTTGGTGGACTGCTCGCGATTGAACCGTTCTAAAACAGTAGGATCGGCCACTTGGACCTTAAAAGCACCCAGCGTCTTGCGGTTTATTTTAGGAATGCTAGCCCGCCCTGATGAAGCTGCGGCATACGCCAAAAAGCGACTTGAACGTAGCTGCCAAACAATCCAATCAGTCTGCTTAATGTCTCTAGGAACCAGTGCATACATGTCCGCCGAGCAGACACCATCGTATGCAGCAACGCTGACTTTGTTCAGATATGGACGAATCTTCGAATAAAGAATATCGCCTGATTTAAATGCGTACTTCCCACTAGTTACCCCATCTTCTGCAGCGGACTTAACGCCCACAATTTCGTCCGAACCCGAATACAAATTATTTGGTGCAACATGCGGCATAGTCAAATACGGCTCGCTCGTCGGATCAACCTGACTTGAACGAATATCAACCAGCTCGCTAAGTGCAATTAGTTGAGTTTTTTGGTTGCTCATCGAGAATGGAATTGCACTCAACTCTGCCAATTGAGACTTCACGGCAGCGATTGATTCTGCAACAGCGTCCAAAATCGCCGCGATACGGCGCTGCTCGTCGAGGGGAGGGAGAAGAAACTTTTCTTCGACCACGTCTGCCTTAGAGATCCCTGGAACAGCCGCATGCTTTTGAAGCCGTCCAAGTCGCAAATCCTTTAGTAGCCAGTACAGCCATCGAGAGTCAACCTGTTCCTCAGACTTCGGAAATACACCGAATGCCGTATCAATAATCCAGCAGTTTCCGGAGGACCACTCTACGAATCCAGCACTGCCCTTCCTGCCGACTACAGAGACGGGCCCGACAAAATTGGCCTCTACATGGCTCCCAACTGAACCGGCAGAGCCAAACACTGGAAACTCCCCTGCGACACGTTCCTCTTTCTTAAGGGCTTTGCCATATTTCAGATGACACACATCCCCTAATCGCACCATCAGCCAGTCATGCTTTGCCCTGCTAGCCATGCTATTTCCCCTCGCTAAGCATTGCCTTGAGGTTGGCAAGGCCTTGGGTGATGTCGCGGTCGAGTTCTTCGATTTCGGCGATGATCTCCATCGGGTCGCGGGTTTCTTCTACCTCGAGGACGATCTCCTTGTAGCGGTTCATGGAGAGGTCGTAATCGGTTTGGGCGATCTCGTCTTTCGGCACGGTGAAGGAGTAGTCCGTGCGGGCACGCTCACGCTCGTCGGTGGTGCGGGAGTGCCAACGGGCGACAACGTCCGGAAGGTTATTGAGCTTGAGTTGTTCCTGGGTAAGGGTGACGGGTGTGGGGTCTTCGGCAAGCGCGGGATCGCTAAGGTCCTGGATGTGTGAGGCAGGGGAGGGGCCGAGCAGAGGGGCGTCAAGAAGCGGAATGCGCTTGTCATCCAGTGAGTAGCCATCCGCGGTGACGTCATAGAACCACACCTCATCAGTGCCGCCAGAGTCCGTGCGGGTAAAGCACAGGACGGCGGTGGACACGCCCGAGTAGGGCTTGAATGCGCCGGAGGGCAGTTTGATGACCGCATCAAGGCGCTGATCCTCAACCAAGGTTTTGCGAAGGGCTTTGTGCGCCTTGGTAGAGCCGAAGAGGACACCTTCAGGGACAATCACCGCAGCGCGACCGCCCGGCTTGAGTAGCTGCAGGAAGCGGTGGACAAAAAGAATCTCCGTCTTCTTGGCCGTCGTCACCGACTTGAGCTTGGGATCGACGGCATCCTTATCCAGGCTGCCCGCAAAAGGCGGGTTGGCCAGGACAAGGTCAAAGGCCTCATCGAACGTTGTGGGCAGCTGTTGCAGCGAATCGCGGTAAGAAATGTTGGGTTCTTCAAAGCCGTGCATGAACATGTTCATCGCCGCGATGCGCACCATGGTTTTGTCAAAGTCGAAGCCTGTCAGGCCCTCATTGGTAAACGTTGTGCGCGTGTCCTTGTTAAACAGGTCTGCGCGGTGATGGTGGGCAATCCAATCATTGGCAGCCACCAGGAACCCGGCAGTGCCACACGCTGGGTCGATGATGCGCTGCTGTGGTGTGGGCTCCATGAGCGCGACGAGGAGCTCGATAATGTGGCTGGTCGTGCGGAACTGGCCGTTCGTACCCGAGGTGGACAGCTTGTCCAGCATGTACTCATACAAGTCGCCCTTCATGTCCTTGTTGGAGAAGTGCAGCTGGTCAATGAGCTCCATAACACGCGAGAGCGTGGCCTCAGATTCGATCTCAAAGGAGGCGTTGGCCATGTGTTCTTGGAAGCCCGTGCCGCCCATCTCTTTGATGAAGGGGAAAACTTTGTTGATGATGGTGGCCTTGCGGCGGGCGATGTCACGGTCCTCAATGAGGTTGCGCCACCGCAGATCCTGTTGGCTGGCGTCAAAAATGTCTTCCGTCGCGGTGGGATCTCCTAACGCTCGGCGCTTATCAATCTGGACCTGACGCTCGTCCAAATCCTTGATGAAGAGCAGGTAGGTGAACTGCTCGATGACAGAGACTGGGTTGGAAATGCCGCCGGACCAGAAGGTGTCCCAGATGCGGTCGACGTTGTTTTTGAGGGCGCCGGTAATCATGTAATTCAGCGTAACTGTCGTGGGGAGTCATGCTGGTTATTAGCTCGCGGTAGAGGTAGTACCTCCAGATCTGCCCACGCAGGTTTTAGTACTAAACCTTCTTGACCACGGCAGGCTTGAGCTTCATCGCGCCGAAGCCATCAATCCGGCAATCAATGTTGTGGTCTTCCTGGCCGGTGCCGGCGTCGAAGTTCAAGCGGATGCCGCGCACCTTCGTGCCGGCTTTTAGCGGCTGCTGCGCGCCCTTGACTTTTAGGGTCTTGGTGATGGTGACCGTGTCGCCGTCAGCAAGCGCGTTGCCCACGGAGTCGACGATGGTCGGTTCGCTTCCTTCCGCGGCCGAAGCATCAGCAGAGTCGGCGGAGAACTCGTGCGCACACTCCGGGCAGACGATAAGCGGCGGCATCTCGTAGGTGTACTCAGAGGAGCATTCGGGGCAGGGCGGCAGAGTTGCGGCCGAAGTATCAGACATAGGGGAGAGTTTAACCTGCGTAGCACGAAAAGATGATCCTTCTCTCATTCCATTGATAGATACCCGGGTGGGGTATAGGCTTGAGTAAACACAATCGGACCCATTCGGAAGACTTATGAAACGCCTCATCGCCCTCACCACTGCCTGCGCCGCAGCCATCACCCTGTCCTCTTGCTCTACTGACAGCCCCGTACCGAGTGAAGCCTCGAAAAGCGCCGCTTCCAGCACCGACATCCAACAGGTGCCTGCCGAGGAGATCCTCGCCGAGTTCGATCTCGAAGGGTTGGATGGCCAGGAAATCGTGGACAAGCTGGACCGCCAGTCCAAGGACGAGCGCAATAGCGATCTCCTCGCATCCGTGCGCCCGAACGAGCTCATCCTCGCTACTGAACAGGGTCAGGCCTCCCTGCCGCTGCCGGAGGACAAGTTCTACCTCTCTATTGCGCCGTACCTCTCCCGTACGCACGACTGCTTCAACCACTCCCTGACCACCTGCACCGGTGAGCTCAGCCAGGAAGACATCCACGTCACCATCACGGATGACGAAGGAAATGAGCTAGTCAACGAAGACACCACGACGTTCGACAACGGCTTCATTGGCTACTGGCTGCCGGCCGACAAGAAGGGCACCATCACCATCGAGCAGGACGGCAAGACCGGCGAGGTTCCCCTGGATACCTCTGACGAAGGCGGTACCTGCGTGACCACGCTGCAGATGGCATAATCTGCCCACTCACTCACCACGGTGAATCCCACCTCCTGGGGTTCACCGTTTGTCGTTTTATGGTGTCCACGCAGTGCTTGCCGACGTCAACAGTGGGACCTGACCCCTGTTTGGTAGACACC
>NZ_KV818335.1:0-205 GCF_001814885.1 Corynebacterium sp. HMSC068G04 | reverse complement strand
AACGGGGGTAGCAAGAGCGAAAAAAGGCTTTATAGCTTGAACCGGGTTTCCAGATAGGCCCTCATGTATACACGCCATTTCTCAACCCCCTATGACCTGCGGGTTTAGAGTGTATTCTTGCGTATACATCCCAGCCTCGCACGGCGAAAATAGCCGCTACCGCGTTTACGACATCCCCTAAATGGGTAAAAATTACCCCCGTTAC
>NZ_KV818334.1:399-623 GCF_001814885.1 Corynebacterium sp. HMSC068G04 | reverse complement strand
CCCGAGCCGTTGCTTATAGACCGCAATGGATCCCTGCACCGTTCATACGCGCTAATTATCCCAGGTGAAGCGTCCAGGGTCACTGACATCAATCCTCAGGTAGCGCCTTTTGCGACCACCCAGTCGGACCCCTACCGGATATATATCCAGGGCCTTGATATGCTGTGCTGCATCGCGCTGGTCGATGTAGTAAGTATCATGCGGCATCGCCAATCAGGCAGCCA
>NZ_KV818334.1:0-299 GCF_001814885.1 Corynebacterium sp. HMSC068G04 | reverse complement strand
CGCATTGCTACTAACCACGAAACTGTCGCTCAGGGGCCAGCGGATGAGACCAGCATGGATCTGTATAACAATGCCCAAGGTCGATTTCTTGGATCTGTTTTCGCAAGTAGTGGCGACGAAGCTTCTGCTCTGAACCACTTCGCCCTCTGGGCTAGCATTGGACTGCTATCTACACTTTCCTAGGATAGGCACGAGAAGGGAGTTATGTTTATGAGACGCATGATGGCGCGGATAGGGTTCACTAGTATTGTCTCCCTATTACTCTCCTGGGCCTGACCCCCGGAAAGTAGACACGTCGG
>NZ_KV818333.1:176574-181161 GCF_001814885.1 Corynebacterium sp. HMSC068G04 | reverse complement strand
GGCATTTCCACGTCGGTGGCATCACCAGAAGCAGCGGGCGCCTCGGACTCAGCGTCCTCAGCGGGCTTGTCTGGGGTCTCGGCAGCCTTCTCGGAGGAATCCTCAGACTCCTCAGCAGCCGGTGCGGATTCGCCTTCGTCACCGATGATGGCGATGACTGCGCCCACGTCTACGGTGTCATCTTCCTCAGCCTTGATTTCGAGGATGGTGCCGGCGACCGGGGAGGGGATTTCGGTGTCGACCTTGTCGGTGGAGACCTCGAGCAACGGCTCGTCGACCTCGACGGTGTCACCGACGGATTTCAGCCACTGGGTAATCGTGCCTTCGGTTACGGATTCGCCCAGTTCGGGCATCACAACAGAGTGTGCCATAAGTGTTAAGACTCCTCGAAAGTTGGAATTAGTGAAACGCTAGTGTTTGATTCTACAGCGTGTTTATAAAAGGTGCGCACGGGTGGGGTGAATTAGGGCATCCTCCGCACGAAGTGGCTGAAGGTGGCCTCCGGTAGGCTAAAGAGCCATGTTCAACCCCTTCCGCCGCAACAGCTCCAAGTCCCAACTGCGCCCGCCCCGCGCACCGGGGGAGACCATTCGCGCAGAAGACGCCCAAGAGCTTCAAGCCTGGGCTCAGGGACGTGCCTTTATTGAGGCCTTTATTGAACCGGAGACCGTGGTCAACGAGATGTCTGTCGTTGTGGTGGATGAAAACGGCGCCTTCATCCGCCGTCGCATTGGTGGGCCCAAAGGCATCGACGCGGTGGCTAAGCTTCTGCGCTGCGATGTCTATGACGTCGAAGAGACTGGTTACCCCCAGCGCATGCGCGAGCGCATCGAGCGAGAGCGCATTCTGCGCAAGCGGGAGGAACAACGCGAGCGCCGTCAGCGGTTTGAACAGCGACAGCAGCGGAATGGCCAGAACGGCAATTAGAGGGGTGCTGCCTAGCCAGTAATGATGGTGGCGCCTGCCTTCTCAAGCTCTTCCAGAGCGGCGGCGCCGCGGGCCTCGTCGACAGGCGCGCAGTAATCCGCCAGCACACGCACCGTGAATCCCTCCGCAAGGGCGTCGGCAGCGGTGGCGCGCACGCAGTGATCGGTAGCGATGCCCACGATGTCCACGGCGGTGATGTCGTGCTCGCGCAGCCACTCTGCCAGGGGAACGCCGTCGGCCGTGCCTTCGAAACCGGAATACGCAGCGGTATATTCACCCTTCTTGAAGTAGGCCTGGGCGGGCCCGATCGCTTCGTGCATCGCGGCGCCGAAGGAATCGGCCACGCAGTGCGTGGGCCAGGTATCAACGAAGTCTGGATTCTCGGAGAAGTGGGTACCCGGATCGATGTGCCAGTCCTGCGTGGCAACGACAGTGTCGTAGGAAGGCTGGAGGGCACCGATGCGATCGGCCACCTCATTTCCGCGCTCGGTGGCGAGGGCTCCGCCGGGGCAGAAGTCATGTTGGACGTCGACAATGATGAGTGCAGGTGTCATACGTGGCAATTCTATACGCTGGGAAACGATGAAAACACCGATTCCTTTTTATCTACAGAAGATCCTTGATGGCGTTCACGATCACGATTCCGGAGAAGTCGCGGACTATATCCCGGAGCTGGCTGCCGCAAACCCCGAGCAGCTGGGGGTTGCGCTGTGCTCTGTGACGGGCCACCTCTACAGCGCCGGTGACGCGGAGACCCGCTTTACCATTCAATCCATTTCCAAGCCCTTCGTCTATGCCCTCGCTCTGAGCGAGTTCGGCCCTGACGCGGTTCGTGAGGTGGTAGGACTCGAGCCCTCGGGGCAGGCCTTCAATGAGTTATCCCTAGCCAAGGACCACCGCCCCCTGAACCCGATGATCAATGCAGGTGCCATCGTGGTCAATCAGCTGATTAATGGGGTGGAGTCGACCGTGGAGGACCGCGTGGAAAAGATCCGCGCCTTCATATCCCAGTTGGCGGGGCGCGAGGTGGACGTCGATAAGCGCCTGTGTGACTCGGAACTTGAGCACGCTGAGCGCAACCTGTCCCTGGCACATATGCTGCGCTCCTACGGCATCATCCAGGACGATGCCCACGACGCCGTGCTGTCCTATACCTCGCAGTGTGCCCTGTCGGTGGACGTGCGCGACCTCGCCGTCATGACCGCGACCCTGGCTAATGGTGGCCGCCAGCCGGTAACGGGGGAGAAGATTTTGGACGCCGACGTCTGCCGCATGACGCTGGCGGTGATGAGTTCCTGCGGCATGTACGACGGTGCTGGGCGCTGGATGGCGGAGGTGGGAATCCCCGCTAAGTCCGGCGTATCCGGAGGACTCATTGGAACGCTGCCGGGGCAGATCGGCGTGGCGACGTTCTCGCCGCGTCTCGATGAGCAGGGAAATAGCGTGCGCGGAACCGAAATCTTCCGCGAGCTCTCCTCGGACATGGGCCTGCACTTGATGTCCACGGAAAACCGCTTTGGTGTGCACCCAGTTCGCAGCGTCGACGAGGACGACGACACCGCGATTATCCGCCTACAAGGTCATATCAACTTCACCGCCACCGAAGCCATCCTCCACGAACTGGAGGAGCGCCAGTTCTCCGGCAAGCGCTTGGCCTTGGACTTCTCCCAGGTCTCTGGCCTGCACAAGGTGGGCCGGCGCATGCTCAAGGAAGGCCTGCGCCGGCTGCGTGAGGAAGGCAACGAGGTCGCGCTTGTCGACGACGACGGGCTCGTCACCGACCGCGCCATGTCCGACGGTACGGTCCTCCCATTGGCGGATAAGGAGGACTACGTCATCGCCGGCGAAGAGGTGTGAGCGGCCTAAAGCCGCTCACACGAGGGGCCGCATGGAAGCCGCTCTGATTTAGGCTTCTGCGATCTCGCGCAGCGCTGCGACCACGGTGCGCACCGGAACTCCGGTGGCGCGCTTCGGGGTGTAGCCGCGCGGGGCGGAACCGTTCCAAGAGGGGCCGGCGATATCGATGTGGGCCCACTCGATGCCCTCGCCCACGAACTGCTTGAGGTAGGTGCCGGCGAACTCCATGCCGCCCTCGCGCTTGGCGTTGATATTGCGGATGTCTGCGGCCTGGGACTTGATCTCCTCGTCGTGCTCCTCCAGCAGCGGCATGGCCCAGGCGTTCTCGCCCACTTCGCGGCCGATTTCGGCGAGGCGATCGCGGAAAACCTCGGAGCCCATGATGCCGGAGGTGCGCGAACCCAGCGCCACGATCTGTGCGCCGGTGAGTGTCGCAGTCTCAATGAGGTAATCCGGCTTGTCCTCGCTGGCGCGCGCGATGGCGTCCGACAGCACGAGGCGGCCCTCAGCGTCGGTGTTGAGGACCTCGGAAGTCAGGCCGCCGTAGTGGGTAATGACATCTCCCGGGCGGGTAGCACCAGAGCCCGGCATGTTCTCAGCCAGCGGCAGGGTAGCGGTGATCTGAACCGGCAGCTTCAGCTTGGCCGCCGCGATGATGGTGGCCGCCATCGCAGCAGAGCCGCCCATGTCAGAGATCATGTCCCACATGCCATTGCCCGGCTTCAGGGAGATACCGCCGGTATCGAAGGTAATGCCCTTACCTACAAGAGCCACGTGTTTCTTGGCCTTCTTGGGCTTCCAGCTCAGGCGCACCAGACGCGGCGGGCGGGCAGAACCCTTGCCTACCGCGAGGATGCCGCCGAAGCCCTGCTTCTCCAGCTGCTTTTCATCGAGCACCTCGACGTCAAGACCGGCTTCCTTTGCCTGGCCGGAAAGGAATGCGGCGTAGGACTCCGGGTAGAGTTCGTTGGCGGGGGCATTCACGAGGTCGCGGGCAAGCAAGACAGACTCGGCCACGGTGCGGGCTGCCTCGAATTCTTCGGAGACAGACTTATCAGCCACCACCACGAAAGTGGCTGGTTGTTCCTTCTCCTCCAGTTCGGTGGAGCGAATGCCGCGATAAGCGTAGCCGCCGAGGATGAGACCCTCGACAGCAGCAGAAACACCGAAGTCCGCCAGGCTGGTCACGATGGTGCCCACGCCTGCGGTGGCGCGGGCCACGGAGCCGGCGGCGCGGCGCAGGGCCTCGGCGTCAAGCTCCTCTACATCGCCCAAGCCCAGCGCAATGACCTGAGCAGCGCCCGCCTTCTGCGGGGCGGGAACCTTCACGATTTCCCCGGCCTTGCCCGTCGCGCCCACGGCCGCGAGAGCCTCGTACGTCGAGCGCAGTGCGGACGAGCTGAGAAGAGAGGTGCCCGGCACCTCGAGTCCCTCCTCGCCGGCGAAGGCGGCGATCAGCAGGGCATCTGCCTGCTTGGGGGCCTTCTTGGCCAGCTCAACAGTGGGGAAAGAGCCGCGTGCGGGCAGTTCGAACGTGGAAGAAGCCACGATGTCCTCCTTGAGAAAAGTGACAATGGGATACTCCTCACACACTACCCGTGTCTATGGTGTGGAACGTAGTGGGATTACAGTGGGATTACGGTGGGAGTGGGGTGGGGTGGCAGCGGGGCTAGTGGGCTCGCCGAGTGGACTTAAGGAGTGGTGATCTAGCTAAGGCATTTCTGCATCTCTATAGGGGGCTAAGGAGTACGCTGTAATCCATGTTGAATTACACCGTGACGCGAACTGAAAACCCCACCTCCC
>NZ_KV818333.1:0-176474 GCF_001814885.1 Corynebacterium sp. HMSC068G04 | reverse complement strand
CCCGGAGCGCCTGCAGGAGATTCTGGCGAACCCGGGCTTTGGTAAGTACTTCACCGACCACATGGTGACGATTGACTGGACCGAGGACAAGGGATGGCACGACGCGCAGGTACGCCCCTACGCGCCGTTTAGCATGGATCCGGCGTCCACCGTCTTCCACTATGGCCAGGCCATCTTCGAGGGCATCAAGGCCTACCGCCAGCCAGATGGCAGCATCGCCACCTTCCGCCCGGAGCAGAACGCGCAGCGTCTGCAGGCTTCCGCTGAGCGTATGGCTATGCCGCAGCTGCCGGAAGAGGAGTTCATCGAGTCCCTGCGCCAGCTTGTCGACGTCGACCAGGCCTGGGTCCCCGAAGCCGGCGGCGAGGCAGCGCTGTACTTCCGCCCCTTCATGATCGCCACCGATGTGTCCCTGGGCGTGCACCCGGCGCACTCCTACCGCTATGTCGTCATCGCCTCCCCGGCAGGCGCGTACTTCTCCGGCGGCATCAAGCCGGTGTCCGTCTGGCTGTCCACCGACTACGTCCGCGCTGCTCCCGGCGGCACGGGCGCGGCCAAGTTCGCCGGCAATTATGCGGCCTCACTGCTCGCCCAGGCGCAGGCCGCGGAAAAGGGCTGCGACCAGGTGGTGTGGCTGGACGCCATCGACCGCACCTACATCGAGGAAATGGGTGGCATGAACCTGGCCTTTGTCTACGGCGAAGAGGGCAACCAAACCCTGGTGACCCCGGCGCTGTCGGGTTCGCTGCTGCCGGGCATTACCCGCGCCTCGCTTCTGCAGGTTGCTGAGGATATGGGGGTGAAGGTCGAAGAGCGTCGCATCACCTACAAGGAGTGGGAGCAGGACGTTGCTTCCGGTGCCATGGTGGAGGCCTTTGCCTGCGGCACCGCAGCCGTTATTACCCCGGTGGGCCACGTCATGGGCGACGAGACCGACTTCCACATCAACAACGATGAGGCCGGCGCTACGACGATGGCCCTGCGCGAGCGCCTCACCGGCATCCAGCGCGGGTCCGTGGAGGATACTCACGGCTGGCTGCACACGCTGGTGGAAGCGAAATAAGCACGCCGTCTAGGCGAGCTCTGCGGCCAGCTGCACCAGCGGCAAGGCCGCGAGCGCGCCGAGGGGGAAACCTTCGCTCAGGTTTAAATCAAGCAGTGGGCTAAGGCTCAGCTCCTTGAGAGCAAGCGCATACGCCGGTTCGGGGGTGGTCGTCCCTGCGCGCAGCCAGCCCTTCACGCCGGGCGCGGTGCGCTCGGCCAGGACAGCGGCGGTGGCGGCCAGGGGACCGTCGATAAGCACCGGCGTTCGCCGCGCCGTGGCCTGCGCAATGAAACCCACCAGCGCCGCGAGGCTCGGGGAACCGATGGTCTGCACGACCTCCCAGCCCTCCAGGTTGCGGGCGCGGAACATGGAGTCACGCACAACGCTTACGCGGGCCTTCCACATCGCATCCGTGATACCGCTGGCCAGAGTATTCGTCCCCACAATCGCCACCGGTTCGGTATGAGTAATCCGGCCCATGACGCTGGCGGCGACTGTGCTTGCGCCGATACCAAAATCAGACGTGATGAGCAGATCAGCGCCCGAATCGATCTCCCGGTCTGCCGTAGCCATACCGAGTTCGATGTGTGACTCGCACTCTGCCGGGGACATAGCGGCAGAGGGGGCACCAGGCTCAGTGCTGGTTGACTCTGCGCTGCATTCGACGAAGTCGATGCCCGCTCCTGCCCGCTGCGCAGCGCTGAAGAGATTATCGCGCCACCGATCTGCATCGCTGAGGGAGTGCTCTGTGGCTTCTGCACCGTCGACAGTGGGTACAACGTTGGCATCAGCGCCCTCAAAGACGATGGCTCGGGGGCGCTGAAGGGGCTTCGCCTGCGGGGAATCTTCCGCTGCCGCCAACCACGCGGCAATTTCGGCTACGCGGTTTGGTTGAGCTGCGGTTGAAGGGCGCAGCTGGGGAACCGCGGTGAATTCAGGCATGTGTCCTCCGGTTTAGACGGTGGCTCCGCGCTCCACCTGCGGGCGCGGGGTGCGCCACTTACGCGGCTGGGAGGCGCGGGAGTACGCGTAGAAGCCTAGGCCAAAACCGGCCTCGGTGGTTCCGGGGAACTTCAGGCGCACGGCGTTGTTGCACTTGCGCGCGAGCCAGAAACCTTCGACGGCAAAGACAACGATGACCGCCATCGCGCCGATAGAGATGATCTGCGACAGGCGCGGGTCCCGAGTGCTGACGAACATGAGCACCAGCAGGACGATGGCAAAGGGCATGACCCACTCGTTAATGAAGCGGCGGGAGTCTACCCAATCGCGTACGTAGCGGCGGACCTCGCCCTTATCGCGGGCGAGCAAGTAGCGCTCGTCGCCAGCGGCCATGCGCTCCTGTGCCACCTTGTTACGTTCGCGGGACTCAGCGCGCTCCTTACGCTTATATTCCTTCCATTCCGCCTTGGACATGGAAGCCTTAAGCTCCTTGCGATGCTGGTAGCGCTGCGCGTCCGACATCCCCCGGGGATCACGCTTGACGCCGCGGGCGATTTCCTGCGCATCACGCTTGGGCGTGGGGCGGCCCTTCGGCGGCGTGTAGCCCTTGCGGTGCGGTTTCTCGGCGGCGGGTTGCTCTTCCGGCGCCGGGGATTGCTCGGCGGGGGAAGAAGTCTTGTCATCTTTTTGCCACGGAAGTTTCACGCTGTTTAGCGTACAAGGTCTAGCAGACATAACGGGAATAGGCCCGCGGGAGAGAGCGTTGTGGTGAGGGAACAGGGCACCAGTGAACCACTAGTGAACTGTGAGGCATCCTTTCTTCCTCACCTGTGAGGGGGTAGGGTGGGCTCCAGAAAAATTCCGCATATATAAGAGGAGAAATCATGACCGCTCCCGCGTCTGCAACCGGAGTTATCCTGACCGAGGCCGCTGCCGCCAAGGCAAAGTCCCTGCTTGAGCAGGAAGGCCGCGACGATCTGTCACTGCGCATTGCTGTCCAGCCAGGCGGCTGCGCGGGTCTGCGCTACCAGCTCTACTTCGATGACCGCACCTTGGATGGTGACAAGGTGGACTCCATTGGCGGCGTTAACCTCGTCGTAGACAAGATGTCTATCCCGTACCTCACCGGCGCCAAGATTGACTTCTCCGACACCATTGAGGCCCAGGGCTTTACCATCGATAACCCCAACGCTGGCGGCTCCTGCGCTTGCGGTGATTCCTTCAATTAAATTCAAGTAAAGTCACGTTGACAAAACTGACGGAGCCCTCGACCGCAGTGTGCGGCGAGGGCTTCGTCAGTTTTGTTGTTTTAACTAGAGCTTCACGGGGTAGTCGCGCTGCTCTATCTTCGGGTCGATGCGGTCTTCCACGAAGATGCCATGCCAAATCATGAAGGACAGCACCGTCCACAAACGGCGTGAGTGATCGGATACACCGTCGCGGTGCTCCTTGAGCATCTCCAGAACTTCCTTCTTGTTGAAGATGTCCTCGGTCTGGGACTCGGTAATCTGATCCTGGGCCCAGCCGTAGAGCTCATCGCCGGCCAGCCAGTGGCGCATCGGAACCGGGAAGCCCAGCTTCTTGCGGTGCAGCACGTGCGGGGGAACGATCTGCTCCATAGCCTTGCGCAGCGCGTACTTGGTCGTGCCGTGCGAAATCTTGAGCTCGTGGGGGATAGTTTCCGCGACCTTAAACACTTCCTTGTCGAGGAAGGGAACGCGCAGCTCTAGGGAGTTGGCCATGTTCATCTTGTCGGCCTTGACCAAGATGTCGCCGCGCATCCACGTAAACAGGTCGAGGTGCTGCATGCGGGCTACCGGGTCGAAGTCCTGTGATTGCGCATAGATCGGTGCGGTGACTTCGCGGTGATCCCACGACGGCTTGGCCCAGGGGAGCACCCGCTGGAGCTGCTCGAAGTTAAAGGAACGTGCATTGCCGTAATAGCGCTCCTCCATGGTCATCGAACCACGGTTGAGCAGGGACTTGCCCTTCATTCCTTCGGGGAGTACCTGTGAGAGCTTGCCCAAGCCGCGGCGCAGCGGGGAGGGGATCTTCTCGAACGGAGCTAGCGAGAGTGGCTCCTTATAGATGGTGTAGCCGCCGAAGAGTTCATCCGCACCTTCGCCGGAGAGCACCACCTTGACGTGCTTACGGGCTTCCTGGGCCACGAAGTACAAGGGGACAAGAGAAGGATCTGCTACGGGGTTGTCCAGGTACCACATGATCTTCGGGACAGCCTCGGCGTATTCCTCGGGGGAGACGATCTTGACGATGTGCTCCACACCGATCGCCGCGGCGGACTCGGCGGCGACATCCACCTCGGAGTAGCCCTCGCGCTCGAATCCCGTGGTGAAGGTGAGGAGGTCCGGGTTGTGGCGCTTGGCCAAGGCTGCGATGGCGGTAGAGTCAATGCCGCCGGAGAGGAAGGAACCGACGGTCACATCGGCACGCATGTGCTTCTCGACGCTATCCTCCAACGCCCGGGCAATCCTATCGAAGAGCTTCTGCTCTTCGCCCTGCTTCACGGTCTGAATGGGGAAGCGGGGCTTGAAGTAGCGCTCCGATACAACTTCTTCGCCAGGGCGAAGCGTCACGGTACAGCCGGACTCAACGCGGCGAATATTTGCGTGGAGGGACTCCGGCTCAGGCACGTACTGCAAGTCTACGTAGTGCTCGATGGCGCGCCTATCAAGGCTGAGGTCTAGACCCAGCGAATCGGCCATCGAGAGGATGCACTTCATTTCAGAGGCAAAGACGGTGCCGGCGTCGGTGGTGGCGTAGTAGAGCGGCTTGATGCCGAACTGGTCGCGGGCGGCAAACATCGTGCGCGTTTCGGTATCCCAGATAACGAAACCAAACATGCCACGCAGGTGCTCGACAACGTCCTTGCCCCAATGGTGGTAGCCGACGACGATGGGCTCGCCATCGCCCTCGGTGTTGAAGGTATAGCCGGCTGCGCTGAGCTCTTCGCGCAGCTCCACGTAGTTATAAATCTCGCCATTGAAGGTGAGGGCATAGCGCTCGGGGTTGTCTTCGGGGCCCCAGCGGAGCGGCTGATTGGAGTGTTCGAGGTCGATGATGGATAGGCGGTTAAAGCCAAAAGCCGCATCATCGTCGTGCCAGGTTCCGGCAGCGTCCGGGCCGCGGTGGCGCATGCACTGAAGAGACTGTTCAAGAGCTTCCAGGTGCTGGGCGGCGTTGCGATCGGCGCTCAGTAGCGCGCAGAGTCCGCACATAAGCTTGCTTCTCCTTATAGATCAAGGTTCATCTCCGGAACACTTTACGGCCGCGGCCAAACGATCTGCGAACCCCGCGCCGCGTTCCCCGTTAGGGTGCGAACTTTCGGATGATGCAGGGGTGTGCGGCTTGTGAATTGGGTCATAGCCGGGAGGGGGGGGCTGGGGGAGCTGGCGTGATCTTGTGCAGGTGGGCCGGTAACATTCCGTACGTTCACTACTTATAGGGCAGGTCCAACGCCCAAACAGTCCAGCGAAAAGGCCTGAAAATCAGGCAGGATGCTCTATCCTGATTGGGTAGGAATGCTCTGTGAGTATTCGAGAAGCTTGTGTGCACAGAAAGGCAGAACACACGTGGGACAGCGTAAGCAGCGCAACCTCGGCCGTAAGGCAGGCCTAGCGGGCGTCATCGCTCTGGGCGGTCTAGCCCTTGCGGGTTGTGACGTCGCAGCGCCGACGGCAGTTGAGAACCTCCTAGGCATGGGTTGGCCGAAGGGTGTTACCCCTGAAGCGACCTCGATGTACAACTTCTGGATCTGGGTCTGGGTTGCTGCATGGATCATCGGTTTCATCATGTGGGGCCTGTTCCTCACCGCTATCTTCCGCTGGAATGCGAAGAAGGCTGAGAAGGCCGGCAAGGGCGAGTTCCCGAAGCAGCTGCAGTACAACGTGCCGCTGGAGATGGCTCTGACCATTATCCCGATTCTGATCATCATGGGCCTGTTCTTCTTCACTGTTCAGGCTCAGCAGAAGGTTACGGCGCTGGACAAGAACCCTGAGGTGACCGTGGACGTTACCGCCTTCCAGTGGAACTGGAAGTTCGGTTACGCCGAGAACAAGGTTGATGGCGAGAACTACGATGGCGCCGATGCTGAGCGTCAGAAGCTTGCCGAGGAATCCTCCCTCGACCCGGAAGGCACCCCGAACCCGAATCCGATTCACGGTAAGTCCACCGGTGACATCTCCTACCTCAACTTCAACAAGATTGAGACTGTTGGTACCACCGAAGAGGTTCCGGTTCTGGTTCTCCCGGTTGACACCCCGATCGAGTTCCGTCTCGCCTCCGGCGATGTTTCCCACTCCTTCTGGGTTCCGGAGTTCCTGTTTAAGCGCGATGCTTACTCCCACCCGGAGAACAACTCCCAGGAGCGTCGCTTCCAGGTAGAGAAGATTGAGGAAAAGGGCGCCTTCGTTGGTCGCTGTGCTGAGATGTGCGGTACCTACCACGCCATGATGAACTTTGAGATTCGCGTCGTTGACCGCGCAGACTTCAACGAGTACCTCAAGTTCCGTGAGGAGAACCCGCAGGCAACCAACGCCGAGGCTCTCGAGCACATCGGTGAAGAGCCCTACGCAGTTACCACCGCTCCGTTCAACTCTCTGCGCGACACCCGCGATGCCGACAACTTTGTCGACACCGCTGAAGCGGCATAAGAAAAGGAACTGATAGAAAATGCGTGCAACATCTAAGGTCTTTTATTCCATCGCGACCTACCTCTTCGTGTCGCTCATCGTCTACGTCATTGGCGTTAACTACGTCAAGGATGATGGCTACATGTACGGCACCGAGTGGGTCGGCATCGTGGGCTTGGTCCTCGCTATGCTGCTCTGCCTCATGCTGGGCGGCTACCTGCACTTCACCGATAACCGCTCCGACATCGCGCCGGAGGATTGGGAAGAGGCGGAGACTGAAGACGCAGCCGGTATCCTTGGCTTCTTCTCTCCGAGCTCCATCTGGCCGCTGTGCATGACCGGCTCCATCGCAGTGCTGGGTCTTGGCATCATCTTCCTCTACTTCTGGATGATTATCCTGGGCGCAGTCCTGCTCGTCACCTCCGTGACTGGCCTGTCCCTGCAGTATGGCCTTCCGAAGGAAAAGCACTAAGGCTTAACCTTTTCTGCCGCGCTTTCTAGCGTCACGACTTCTCACGCCTCCGCCACACCTCGTGGCGGAGGCTTTGTCGTTGAGAAGACTGCGTCGTAGTGCGTTGCGGAAAGTTCCCAAAAGGGAGAAAAAATTTTGATTTGGGTGGAGTGCTGGGGGAGCGGGTGGCTTGCCGAAAGTGTGTAACTCTAGGTCTGTGCTTAGAATTCCAGCACGTTAACGGCCATTTTTACGGGGGTCATCCGAAAGTTGCAGTCCTGCACTTTCGCCCGCGGGGGCGGGTGTGATTTATCTCATTGGCGTTGGTTCGAGCGGTTTCGGATTGCGGGCAAAACGTACCTCTTCTTGACCTGTTGCTGGCTTCACAACTGGCGTTGCCAAGTCTCACTACCTGCAGGGATGGGGCGTCGTAAAGCGCGCTAAAAAGTTCCCGACTACTTCCTTGGAGCTCTATGGTTCGTGCCTGGGGTGAAAACTGTGAAGGTCTAGGTCGTGGCCTCAAAAAAATCGGGGGGAAATGACATGACTTATGCGGTCAGACCAGCCATACTGTTATGCGTGACGAGCGTAGTTTCTAACCAAGGTATGGCAGCACCACGTGTTGCCGCGCTGAACCGACCCAACATGGTCAGCGTCGGCACCATCGTGTTCCTGTCTCAGGAATTGATGTTCTTTGCTGGACTGTTCGCGATGTGGTTCACCTCGCGTGCGAACGGCCAGGAGGGTGACTGGGCAGAGCACACGGCGCACATCAACGTGCCCATGGGCTTCCTCATTACGAGTGTCCTGGTCCTTTCCTCCGTGACCTCTCAGTTCGGCGTTTTCGCAGCAGAAAGGGGTGACGTTTACAAGCTCCGACTCTGGTACTCGGTAACCATCGCGTTGGGTGTTGTCTTCTTGGGCATCATGGCGTTCGAGTGGACAGAGTTGATCATGGCAGGTCTCACTGTTCAGTCCAGTGTCTTTGGTTCGGTCTTCTACATCCTGACCGGGTTCCACGCGGCACACGTGACTGCGGGTCTGATCGCCTTCGGAATTATCTTGGCGCGCATCGCCCGCTCCAAGTTCACGCCTGCACAGGCCACCGCGGCAATGGCAGTGTCTTACTACTGGCACTTCGTTGACGTTGTGTGGATCGGCGTGTTCGTAGTCATCTACCTAGTTCAGTAGGCCGTAGTCGCCGGAGAATAGCCGGCCTACAATCATTCATCTCCATGTACGAGTTATCTAAAGGAAAATGATGGATAACATCCAGCAGCCCGCCGCAGTGGAGGACGCCACTGCCGCGGCTAAGAAGACCCGCCGTCGCCGCAAGGCGAAGCGCACGCTTGCTGGCGTCTTTGCACTGAGCATCGGTCTTACCGGCGCAGGTGTCTTGGCTTCCGCCCTGACCCCTGACGCGCAGGTGGCTACCGCCGCAAAGGATGACCAGGCACTCGTTCAAGAGGGCAAGGACATCTACGAAGTCGCTTGCATCACCTGCCACGGTGCCAACCTGCAGGGTATCCAGGACCGCGGCCCGTCCCTCGTTGGTATTGGCGCCGGCTCCGTGTACTTCCAGGTTCACTCCGGCCGTATGCCGATGATGTCGAACGACGCACAGGCTGAGCGCAAGACCCCGCGTTACACCGAGCAGCAGACGTTGGCGCTTGCCGCCTATGTTGCTGCCAACGGTGGCGGCGCTGACATCGTCTACGACGAGGATGGCTCCGTTGCGCAGGAGTCCCTGCGTGGTGCTAACTACAACGGCCAGATTCAGGCCGAGGACGTCGCCAAGGGCTCCGAGCTCTTCCGCATGAACTGCGCGTCCTGCCACAACTTCACCGGTAGGGGAGGCGCCCTTTCCTCCGGTAAGTTCGCTCCGCCGCTAGACCCGGCTAACGAGCAGGAGATCTACCAGGCAATGCTGACCGGCCCGCAGAACATGCCGAAGTTCTCCGACCGTCAGCTGACCGCAGATGAGAAGAAGGACATCATCGCCTACCTCAAGTCTGCGAAGGAAACCCCGTCTCCGGCTGGTTGGTCGCTCGGCGGCCTCGGCCCGGTGGCTGAGGGCCTGGCAATGTGGATCATCGGCATCAGCCTTCTGTGCGTTGCCGCTATGTGGATTGGATCTCGCTCATGAGCAACGTAAAGAAGAATTACTCTCGCAAAGAGCTCGATGCTATGAGCAACGACGAGCTCGCAGCCCTCGGTACCGAGCTGGACGATGTTACCGTTGCGTTCCGTAAGGAGCGCTTCCCGGTAGAGGGCGATCCCGCCGAGAAGCGTGCCGCTGCAAACGTCACCTTCTGGCTCATCATTTCCGTCCTGATGGGCATTGCCTTCCTGGCCGTCTACCTCTTCTGGCCGTGGGAGTACAAGATGCTGGGCGAGGACGGCCTGTGGTGGCACACCCTCTACACGCCGTTGCTGGGCCTGACCTCTGGTCTGTGCATCTTGGGCTTGGGCTTTGCCATCGTTCAGTACGTCAAGAAGATCCTCCCCGAGGAGATCTCGGTTCAGCGCCGCCACGACGGTCCTTCCGATGAAGTCGACCGCCGCACGCTGACCGCGCTTCTGAACGACTCCTGGAACACCTCGACTCTGGGTCGCCGTTCCACCATCAAGGGACTGCTTGGCGGTGCCAGCGTTCTGTTCGGCTTGACCGTGATTGCTCCGCTGGGTGGTGCCATCAACAACCCGTGGAAGAAGCGCCACGAGTTGAACTACATGGGTGACGGCACCCTGTGGACCTCCGGTTGGACTCTGCACGAGAAGGGCGTCAAGCTCTACCTCGCTCGCGATACCGGTACTATCGCCGAAATGCACGAAGGCGAGTCCGGCTCGCACTACACCACCCGTGGCGTCACCCGCCTGGTGCGCGTGCGTCCGGAGGATCTGGCTGCAGGCGGTATGGAGACTGTCTTCCCGCTGGCTGCGGAGGATGTCAACGACGGTGCAGAGTACTCCGAGGACAAGGACGTCTACGAGAACCACATGCACTCGATCCACGGTAACCGCAACGCTGTGATGCTCATCCGCCTGCGCAACGATGACGCCAAGAAGGCTATCGAGCGCAAGGGTCAGGAAGACTTCCACTACGGCGATTACTACGCCTACTCCAAGATCTGTACCCACATTGGTTGCCCGACCTCGCTGTACGAGGCACAGACCAACCGCATTCTCTGCCCGTGCCACCAGTCGCAGTTCGACGCGTTGCACTACGGTAAGCCGGTCTTCGGCCCGGCAGCCCGTGCACTGCCGCAGCTGCCGATTGATGTGGACGATGAGGGCTACCTCATTGCTAAGGGCAACTTCATCGAGCCCGTCGGACCTGCATTCTGGGAGCGTAAGTCATAATGAGTAACAAACTTGCACAGATGGGTAACAACATGGACGAGCGGTATTCCGCTGCCGGCGTCCTGCGTACCCAGCTCAACAAAGTCTTTCCCACTCACTGGTCCTTCATGCTCGGTGAGATGGCACTGTACAGCTTCATCATCCTGTTGCTGACCGGTATCTACCTCGCGCTGTTCTTCGATCCTTCAATTACGAAGGTCATCTACGACGGCGGATACACCCCGCTGAACGGCGTGGAGATGTCTCGCGCCTACGCAACGGCACTCGATATCTCCTTTGAGGTCCGCGGCGGTCTGTTTGTGCGCCAGATGCACCACTGGGCAGCACTCATGTTCATGATGTCCATGATTGCCCACATGCTGCGTATTTTCTTCACCGGCGCATTCCGTCGCCCGCGTGAGGCTAACTGGATTATCGGTTGCGCGCTTATCCTTCTGGGCATGGTCGAGGGCTTCCTCGGCTACTCCCTTCCGGATGACCTGCTCTCCGGTGTTGGTCTGCGAATCATGTCCGCCATCATCCTGGGTCTGCCGATCATCGGTACCTGGCTGCACTGGGCCATCTTCGGTGGCGACTTCCCGTCCGACCTCATGCTGGACCGTTTCTACATCCTGCACGTGCTGGTTATCCCGGGCATCATCCTGGGCCTTATCGCAGCACACCTCATCATGGTGTGGTTCCAGAAGCACACCCAGTTCCCTGGACCGGGTCGCGCTGAGAACAACGTCGTGGGTGTCCGTATTATGCCGGTCTTCGCCACCAAGGCAATCGGCATGGGCATGATGGTTGCCGGTGTCCTGGCGCTCATCTCCGGTCTCATGACGATTAACGCCATCTGGAACCTTGGCCCGTACAACCCGTCCCAGGTCTCCGCTGGTTCCCAGCCGGATATCTACATGCTGTGGACTGACGGTGTTGCTCGTGTCATGCCTGCATGGGAGCTCTACATCGGTAACTACACCATCCCGTCTGCGTTCTGGGTTGCACTGCTCTGTGGCCTGATGGTCGTTCTGCTCTTCGCCTACCCCTTCATTGAGAAGAAGTTGACTGGCGACGACGCTCACCACAACCTCCTGCAGCGCCCGCGTGACGTTCCGGTTCGCTCCGCTATCGGTGCAGCTGCCATCGTCTTCTTCCTGCTGGTAACGCTGTCTGGTGGTAATGACCACGTGGCACACTTCTTCCAGATCTCGCTGAATGCGATGACCTGGGTTGGCCGTATCGGTCTGATTGTCCTGCCGCCGATTGCATACTTCATGACCTACCGCATCTGCGTTGGTCTGCAGCGCTCCGACCGTGAGGTGCTGGAGCACGGTATCGAGACCGGTGTCATTAAGCAGCTGCCGAACGGTGCCTTCATCGAGGTTCACCAACCGCTTGGTCCGGTGGACGAGCACGGCCACCCGGTTCCGCTCGAGTACGCCGGCGCTCCGGTTCCGAAGCAGCTCAACCAGCTTGGTCTGGCCGACTCCGAGACTCAGGGCATCTTCTCTTCCGATGACTCCGCTATCGTCTCCCGAGTCAACGAAATTCGCCACGAGAACCACGCTGAGGAGGCGGAGATGTTCCGTCAGCTCAACGAGGCTAACCGCCGCGAAGACGAGGAGAATGGCCGCATCTAGCGCCATCACTCGCTGAAACACGCTCACAGAGCCCGTTCCTTTCTCCATCACACAGGAGAATAGGAACGGGCTTTTGCGTTCTCATTTCCTTTTGTCGCGGGGCTTCGAACTGGGCGCTTGGAGCCGGCCTGGTTCATTTGTTCATTTCGGAAGCTGAGCTAAGTCAGGAGGGCGTACTTGCACAAGGCATCTGACAAAAGGCATTTTTGGGTCTGAAGACGCCATCTGCCATGAGTAAATAGCGTTTTTAGCCGTCAGAACGCCTTACGACTGATGCCTTTTGCCAGACGCCTTTTGTCAGATGCCTCAGGCGTGTCAATAAAGGCCCCCAGACGTTGGGCGTTGGAGGAGCTCAAAGAAGGTAATCCGTTTCGCGAAGAGATGGGCAGTGCACTACGGAAAGGTCGTCGTGAACCGACCTGGGTCATGGGTGGGTGAGTAAACCTTGACGTCACTCTTGGCAGTATTGCCCAGTGTTGTTCGGCGGTGGGGCGGGATTTCTTCGCACTTAATTGGCCTACGTCAGGTTGGAGCTGTCTTGGTTGAAGAAGCATTAGACCCCGCCGCGAGCACGCTAGGTGAGCGCGAAGGGCGTCCCAGGGGAGTTCGTTAGATACAGCGTTCTTTCATGCCTAGGCCTCTAGAGCGTGTGCTTTAGGGTAGTTGTAAGGCCGTCTACGTACCCGCTGTCAGAGGAGCGGTCTGCGGGCGCCGAGCTGGGTGGGAGAGCGGGCTCGTAAGTTTTGGGTTGCTTGCCTGCCAAGGTGTTAACCCACAGTTAACCTCCTTGTAGTTTGTCTGATTTTCGGGAATCGAGGAGCGATACGGCGATGCGGAGGTCTCTCATTTGCTCGGGAGAGTGACGCGGTCGACATAAAAACCGCAGGAGAGAACCACTTTGTTGCATGGTTTCAGGAGAGGGTAGTGGGTCAAATGGGGTCGATGTGACGCCGAGTTACACGAGTGTGATGAAGGTTACATCGTATACTTTTGGACGCTCTTTGGGGCTTTAGGTCGGTGTTAAGGTCTAGCGGTGTGAAGTGAAAACCCCTCTGGGTTATTGCAGGTGAGGGCAAGTATCTGCCTGTCGTGCTTGTGTAATGAACTGGGGTCGTTGGGCGCCGTGTCGTTTAGGTTTCCATTTGATAACGGGACGGTAACGAAGCCGGTTTTACGTTTCTGACTCGACATCGCTCGTGATGATTTCGTAACCTATTCGAGACATTGAGTTACCGCCACGGTGTACACATCACCGGTGCTCAATACGAACTGAAGATTTAAGCGCCGCGTCTGGCCCCTCCTAAACATCCGGGGGCCGAGCGGAGATGGCCCTACAGGAACGGGTCATCGTCGAACGCTAGGCCCGCCCTTGGGTCAGAGCTTTTGTTCGCGTCATGTGGAGAGTAGTCATATGGATTGCCTTCTCCTAGTGAGCGAAAGTAGGCGCGCAGGAAGATTTGGAGTTTAAATTCGTGGCTAAGCACCGTCGTCAGGGCAACCTGAACACCCGTCGCATCGCATCCACTGCTGCTGTTGCTGCTACCGCAGCTGTTACCGTCCCTGCCGCTGCTAATGCGGCTGAGGTTGTCGTCCCGGAGACCGATATCCGCTTCGAGGTTGCTGGTCTGGAGAACGTCCCGAATATCAAGCAGCTGCCGAACATTGACCGTTACATCCCGGCCTTCAAGGCTGATCAGGGCGCGGGTTACGCCGCTGCTGTGGAGGCTCCGGTAGCTGAGGCTCCGGCGCCGGCACCGGTTCAGTCCGTGGGCGAGAAGGTTCTCGAGGCTGCTCGCTCCGCCGTCGGTTCCCCGTACGTCTATGGTGCCAACGGCCCGAGCGCTTTTGACTGCTCTGGTCTGACCTCGTGGGCTTATCGCCAGGCTGGCGTGTCCATTCCGCGCACCTCCCAGGCGCAGGCTTCTGCGGGTACCCCGGTGTCCCTCGATGCCCTGCAGCCGGGCGACATCATCGTCTACTACTCCGGTGCATCCCACGTTGGTATCTACACCGGCCACGGCACCATCATTGACGCGCTGAACTCCGGCACCCCGGTCGGCGAGCGCTCCCTGAACTACATGCCGATTCACTCCGCTGTTCGCTTCTAAGCGAACCTGGCGGTTTGGCTAACCCCTTCCGCTGCTCTTGCCATGTTGATGGCGAGGGTGGGGAAGGGGTTCGGCTATTCTAGAAGCCGTTATGCTTTTCCTTGACTGAGGGTATAATTCAGTCATCTATTAACCTTCTCTTAGTTTCGGGGGTATTCATGTCGCGTCGTGGCATTGCGTGTGCCGTCGCTGCAATCGTTGTGGGTGCGGCTCCGGTGGTCGTCCTGTCGCAATCTGCAGTGGCTCAAGAGTTCCTCCAGGAGCAACCGCAAGAAGCGGCAGGGGAGCAGGCACCCGAGGATCTGAGCGATCTCATTGAGCGCATGGCGGACGTCGCCCAGCGGGTTTCTGCCAAGGGTGAGGAAGTCAAGGGGCTTGAGGATGAGCTCGCAGAATCGGAGAAGGAGATCGGCGAGCTGGAACGCAAGGCTGAGGAGGCGCAGCGCAATTCCGAAGACGCCTCCGTGGTTGTCGCTGAGCAACAGCAGCGGATCGATTCCCTGGCGCAATCGCGCTACCGCCGAAGCGCGGCAACGCCAGTGTCGGCAGCCCTTGATGCCAACGACGTAGCCAGTGCGGTCGAGCGCATGGGGTACCTGGGGGCTTTGACGAGGGCTGCCAAGCGTGAAGAGGAAGCCATGGTGGCTGCCGCCGCCGCGGCCGACGAGGCGCATCAGCAGGCAGTCGATGCTACTGAGGAAGCGCGCCTCAAGCGCGACGAGCTGCAGGCACAGCGCGATGCGGTTCTCAAGGAGCAGGCTGACCTGGAAGAGCAGCAGAAGGAGCTCGAAACCAAGGTTGATGGCTTGAGCCCCGAGGCGCGCCAGGCATGGGTTGAGCACTTTGGCGGCTCTGCCGACCTTGACCTAGCTGCGTTGGCCGATGGTTCGGGGTCCGCCGCTGTCCAAGCAGCACTCACCCGCATTGGTGCCCCGTATGGCTGGGGAGCAACGGGCCCTGATGTGTTCGATTGTTCCGGCCTGATGGTGTGGAGCTATCAGCAGATGGGGAAGAGTATCCCGCGCACCTCGCAGGCGCAGATTGCCGGCGGCACCCCAGTACCGATCGATGAACTACAGCCCGGAGACATTGTGGGCTATTACGCCGGCATTACCCACGTGGGAATGTATATCGGCGACGGTCAGGTGGTTCACGCCTCCACCTATGGCGTTCCCGTGGCAGTGGTGCCGCTTCATTCCATGCCCGTTCAAGGCGCCGTCCGCTACTAGGCCATGGCGCGCACACTCCTAGTAACGAATGATTTCCCGCCCACCATCGGCGGGATTCAGTCTTATCTTCGAGATTTTCTGGCAACCCTCAACCCGGAGGACGTCGTCGTCTTCGCCTCGACCCAAGATGGTGACGCCGCTGCCGAGTATGACGCGACGCTGCCGTATACCGTGGTTCGCTGGCCACGCACCATCATGCTTCCGACACCAGCCACCGCGCGCCGGATGCAGAGTCTGATTCGTGAATACGATATCGAGACCGTGTGGTTTGGGGCGGCAGCCCCGCTTGCCCTTATGGCGCCGGAGGCCCGGGCGGCGGGCGCTCGCCGGATCGTTGCCACGACGCACGGTCACGAGGTGGGCTGGTCCATGCTTCCCATAGCCCGGCAGGCCCTGCGTCGCATTGGTCAGCATGCCGATGTCATCACGTATATCTCGGACTACACGCGTACCAGGTTGGAACCCGCGTTTGGTACCCATGCGCGCTGGGTGCACTTGCCTTCTGCGGTTAATCTGGAAGACTTCACTCCGGCCACGGAGGGAGAAAAGCAGAGCGCGCGGGAGCGCTTTGGACTCGGCCCAGGGCCCGTCATCGTGTGCATCTCCCGCTTGGTTCCCCGCAAAGGCCAGGACCAGCTCTTGCGGGCGATGCCGGCGGTACGGGCACGCTTCCCGGACGCCCAGGTACTCATCATCGGTCGCGGACGCTATGAGCAGACACTGCGCGAGCTAGCGCGTCTGTACTGCCCCGACGCGGTGTTGCAGGAGGCGCGGGACACCGAAGAATTGCAGTTGGCGCTTCATGCTGCCGATGTGTTTGCCATGCCGGCGCGCACGCGGGGTGGGGGACTCGACGTCGAGGGCCTCGGCATCGTTTACCTAGAAGCACAAGCGGCGGGGTTGCCGGTCATTGCGGGTGACTCCGGTGGTGCACCGGAAACAGTAACGTCCGAGACCGGCATCGTCGTGCGCGGCTCCTCAGTTCTGGAACTTGAGCAGGCCTTGTGCACGTTGCTTGGCGACGTCCCCGGGGCCCGCCGCATGGGGGCGGCAGGGCGCCGTCACGTGGAGGAGCACTGGACGTGGGAAATCATGGGCGCACGATTGCGTGAGGTTCTGGAATGTGATCGTGGGCAGGCCGGGGTATATCCTACTAGTCATGCTTGAACACACTTCCTCCGCTGACGGTGGCCACAGCGGCCTCACCATCGGGTTCGATATTGGTGGAACCAACTTGCGGGCCGCGGTGATTAATCCCGCCGGAGAGATTGTGGATTCGACAAGCGTCCCCACGGCCAGGGAAGCGCAGACACTCGAAGATGACATCGTGCGCTGCGTAGACAACTTGGCAGCATCCCATGACATCGAGGCCGTGGGCCTTGCCCTCGCGGGCTTTTTGGATCCCGAGTGTGAAGTTGTCCGCTTCGCCCCGCATTTGCCGTGGCGTAACGCCCCAGTACGCGAGATCCTCAGCAGGCGTTTGGACGTGCCGGTCCGCCTTGAGCATGACGCCAATTCAGCCGCGTGGGGCGAATGGCGCTTTGGCGCTGGGCGCGGTGCGAAGGACTGGGTCTTTTTTGCCGTGGGAACCGGCATTGGTGCCACGCTTTTTACTGACGGCACAATCTACCGAGGAGCTTTCGGTACCGCACCAGAGTTTGGGCACCTTGTTGTGTCACCGGGTGGGCGCCTGTGCTCCTGCGGCAAGCGTGGTTGCCTCGAGCGTTACGCCTCCGGCACCGCATTGCCGGATACCTGCGCGGATTTGCGCGGTGACTATGACACCGCCCTTCCCCTAAACCCCTCCGGCGAGGAGATCACTGCTGCGGCTCGGCAGGGTGATCCACTGGGCTTGGCCGTCATGGAGAACTTCGGCCAGTGGCTCGGGCGGGGGCTGTCCATGGTGGCGGATGTACTCGATCCAGAGCTGATTGTGATCGGCGGCGGGGTGTCCCAGGACGCGGATCTTTACCTGGATCGGGCGCGGGAATCTATGGCTAGCCAGATTGTCGGGGCCGGTCACAGGCCCCTGGCCCGAGTCGCAACTGCGAAGTTGGGTTCTGCGGCAGGTATGATCGGAGTCGCTGATCTCGCCCGCCAGGAGCACCGAGGTTAACACCGCACATTTTTCTTTCACCGGGCAGCACCGCCTGTTCGGCACATACAGATAGGACTATAAGCGATGCGAAACAAGTGGTACTGGGCCTTCAAGCACATCTTTTTCGGCCCGGCCCTACGAGTGTGGAACCGCCCATGGTCCGAAGGAATGGATCGCATCCCGGAGTCCGGCTCGGCTATCTTGGCCTCCTCCCACCAAGCGGTGATGGACTCTTTCTACTTCCCGCTTCTGTGCCCGCGGCAGATTACCTTCTTGGCAAAGAGCGAGTATTTCACCACCCCCGGCTTCGTCGGCCGCCTGCAAAAGTGGTTCTTTAGCTCGGTTGGGCAGGTGCCGATTGACCGCGTCAACAAGGAAGCCAGTGACGCGATGCTGGCGAGCGCGGAGCGCATTATCGGCCGCGGAGATCTTTTTGGCATCTACCCGGAGGGAACTCGCTCACCTGATGGGCGTATCTACAAGGGGCGCACCGGCATGGCGCGCATCGCGCTGACTACGGGTGAGAAGGTCATTCCCATCGCCATGATCAATACTCGGAAGGCCAACCCGATCGGTTCGTGGATTCCGCGCCCGGTTCGCGTCGGCATGCGCGTGGGAGAGCCCATCGACCCCCGAGTATGGGCCGCTGAGCGCAACCTCGACCCGCAGGATCACGCCACCGCGCGGGCCTTTACGGATTACGTGATGAAGCAACTCTCGGAGTTGACGGGCGAACCTTATGTCGACGTCTACGCCTCTGATGTCAAGGCTTCTCTGCAAGCCGGACACGGCTACCCGGAAGGGGCCGAGCCCGGTTCGGAGGCGCGGTAATCAGTGACTTCCTCCCCCAAACAGCGATTAGCTTGGCCCGATGTAGCAAAGGGGATCTCCATCCTGGGCGTCGTGCTGTTGCACATTACGCTCACGGTTCCGGAATCCAAGGACACGTGGCTGGCTGCCTTTAACGTGTGGCTGGACCCCTTGCGCTTGCCTTTGTTCTTTTTGGTGAGCGGCTTCTTCGCGCAAAAGGTGTTTCGCTTCAGCTTTGCGGAGCTTTTCACGCGCCGCCTGTGGTACTTCCTCGTGCCTTATGTGGTGTGGGTGCTCGTGGAGCAGCAGACTAAGCGCGTGGAGTATCACTGGGTATTCGGGGATCCTATTTTCGATGTTGATCAGATGGCCGCGAGCCTCCTAGTGGGGCATTCCATGGCTTGGTTCCTGCACGCGCTGATTCTGTTCAATATCTTCCTCTGGTGCGTACGCAAGCTGCCCGGGTGGGCAGCGATGGCGTTGAGCTTTACCCCGATTCTGTTCATCGCTTGGCAGGCGCAGTACACCTCGATTGCAAAAGCCATCATGTTCCTCCCAGTATTCGTTGGTGCTGCTTATTTCCGGGATGCCATTGCCGCATTCGCCGCCGCCATCGAGGCACCGTTTAGGGGAACGTGGGATCACCGTAGCTTCTGGGCATATTCCGGGATGACCGTGGCCTATGCCATCGGATTTTTCATCCGCCGCGCGTGGGATAACTACGCAGGGGAAGTCGATGTCACCTGGCTGCTACCTGGCGCGGAGGCGCTGGTGCGGGATGACGTTCACATCCTCGTCCGCATGGTAGAGCAGTTCTTCGAGGTTCCGCTTGGAATCGCGGTGGCGGTAGCGGTGTCTTATATTCCGGTCCTGTCCACTGGCCTGCGTTTTATCGGTTCGCACACGCTGCCCATCTACCTGGGGCACCCCATTGGCTTGACGGTTCTTTATAGTTACCCCATGGCGCTCCACCCGCGGGAGGTCACCCTGGCGGGTCAATGGCCACTGGAAAACACCTGGTTTTGGCTCAGCATGTGCGTGCTCTATTGCGCTGTTGCGTCCTTGGCTCTATGGGCCCTAGGCAAGGTGCCCGTCTTGGGCTGGACGCTGACCCCACCGCCGATCGGTGCCAGTCGGCGGAAGAAGGAACCTTTCTCCGCAGGCGTGAGCTTGAGCCAGCAGCTCAACGCAACGAAGAATACGACAAGCAAGAAGTAGTCATTGCCCGGAATCTGCTGCCACCACGACCACGTCAGTTCCAGTTGCTCGCCGTGGGGGACAAGCCAGTGACCGCGCGCTACCAGAACCAGCCATGTGAGGCCGGCAATGAACCAGCGGCGGCGGGCAGTCAGATACACCGCTGCCAAGCACAGCCACGTGAAGTGGTGCGACCACGAGACAGGTGAACACAGCAGCGCTGCCGACGAGGCCAGCAGCAGAAGCTCAATCTCTGAGGATGTGCGCTCCATGACCCACCACAACGTCGCCACGATGATGAGGCACCCGATAATCCAGAGGGCTGTTGTCTGCTCAGGAATGACGCGGCTGAGCACGCCCCGGAGTGATTGATTGCTCGAGTAGGCCAGCCCACCGATGCGGGAGGAATCCCGGATGGTATCGGTCCAATACACCGCGGAGCTCGCTGGGGAGGCGAGGTAGCCCACCACGCCGCAGGCAACAAAAGCCCCCACCGCCGTGGCAAGAGCGTGCCAGTCGCGGCGAACGAAAAACACGGCGAGGAAGACCGCGGGGGTGAGCTTGATAGCGATAGCTGCGCCTGTCAGAATTCCACGCCATGGGTTGCGGGGCCTCAGTATCAGGCAATCCACAATGACTGCCGCGGTCAACAGGAGGTTTACTTGACCGAAGCTGAGTGTCTCAGTAATCGGCTCCGTCAGCAAGCAGGCGCACAATGCCCACGAGGACCACCAACCGGGCCTGTGAGTGGTGCAGCTTCGAGAGAGGACGGCGTAGAGGCAGACCCAGAGCGCTGCCACCGATGCCGCAGTGAGAAGAATGGACAGTGGCCACAACGGTAGCCATGACACCATGGCGAAAAGCGCTGCGGCAAAAGGCGGGTACGTGAACGGCAGCGAAAAACCGTTGTCGAGGACATAGCTTTGGGCGTACAGATTCTCTCCGTGTAGCAGCGCGCGTCCTCCCTCACGATAAACATCGAGGTCAATGTGGTAGGAAGGCACAATGCTGCCACTGCTGAACAACGCCGCAGGCTGAATAATCCATGCCACGGAGGCCAGCCCTACTATGAACAAGGGGAGAAGGGGAGAGGAAAGGGCTTTCTTCACGCTGCTGAGTATAGGCCCCAGTGCTAAGGCGACTATAGGCGGCAGACTAGGATACGGGGCGTGCGCTACTTCTACGACACCGAATTCATTGAGGACGGATCGACCATTGAGCTGGTCTCCATCGGAATTGTCGGGGAAGACGGAAGCGAGTACTACGCGGTATCCACAGATTTCGATCCTGCGAAGGCTAATGCGTGGGTGCGGGAGAACGTCTTGGATAAATTACCAAGCCCCGCAGACCCAGTCTGGAAATCGCGCGAGACCATCCGCGAAGAGCTCTTGAAATTCTTGGGCCGGCATTCCACGCCTATCGAGCTGTGGGCTTGGGTAGGAGCCTATGACCACGTTGTTCTCGCGCAACTATGGGGAGACATGGCCAGCTTGCCCAAGGGGATGCCGCGATATACCCGGGAGCTGAAGCAGTATTGGGAGTTTGCCGGCCGCCCTAAACTACCTCCAGTGCCCAATGGCAACCATGATGCGTTGGTCGACGCCCGCCATAACCTGGCCAAGTTTCGAGTCTGCGAGCAGCATTTGCCGCTGACGAGGGGCAACCGCGTACATTAAACGTGAATTAATACCGCAGCCGAAAAGACCATTAACTAACGCGTGACAGGCCCAAGATGGTTAAATACTGGGTGTGAGTTGGACAGTAGATATTCCCAAAGAAGTGCTTCCTGATCTGCCGCCGCTGCCGGAGGGGATCAATGAGAAGTTCCAGGACGCCATTTCCCGCGAGGCGAAGCAGCAGCCGGGCTGGGATCAGCTGCAGGCTGATAACGTCCGCAAGATTCTTGAATCCGTACCGCCTATCGTCGTGGCCCCGGAGGTTGAGGATCTCAAGCGCAAGCTTGCCGACGTCGCCTTGGGCAAAGCCTTCCTTCTCCAGGGCGGCGATTGCGCGGAGACCTTCGAATCCAACACTGAGCCGCACATCCGCGGCAACATCAAGACGCTGCTACAGATGGCCGTGGTGTTGACTTACGGCGCGTCCACCCCAGTGGTGAAGCTGGGCCGTATCGCCGGCCAGTACGCGAAGCCGCGCTCCTCTGATTTGGACTCGAACGGTCTGTACAACTACCGCGGTGACATCGTCAATGGAGTGGAGGCCAACGAGGAATCCCGCCGTCACGATCCCGCCCGCATGATTCGCGCCTACGCAAACTCCTCGGCGGCTATGAATCTGGTCCGCGCGCTGACGCATTCTGGAACCGCGGACCTTTACCGCCTCCACGAGTGGAACCGCGAATTCGTGGCCAACTCCCCGGCGGGTGCTCGCTACCAGGCTTTGGCCGATGAGATTGAAAACGGCCTGGCGTTCATGAATGCCTGTGGCGTGTCCGATGAAACCTTGCGCTCGGCGGAGATCTACTGCTCTCACGAAGCCCTGTTGAAGGATTACGAGCGTTCCATGCTGCGCTTGGGTACGGACTCTAACGGCGAGACCAAGCTTTATGACCTGTCCGCGCACCAGCTGTGGATTGGTGAGCGTACCCGTGGTCTCGACGACTTCCACGTAGCGTTTGCTTCCATCATCGGCAACCCCGTGGGAATCAAGCTTGGCCCCGGCGTGACGCCGGAGCAGGCAGTGGAGTACGCGGAGAAGCTTGACCCGAACCGTGAGCCGGGCCGCCTCACCATGATCGCGCGCATGGGCCACGATAAGGTGCGCTCCGTGCTGCCCCCGATCATCAAGGCAGTGGAGGACTCCGGCCACAAGGTGGTGTGGCAGTCCGATCCGATGCACGGAAACACCTTCACGGCGTCGAACGGTTACAAGACCCGCCACTTCGACAAGATCGTCGACGAGGTCCAGGGCTTCTTCGAGGTACACCGCGAGTTGGGCACCCACCCGGGCGGCGTGCACCTGGAGTTCACCGGTGAGGACGTCACCGAGTGCCTCGGCGGCGCTGAGGACATCACGGACGTGGACCTGCCGGGTCGCTACGAGTCTGCCGTGGACCCGCGCCTGAACACCCAGCAATCGCTGGAGCTGTCCTTCCTCATCGCAGAAATGCTGCGCAACTAGAGTCTGCGCAGCGTCTAGCTGCGCAGACTAGTACGGCCTCCAGAGAATCGGCCAGGTGCCGTATTCTCCGGATCCAAACCACCAGGCGGCCACGGCGACAGCCAAGGTGGCGAGGCCGACGAGGACGAGGAACCCGATGAGCCCGACCGTGCTGCGGTTGCTCAACGGACGTTCCTCCGGCTCCTCTTCGGCCCCGGCCGCATATGGTTCTGGCACGGCGGGGGAGGGCGCCGGGGTGTCTACCGGTGCGGCAGGCAGGGGGAAAGCGTCCTCGCGGGTTTCCGCCCGTGTTTCACGCGTGGGGGAATCGGGCGAGGGGATTGCAGAGGTTGCTTCGAAGACACGCGTATTGTCTGTTCCCGAAAAGTCTGTAGGCACTGCAGCGGTACGTGCGGCGGCCGAGTTTCGCGGGACGGGGACCGTGAACTGTGGCAGTTGCAGCTCCCGGGAAACGTCATCCAAAGCATCGAGGAATTCACCCGCGTCTGCAAAGCGTTCGGCTGGGTTACGTGCGGTGGCGGTGGCCACGAGGGCGTCGAAAAGCATCGGCACCCCCTCAATGCGTGAAGATGGTGCCACCACATCCGCGTGCACGCGCGCGGTGGCGTGCGCAAGCGGGGTATCACCGTGGAAGGGGACTGTGCCCGTCAGCAACTCGAACAGGACGATTCCAGCCGAGTAGACATCGGAAGCCGGCGTGATATCCGCGCCAGTGACTTGCTCGGGGGAGAGGTAGCTGACGGTACCGACGATCTGGCCGGAGCTATCATGCTCCGCCTTTGCGGAGCGCACCAAGCCGAAGTCACCCACCTTGACTCGGTGGTTATCGGTGATGAGAACGTTATCCGGCTTGATATCGCGGTGCACGAGGCCTGCGCGGTGGACTTCGGTGAGCCCGGCCAAGACCGAGTGCATCACGCCGGCCGCAGCGTGCGGCGGCATGGGTCCGCGTTCCGCAAGGAGCTCGCGCAACGTGCCGCCGGTGATGAGCTCCATGATGAGATAGATGGGCAAACCATCCGCGGAAAAGTCATGCACGGCGACGAGATTGGGGTGGCTCAGCTGCGCCATCGCGCGGGCCTCGCGCTTAAAGCGGGTGACGAAGACGGGGTCGTCGTGATAGCGCTCATCCATCACCTTGGCAGCTACTGCGCGGCCCAAACGCATGTCCACGCAGCGATACACAGTGGACATGCCGCCGCGAGCGATCGGCTGATCAATGCGGTAGCGTCCTTCAAGAATGTCGCCCACGTTCAGCCTTGTCATGGATTCCAGTATGGCTGATCGGCGCCCGAAAGTGTGATCCGGCTACAGTTGTGTCCGTGACTAATTCTGAGAACACCGTTGAGAATTCCCACCCTGAGCTTCCGCAACTTCTCGCCGGAGAGAAGCTGCTGACGCTTAAAGAGGTAGCTGAAAAACTCGATCTGCCCATTACTCGCGTCTTCGATCTGCTCAATGCCCGGAAGTTCATCGCGTGGCGGGACGCCGAAGGCCAGCGCCTCGTCCCGGAAGCGTTTTTCAATGCCAAGGGCGTCATTTCCAAGCACGTGTCCGGCGTCATCACTGTTCTTTCGGACAACGGCTGGGGTGACAACGAGATCCTGGCGCATCTTTTTACCGAGGACGAGTCCCTACCGGGCCGCCCCATCGACGCGCTGCACGGCCACCTCGCGCGGGAGGTTATTCGGCGCGCGCAGGCTTCGGCGTTTTAGGCGCTGTCGTCGCACCTGCCGCATTCGGTTCAGCGGTGGTGCGTGGAACACCGTCGAAAATCCATTGTGTGGCCAACCATGCCACGACCACCATCGCAATCACCCAGAACCAGTTGTAGAGCTGGTGATTGCCGTCGCCGGCGAAGGCTACACCAATAAAGAGAGCTGCGCCGGTGGTGAGCTTGATGAGCGGTAGTGGTGGGCGAAAGGTTCCCATGAGCGTGAGTACTGAGGCGTAGTACCACGGCAGCGTCACAGAGTTGAAGACGAACGCCACCTGGTAGGCCGCGGCCGTGGCGGCAATGGCGCGGCGCACGCCCGTGCGCCCCCACCACCACACAAGGACAAGGCCCAGGAGCATCAGAAGCATCGCGGCCGAGCGCAGCACGGTGAGCACACCGTTATAGGTGGTGTCGGGGGAGAAGACCTGGATGAGCGGCACGAGTATGTCAGCGAGCAGGGTGGGGCCGGCCAAGGGGTTGATGACCTTCGAGTTGCCACTGATCTGAGACAGCCAACCCCACGAGCTTCCCGACGCCCACGTGATCGCCGCCACCGCCAACGCGACCTCCGCCACGGCGATAACGCCGGATAGTAGAAAGAACCCGACGCGCTTGAGCGGCTTCGTTCCCTTCGGCGCCCAATGGTGCAGCATGAGCCACACGATAAACGGCGCGGCGAAGACGGCGGTGGCCTTGAGGGACACTGCCACGCCAACGAGTATGAGGCTGAGGTGGAACTTGTGGTGCACAGCAGCGAGAAGGCCCAGCGATACCAGCCCCACCATGACTGATTCGTTGTGCATGCCGCCGATGAGGTGCAAAATCATCACCGGATTCGCCACTCCCAACCAGAGTGCTAGGGCGGGATCGCCGCCAATGCTTCGGGCTAGGCGTGGAATTGACCAGGCGATGGCTGCAAAACCAAGGACGGAAATTGCCTTGTAGACGATGATGCCCGCAGCAACGTTATCGCCCACCAGGTGGGTTACCCCGTTGCCCATCCACAGGTGTAGCGGCCCATAGGGCGTAGTGGTGTTGCGCCAGTCGTGAGAGACCTCGAGCAGGAAGGGACCGGGGTTAACGGCCGCGCCCTCGACGTAGGGGTCGAAACCATCGCGCACCATCGCGCCTTGCATCAGGTAGGAGTACACGTCCCGGGAAGCCAGCGGTGCGGCGCACAGCAGCGGGGTGACCCAGCAGATCAACATCCGGCGGATGTCTGCCAATGCGCCGTCTGGTTGCGGGTTCTTGAGCTGTGGGGCGATGAAGTGGCGGCCCGCCAACACCCATGCGGCGACGAGGCCAAACAGGCCAACCCAGTAGAGGACCATGCCAATGTTGCGGCCGTGGCCATAGGCAAGGAAGCTGATGTTGAGCGCCTCAAGAAAACCTCCGCGATTCCGGGTCGCGCCGCCGGAGAAGGAGGCGAGCGCAAGGACGATCGCGGAGCCGATGCCTAGAGGCAGAGGGTGGGGAATGCGCAGGGGCACGCGCGTGGATGCGGAGCGGGCCATGCTACATCCGGCGGGCCGTGGACTTGTGAGCAAGTTCTTCCAAGACCGCCGTGACCTCGGGGTCAACCTGCGCGTTGTGCAGATGATCGAGGCCGGAACGCGTGAGATCGCGGATGCGCTGCTCGACGACGTCCGGCGCACCGGAATCAGCAATGATCTGCGCCATGCGGGCAATGTCTGCGGGGTCCTCCGTCTGCCCGATGAGGCGGCGAAGCTCAGCGGCGGCTGCGGGCTCGGTGGCGTCCGCGCGCTGCAGGGCCAGGGACAACAGAACCGTGCGCTTGCCTTCGCGCAGATCGTCTCCGGCGGGCTTGCCGGTGATAGCCGGGTCACCGAAGACGCCGAGCAAATCATCGCGCAGCTGGAAGGCGACGCCGATGTCCTGGCCGTAACCGCGGAAGGCAGCAACGAGTTTTTCGGGTGCGCCCGCTATAACGGCGCCCAGATGGAGGGGGCGCTCGATGGTGTACGCGGCAGTCTTGAACCGGTTCACCGAGTCCGCCAACGTGGCGTCCTCGGAGCCGGCGGCTTCCAGAGAGATGTCCAGAATCTGGCCGCCGATGACTTCGCGGCGCATTGCCCGCCATGGTGCGCGGGCGCGCGCCAGCGCCTCGGGGCTCAAGCCGGAATCTTGAAGCATGTCTTCCGCCCAGACCAGGGCCATGTCACCGATGAGGATGGCCAGCGATTGCCCGAAGAAATCAGCGTCGCCGCTGAGCCCGAGCTCGCGGTGGTGCGCAGCAACGCCGCGATGGACAGTGGGGTTGCCGCGCCGGGTATCGGAAGCATCCACGATGTCGTCGTGGATAAGTGCACAGGCCTGAACGAACTCCAAGGACGAGGCAGCGCGGAGCATTGCCTGCGGGGACTCAGTGCCGTCGAGCCCGTGCGCACCGACAAAACCTGCCCACGCGTAGAGGGGGCGAATGCGCTTGCCGCCGTCCAGGACGAAGGAATCCAAATAGGAGATCGCGTCGGCCACCGGAGAGCCGATGGCCGCGATGGCGTCGCGCTGACTGTCCAAGAAAAGCTTAAGCTCCTCGCGCACGGCTGCGGGGATGTCGTTCAAGGAAGGTATCTGCGGTGTAGTCACGCCTGCTACTTTACCTGGGTAGCTATGCCGGATTGCCGCCAGGTTAAGCGGTGTCGGCTGGTGTCAGCGGCACCGTCGATTGCAGGATGGCGAAGGGGCGCGCATCGGCGGGGTAGTAGAGCTGGCGAAGGAAATCACTAAACCCCATTTTGCGGTAGAGGCCGAAGGCGGAGTTTGCCTCGTTGGGAACTTCCGGAGTGGAAAGCAGGATGTAGCGCGCGGGTAGATTCCACGCTAAGGCTTCGAGCAGTGCGCGCCCTAAGCCGCGCCCCTGTTCTCCAGGCAGCACGTGAATCTCCGCCAGCTCGAAATAGTTGTGGAGAATGTCTTCTTGTTCCGGGGTTGGTCCGCCACTGGCGGTGAGCGCTCGGCGAAGCTGTTTGTCCCACCACGTGTCCGGAGAGCCAAGGAAGCCGTAGGCAAAGCCTGCAATGCCGTAGTCGGTGGTGGCCACGACGCAGGAAAACCCTGGGCGTATGAGATCTGCGCGCCACCGCGAGATGGAGACGTCGCGCACTGACTGGCTGTAGCCCATTGCCGCGATGTAGATATCCACCAAGCGCGGGACAGCAATGGCGAACTCTTGGGGGCTTAGGCGGCGCAGCGTGTAACTCACATCTCTAATAACAGCAGATTCTTCAGGCATGTGAAAGCGCACAGAGAAACTATCTTCTGCACATCCAACCGCCGAGGAGTCGGAGTACGTGTTCGAAAAGGGAAGAAATATCGCCCATCCCTATTGTTTAAATCGAACACATGAACTAAAATCAGAGGTGGATGTACGAAGGTGGTTTTACGGTGAGTCTCATCAGCGAACAGCAGCAGAAAGTCAACAGCACAGTCTTCATTGACAAGCTCAGGAAGCAGCCCAAGGAGGAGAGGTCATGGCACAGGTAATTTCAGCAACGGCAGCGGCTCGGGGCCGGAACAGGGAGGCGATGCAGCGCGTGCGCCGTGACCGCTTCCTCGGTCAAGCGTTGGATCTGTTGGTGGATGCGCGCCGTAGCGCTGCGGAGGGGCGGTTCGAGGACGCTCTTGAAATGGCGTACCGCGCCTCGCTGCGTGCTGTGGGAGCGCGCGTGGCGGCGTCTGCAGTGTCGCGCCGTCGGCGCTTGCCTACCTCTGCATGGGAGCAGGTGGCTCTTATCGGTCCGGCGGATGCTCAATGGGCCGCAGAATTCACAGACTATTCCCGCGTGCGCTCGCGCGTGGCCTCCGGAATGGATCCGGTGCCCGCTGCGGATACGGTCTACCAGTACTTGGCGCTTGCCACACGTTACGTGGACGCGACCGAGTCTGAGCTGGGCTTCGGTGGGCTGGCCGCCTAGTGTGGGCGTAAGCGTTCCGGTAGTGGGGGTGCAGGGATGTCCAAAAACTATGGACTGTCTTTGTGGGAACTATCTCGCTATTGTTGACGTTATAGAGGTAGTAATCATAGTTCCCAGTTCCACTACCTAAACCCAAATCATTACGGAGGACGCTGTGGCCCTTTCTGAGCACGAACAGCAAGCGCTGCGTGAAATTGAACAGTCGTTGCTGGCCAACGATCCTGATTTTGGCGCGTCTGTGTCCGGTGAAACTTCTTTCGGCGGCAACTCGGGTGCCATCACCCTCCGTGGGGTGGCCTTAATCGTTGTCGGTCTGTGCATGATGGTGGGCGGAATCGCATTGGCCCAGCAGTCCCTGTGGTTCGTTATCCTCTCCGTACTTGGCTTTTTGGTCATGTTTGGATCCGGCGTGTGGATGCTGCGCGGAAATTCGGAAGATTCTCTGGTTGCCGCCGGCGCACCAGCATCCGCTAAGCGGCGCAACAAGCAGTCCAAGAAGGCTGGCAGTGACGTTGGAAACCGCCTTGAAGATAACTTCCGCCGCCGTTTCGAAGGAAACTAAGCGCTAGAAGCATCCCAGCAGCCCTTCGCTCTATTGTGAGTCGGAGGGCTGTGGCACGATGGCATCGGCCATGGCGTACAGGGTTTGCGTTATGCCCGGGAGCTGCTCGGGCGAGCGGTTTGCCAATTCTGATGCGCGAACGATGGCGGCGTTGAGCAGCGAGATATCCGCTCTGGAAACGCCAGGGCAAAACTCGTTAACGATCGAGGCAAACCCACCATGTGACTGCTGCACTGCCTCATCCGCAAAAGCCTGGGGGAAGTGCTGCGCGGCGGTCATCAAATGGCCGTGCGCACTATGAATAAAGAGCTCGAGCGTAGCGTCGACATAGGCGTGGATACGCTTCTTAGGCTCCGGGGAGGCTACCGCCATGGCAGACTCGAGCTGCTCATTCCACGATTGGGTGGCCTGAATTAGCAGCTGCACCAGTAAATCGTGCTGGGATGATACGTATCGATAGACGCTGGGTCGGGCAAGACCGACCTCCGCGGCGACTTCGGCCAAGGTGGGGACTGCACCATGGCTTGTGATGATCAGCTTTTCGGCAGCCTCGAGCACCGCGCGGTGCTGGACGGCGCGGTGCTCGGCTACTGTCGTTTCAGTGATCTTTGGCATGCGTGTGAGTCTACGTTAAGCTGCGCATTCTTTGCTTATCGCTGGGCGGAGGTGGTGGCCGGTGTTAAGCGGCCGTCGACCATCTCATAGACCTTGTCGCAGTGATCGAGAACCTCGTAGTCGTGAGTGACCATAACGCCCGCGACGTTGAAGTCATGGCACTCTTGTGCCAAGAGCGCAACGATCTCCTGGGAGCGTGCGCGATCGAGGGCGGCAGTGGGTTCGTCGACGAGCAGCACCTGTGGATCGCCTACGAGTGCGCGCGCGATACCGACGCGCTGGCGCTCACCGCCGGAAAGGCTGCCGGGCCGGTGCTTCGCGCGATGCGCCATGCCGACCTTCTCCAGCAGCTCGGCGCTGGAGTAGCGCCCAGTCTTGCCGATGACCTTGCTGGCCAATTCGATCTGCTCCTCCGCCGTCAGTGCAGACGGGAGATTGCCAGAGGACTGGAAGACGAAGCCGATGTGGTTGCGGCGGATCTGCGCCAGTTCGGAGTCACCCAGCGGCACGATGTCCTCGCCCGCGACGAGGACTTGGCCGGAATCGGGCGTCGTCAAAGCGCCCGCGACCGCGAGCAGTGTGGACTTTCCGGAACCGGAGGGGCCAACCACGGCAACGAATTCGCCTGCCTCAACGGTGAGATCGACGGAATTCAGTGCCTTAACGTGTGAATCTCCGTCGCTGTAGCTGATGGTGACGTCTTTCAGTTCCAAAGCGTGGCTCATCGGTTTTCTCCTAGGGCTGCGAGGGGGTTGGTTCGGGTAACGCGGACGACGGCAATGAAGGCGCCGAGCAGTCCGGCGACGAAGAGAATGAGACCGCCATTGATGACAGCGCTGAATTCGGTGGCGTAGGGCATAGCCGTTTTCTCTAGGAGGCTGCCCAGGCCAACGGCGATGAGTGCGCCGGCGAGGATTGATACGAGGAGGATGACCACCGCTTGGCCGAGGCTATCGCGCAGCAGGAAGCTCTTGGTGGCGCCCATTGCGCGAAGGGTGGCGATATTGCCGGCGCGCTGGATGGTCCACACGAGGAAGAAGGCGCCGGTAACGAGCGCGGCAATGACATAGAGGAACCAGGTGATCATGGAAAGGGTCATCATTTCGGCGGTGTAGCCGGGGGAGGAGTCGAAGCTCTCTTTGAGAGTTCGAACGTCGAGGCCGGAGCGCTCGGTGAGAGCATCGGTATCGGGCTTATCCGCCGTGCGAGCGACGATGACAGATGCTTCCTCATAGGCCTCTGGGGTGACAGCTTCGCCGTGGCGCCCGCCGGCGTGAACCTCTTGCCAGATATCGAGCGGCAGGTAGGCCACGTCGACGTGGCCGAAGGTTCGCTGGTTGTCGGTGAACCCGATGACGTTGAGGGGGATATCCAAGCGGTCGAGGGTGATGGTGTCGCCCACCTCGATCCCCTCGTCCTGCAGGGTGGAGGACAGGATGATGTCGTGTTTCGTGTTGCTGGGCTTGCCATCTGTCCGGGCGGTGTCGATTGGGGGCAAGCCTGCCGGTGCGATGAAGGAGTCAGGTTCTACTCCGAAGAGTGTGAGGTCCACCGCCGTGGCGTCCTGGTTGTGGGCGTTAGCAATGGTCAGGCCCAAGGGGGTGGCTTGGTCCACGCCCTCTAGTTGAGAGAAGGACTCGGCATCGGAGGCATCGACAACCGAGCGGGTGAATGCAGAGTCTTTCTGCGTGCCATCGGCGAAAGCGATGACGTTGCTCTCCATCGCCTTGAGGCCGGAGACGCCGTCGTTGACCAAGCCTGCTGTGAGACCGGAGATGATAACGACGAGCATGGACATGAGTGCAAGGACGACGCCCATGAGGAGGAATCGGGTACGCGCGAAGAGCATCTCGCGCCAAGCTAGATACATGAAGGAACTTCCTAGTGTGTGGGGTGAAAGTAGGTTGGCGTGTCACCCTGCGTGCCGCAAGATGGCAACATGATGTTTCTATCATGGCGACGCAATGTTTCTAAAAACTTGTGCGGGCATCTTGCGTGGGGAGGGGAGACTTTTCGTGCGATTTCCCGATTTTCCCCACTTTGCCCCACCTGTGCTGCTCGCCGGTCGGAAAATGTCGGCCCGAGGGCTCTTTGGGGCGTGGTGGGAAGGTGTAAACGTCAGGAATATGGGGGTGGTGGGGAAAATTACATGCTAAGAGGTCAAAGTTGCGTGAGTGAATACGTGGAAATTGGCCTGTTTAAGGGGGTGTGTCAAGGGGAGTCTGGGAAAACTTCCCACTGGAAAAACTGCCTTTTACCTGCAATGTTTTTGCGACACGCAGATTGTTGCGGTGATAAAGGTGTGGGAGGTGGGGGAAAGTGGGGTAGAGTGGGGCGTAGCGGAGGAGAGTTGCTCTCTTGTCGCGAGAGGAATCCGGAGTTTTCGAGTGACAGGAAGGTGGACCCGGGGATGTTTCTCGGCACCTACACTCCCAAGCTCGATGACAAAGGACGGCTCACGCTTCCGGCAAAGTTTCGCGAAGAACTGGCTGGCGGCCTCATGGTCACCAAAGGTCAGGATCATTCGCTCGCGGTATACCCGCGGGAGGAGTTCGCGGCGCGAGCTAGGAAAGCAGCGGCCGTGTCACGCACCAACCCAGAAGCGCGTGCGTTCATCCGTAACTTGGCAGCGAGTGCGGACGAGCAGCGCCCCGATGGGCACGGACGTATCACGCTGTCCGCAGGGCACCGTGAGTACGCAAACCTGACGAAGGAATGCGTAGTTGTGGGCTCGGTTGACTTCCTCGAAATCTGGGACGCAGCCGCGTGGGCTGAATACCAGGCGCAAACTGAAGACGCTTATTCGGCGGCAGACGCCGATGACGTACTTGCCGGGCTGCTGTAGAGCTTCCTGGCACACAGAGAGTGCGTGTATGGACTCTGCCCGAGGAGGATGAGCTGGTGTACTTCCCCGACATCAGAACCCTTCCTCGGACAGGGCCCTATACGCACTCGATTTTTTATCGAACAGATCTGATAGCGGCCTCAGGCGCCTGAATGGAAAGGGGGACAGCAACTGTGGACCACAACGGCACCATTACCTATGACGTGAATGACAACCACGGCCATGTCCCTGTTATGCGTGCGCGTATGGCTCAGCTGCTTGCTCCGGCCGTCGAAGCAGCGGGGGAGCACGCCGTCATCGTGGACGGCACCCTGGGGGCTGGTGGCCACAGCGAATACTTCCTCAACAGCTTTCCTAACGCGCGAATCCTCGGTGTGGACCGTGACTCCGCCTCGTTGAGCAGTGCTTCTCGACGTCTCACCCCCTTCGCCGACCGCTTCGTCGGCGTCAACGCTCGCTTCGATGAGGTCGGTCGTGCCATTGCGCAGGGGGACCATGAGATTTTTTCTATCGCGCGAGAACACGGCATTGCAGGGGCATTGTTTGATCTGGGTGTGTCCTCCATGCAGCTTGACCAGGTGGAGCGTGGGTTTGCGTACAAGACCGACGCCCCGCTGGATATGCGCATGGACCCGCGCCAGGGAATGACTGCCGCCGACGTACTCAACACCTATAGCCACGGTGACCTCGCCCGCATCCTCAAAACCTATGGCGATGAGCGCTTTGCCGGCAAGATTGCTTCGGCAGTAATAAAGGAAAGGCAAAAGGAACCTTTTACTACCTCAGCCCGCTTGGTTGAGCTGTTGTACGCCACGATTCCCGCAGCGACGCGTCGCACCGGTGGCCACCCCGCGAAGCGCACCTTCCAGGCGCTGCGCGTTGAGGTCAACCGCGAGCTTGAGGCGGTCGAACAGGTCATTCCCGTGATTACGGATGCCCTGTCCGTCGGCAGCCGCGCGGTGTTCATGAGCTACCAGTCGCTCGAAGATCGCATCGTCAAGCATGCCTTCACCAAGCTCAGCACCTCGACGACTCCGCCGGGGCTTCCCATGGACCTTCCGGGCACGGCAGCGCACTATTCCATCGTGACGCGTGGCGCGGAGAAGGCGAGCGAGGAGGAGATTGCAGAGAACCCCCGGGCAGCGTCCGTCCGGGTACGCGCACTCGAGCGCCTCGAGGGCAGTCCGTCTTTTCATGAACCGGGAGGCAGGCCATGACGCTGAGAGACCGAACCGCACAGGCAACGTACCACCGCGACCACGAGAGGACCCACACCATGGGAGCTAGCCGCGATTTCACCACCGGATCTGATTTCTCCGGTCAGGGAACCGCGCTGCTGGAGCGGGGGCGCCGCACCACCCCGTTGCCCAGTCGCACGCCGCATCGCAGTACTGTGCCCGCCCGCCGGGTCGGAACGGGTCTGCGAGGAAACCGCCTCGGTTCGAAGCAGGTAGTGAGCAATCGTGGGCGCCGCGTCGTACAGCCCACGCGGGTTACTGGCCTTTTCGCTCGCCTTTCTTTCATCGCCATTGGCCTGCTCATCACTGGTGTGGCTGCGGCGATGTGGCTCTCTGGCCTGTCGACGTCCCAGACCTTTAAGATTCAGGAGCTTACTGCCCACGAATCCACGCTCGATAACCAGCTGGAGACTCTGAACCGAGACTTGGAGAACGTGCGTTCGGCGTCGGACGTCGCCCGCCGCGCCCACGAGGCCAAGATGGGCGTCCCGGTTCAGCCTGGCGTAGTGGAAGTCGACGCAGACGGAAACGTGGAACAGAAGCGCGAAGCCACCCCGGATATGGAATCTGTCATCGACGTAAACGGCGAACCGGTCCGCCCGGGTCAGGCCTCGAGTGACCCACACGCGACGGCGAACGTATCCGATAACCTGAACGCCCGTCCGACGCTGAGCGAGAGGAACCGCGAGCGCGAAGGCGCCGAGTCGGGTGCGTCTCGTTCGGACAGCCACCCAGACAGCGGTGAATCCACCAATGACGGACAGCCGGCCGAAGGGAACGTAGAACTGCCGGACATCCCGGCCCAGGCTCCCTACGCCGCCCGCGGGTAGATTCCATCCCCGCTCCGCGCGTGCCTGCGTGGGCGGGCGGCGATAATAGGGCACAATTCGGGATGAACCACTGATTATTGACCCATCTTCGCTGCAGACAGAAAGGTGACGTGTGACCCCACCACACTCCGGTGGCCCGCGCCCGAGGCGCGCTTCCGCCGCCCGTGCCGCCCAACCGCGCGGTACCTCTCACCAACCACGGCAGCGTTACGACGCCGACCGCGTCGTTCCCGCGACCCGTTCACGGAATCCGCGCACCGGCAAGCCCTTCATGAGCCAGCAGAAGACGATGCGCCGTCGTGTACACGTCATCGCGGCTTTGCTGCTCGTGGTGATGCTGGCGTGGATGGGGCGCCTCGCGTGGGTCCAGATAGTGTGGGGACCTGACTTGGCGGCGAAGGCCGCTGCGCAGAGAACCCGCGTCTATGTCGATACGGCCGGGCGCGGCGAGATCCTCGCGCGCGACGGCCAGCGGTTGGCCTACACGATGCGCGCCCGATCCTTGACCGTGTCACCTACGCGCCTGCGAGATGAGCTCCGTGAACAGGAAGAGCAAAAGGCCGCCGGCGAGGCTCACTTTGAGTCGTTGGCACCCGATGCCAAAGAGGCTTTCCTCGACGACAAGGTGACAGAGCGGCTCACTGACATGTCGGAGGGCATCCCGAACAAACTGAAGGAAGCCGGCATCGATGCCGGGGACGTGGATTCGGAGCAAATCATGGACAAGCTCCGTGCCGATACTCAATATGAGGTCCTCGTGCGCAACGTCGATCCGGATGTCGCGGTGGCCATCTCCGAGGACTACCACGGTCTCGCCGCTGATGAGCAGCAGATCCGCCAGTACCCCAATGGTGCTATCGCAGAGAACGTCATCGGCAAGGTATCCATGGACGGCCAAGGCCAGTTCGGCTTTGAGGCCTCCGGCGATACCACACTGACGGGTATTGACGGCAGCTCCACCGAAGACGTTTCAGCCAGCGGTCAGGTCATTCCCGGTACCCTTCGCGATCAGGTGCCCACCACCGACGGCAAGAACGTCACGTTGACGCTCGATCTGGATCTGCAGACCTACGTTCAGCAGAAGCTGGAAAAGGCCAAGGCTAATTCGAAGGCAAAGAGCGCCGAGGCAGTCGTTCTGGATGCCGCCACGGGTCAGGTTCTGGCTATGGCGAATACCGGCACCATCGACCCGAACAAGGACATCGAAAAGCAGCTGGAGAAGGATAAGACCTTCGACAACCTCGCCGTATCCCACCCCTTTGAGCCGGGTTCGGTGGCAAAGATCATCACCGCCGCGGCAACCATTGAGGAGGGCCTCACCAACCCCGATGAGGTCCTCCAGGTTCCCGGCTCCATCGACATGGCTGGGGTGACTGTGAACGATGCCTGGCCGCACGGCGTTGAGCCCTACACCACGACGGGCGTCTTCGGTAAGTCATCGAACGTGGGAACGTTGATGTTGGCAGATCGTCTTGGCCAGGATAAATACGCTGACTACCTCAAGAAGTTCGGCCTCGGCCAGACTTCCGGCATTGAGCTGCCCAACGAGTCTCCAGGCCTCGTACCTGACCGTTCGCAGTGGTCCGGCGGTACCTTCGCTAACCTGCCCATCGGCCAGGGCCAGTCATGGACTGCCCTGCAGTTGGCCTCCATCTATCAGACCCTGGCCAACGACGGTGAGCGCATTGAGCCGCGCATCATTGATTCGATCACCGCGCCTGACGGGACTAAGGAAGAACTAGAGAAGCCCGAGACCACCCGCGTGGTCAGTCCCGAAACTGCGCGCACTGTCGTGGACATGTTCCGTGCGGTCTTCCAGGAGGATCCGCAGGGGCTGAACAACGGTACAGCCGGCAACGCGCAGATCGAGGGCTATCAGCTCTCCGGCAAGACTGGTACCGCGCAAAAGGTCGACGAGGAGACGGGAGCATACTCGAACTCCAAGTACTGGATCACGTTCGCGGGCATCGCGCCTGCCGACGATCCCCGCTTTGTCGTCGCAGTCATGCTGGACGAGCCCGAATCCGGTGTCAACGACGATGGCTCCGGCGGCCAGTCTGCAGCGCCTGTGTTCAGTGATATCGCATCCTGGCTGCTTGATCGTGACAATATTCCGCCTTCCCCACCAGCACCGCACCTGACCTTGCGTGCCGAATAGATAGCTCCGGCCGCGAATAACCTACAGAGATAGAGAAGAGGACGCACCGTGACCAGCAGCATCAGCCTTGATCGTTTAGCAGAAATTTCTTCGGGCACCGTGATCGGGGATGCCTCGACCACCGTGGGCTCCTGCGGACTAAACTCTGCAACCCTGCCACCTGGTGGACTCTTCGCTGCGCTTCCGGGAACGCGCGTTCATGGCGCACGCTATGCCGCAGACACCGCAGCAGCCGCGATTCTGACCGACCCGGAAGGCCAACGCATCCTTGCCGAAGCGGGAGAAACACGCCCACTTCTCGTGGTCGAGGATATCCGCGCCATCCTCGGACACGTTTCCGCGGAGATCTATGGGCACCCCACTGAAAAGCTCACCATTCTTGGCGTGACGGGTACGTCCGGTAAAACTACGACGAGTTACCTGCTGGAAGCGGGGCTTTTGCACGCGGGCTTGTCGGTGGGCCTGATCGGCACCACGGGCACTCGCATTAACCGGGAGCCGGTGCCTACCTCGCTGACGACTCCAGAGGCCCCCACATTGCAAGAGCTCTTCGCCCGCATGGTGGACGAAGGGGTAACGCACGTGGTCATGGAGGTGTCCTCTCACGCGCTTTCCCTGGGCCGCGTCCAGGGAACGCGCTTTGCCGTTGGCGGATTCACTAACTTGAGCCAGGACCACCTCGACTTCCACCCTACGATGGAGGATTACTTCGAGGCGAAGGCCATGCTTTTCGACGGTCCCCAGGCCGCCGACCGCTCCGTTGTTTGTGTCGACGACGAGTGGGGGCGACGCATGGCGCAGCGCGCCGCGGCGCGTCCGGTCATGACAGTGTCCACGAGCGCGGAGGCCACCGAGGCGGACATCACCGCCCGCCAACTCAGCACTGAGGCCACCGGCGCACAGCAGGTGGAGCTGACGGTGTCCACCGGAGAGCACGCTGGTTCCTATGAATTCCGGCTGCCCATGCCGGGCACTTTCAACATCGCCAATGCGGCCTTGGCCACCGGCATGGCCGCAGCCAGTGGCATCGAGCCGCGCGTCTTCTTGGAAGGCGTAGAAAAGGTGGCGGTCCCGGGCCGCATGGAACGCATCGACCGCGGCCAGCAGTTTGTCGCCGTGGTCGATTATGCGCACAAGCCAGCTGCGGTCGCCGCGGTCCTCGATACCCTGCGTGCGCAGCTGGAAGGCAGCAGCGGCCGGATCGGCATTGTCGTCGGCGCGGGAGGTGACCGCGATTCTTCCAAGCGCCCGCTCATGGGGGCGGCTGCTGCGAAGGGCGCCGATATGGTCGTGATCACCGATGACAACCCCCGCACCGAGGACCCAGCAGCTATCCGCGCGGCAGTGCTCGCGGGAGCGCGCGAAGCGAACCCGGAGGCCGATATCCGGGAGGTCGGCTCCCGTGCCAAAGCCATCGACGAGGTCGTGGCGTGGGCACAGCCGGGCGATGCCGTCATCGTCGTCGGCAAGGGCCACGAAGTAGGACAGCTGATTGGTGATACCGTCCACCACTTCGACGACCGCGAGGAGATGGCGCGTGCACTTGATGCCGCGATGACAGCGACTACCCTGAGTACCGAAGAATCCAAGGAGCAAGCATGATTGCGTTAAGCCTCGCTGAGATAGCTCAGATCACGGGCGGCCGCCTGGATAGCGTCGACGAGCCAGAGACCCCAGTGACCGGCTTTGTTGAGTTCGATTCTCGCAAGGTCACTCCGGGTGGACTCTTTGTGGCACTGCCCGGAGCCCGCGTCGATGGCCACGATTACGCCCACACCGCGGTGGAGAAGGGAGCCGTCGCCGTCTTGGCTGCCCGGCCGGTGGGTGTACCCGCCATCGTCGTGGAGCCGCGCGGACGCGTAGAAGGTGACGGAGCCAACGCCGATATCTATGCCAACGATGTCGATGGCTCCGCCGCCGCTGTCGTCGAGGCGTTGTCCGCGCTGGCCCGCGCAGTAACGCAGCGGCTGGCGACAGAGCAGGATTTGACCATCGTGGGAGTGACGGGATCGGCGGGCAAGACCTCGACCAAGGACCTCATCGCCACCATCTTCCGCGAGGTGGGGGAGACCGTCGCCCCGCCCGGCTCCTTCAACAATGAAATTGGGCTTCCGTATACGGCTCTGCGCTGTGATGAGCACTCGCGCTACCTCGTGGCGGAGATGTCGGCCCGCGGTATCGGACACATCCGCCACCTCACCCAAATCACCGCGCCGCGCGTCGGCGTGGTCCTCAACGTCGGCTCCGCGCACCTCGGCGAATTTGGCTCGCGCGAGAATATCGCGCAGGCCAAGGGAGAGTTGGTGGAAGCACTGCCGAGCGCGGAAGCGGGCGGTGTGGCCGTCCTCAACGCCGACGATCCTTTCGTCGCCGCAATGGCGACACGCACGGGGGCCAAGGTGGTGTACTACTCCACGGATAACCGCCGCGGCGGCGCACCGGCGGCACAGTACTATGCCACCAACATCGAGCTCGATGACGTGGCCCGCCCCTCCTTTGTCCTCCACAGCCCCAACGCTGAGCCAGTCGAAGTGAAGCTGCAGGTATTTGGTTCCCACCAGGTGTCTAATGCACTGGCCGCGGCAGCGGCAGCCATCGAGCTGGGGGTATCGGTAGCCACGGTAGCGGCTGCGCTGTCTGGGCACCGCCTAGCCTCCGAGCACCGCATGGACGTGCGCACGCGCCGCGATGGCGTCACCATCATTGATGATTCCTACAACGCCAACCCGGATTCGATGCGCGCGGCGATTGCCGCCTTGGCCTATACCGCAGCAGCACGCCCCGATGCCCGCTCCATCGCGGTGCTTGGTGAGATGGGAGAGCTCGGCAGCGATGCCGAACAATCGCACCGCCAGCTCGGGGAGATATTGGCCAAATACCACGTGGAGCACCTCGTCGCGGTGGGGGAGAACCCCAACTGCCGGGCAATGACTGAGGCGGCTGCACAGCAAGGTATAAATACAATGGTGTGCGCCGATGCCGCGGCTGCCGCTCGGGCGGTCGACGGCATTCTGCGCGCGGCCCCGGCAGGGGTCGATGATTGGGCTAGCCGTAGCGTTAAGGACGTGGTCTTGATTAAGGCCTCCAATGCCCAGCGCCTCTGGTTGGTCGCGGAGCAGCTGAACCACAGCTAGCCGCTAGAAAGGACTTCAAGCTCGTGACTCAGATCATCATCGCTGGTGCGGTTAGCTTCCTCGTGGCGATCTTTACCACCCCGGTTCTCATCCGATACTTTTCCGACTCCGGTCGCGGTCAAGAGATCCGCGAGGACGGTCCCAAGTCCCACCTGCGGAAGCGGGGTACGCCGACGATGGGCGGCCTGGCTATTCTGGCCGGTATCTTGGTGGCTTATCTCGTGGTTGGTTTTTATGGCATGCTGACGGGCCACGGGGGGTTTACTGCTTCGGGTCTGCTCGTCCTCGGACTGACGCTGGGCTTGGGCGCGGTGGGCTTTGCGGATGACTTCATCAAACTCTTCCGGAAGCGCAACCTAGGTCTCAACAAGACCGCGAAGCTGGTCAGCCAGCTGGTACTGGCCCTCCTCTTTGGCTTTCTTGTGCTGCGTTTCCCCAATGATGCGGGCCTGACTCCTGGCTCCACCAAGCTGTCGTTCATCCGCGATTTGAAAACTTTCGACTTTGCGGTTGGCGGCGTTGTGATCGGAACCATCGTGTTCTTGATCTTCATGTACTTCCTCATTGCGGCGTGGTCGAACGCGGTCAACCTCACCGACGGCCTCGACGGTCTTGCCGCAGGAGTGACGGCGATTGTCATGGGCTCCTACTCGCTGATGACCTTCTGGCAGTTCCGCTATTCCTGCGCCACCAACTTTGCGGCAGGCTGCTACCAGGTGCGCGATCCCCTCGATCTCGCCGTGCTCGCGGCGGCGGGCCTCGGTGCCTGCCTCGGCTTTTTATGGTGGAATGCCGCGCCCGCCAAGATCTTCATGGGAGACACCGGCTCCCTGGCGCTCGGCGGATTGGTTGCCGGCATTTCGGTCACCAGCCGTACCGAGCTTCTCATGGTGATTATCGGCGCCCTGTTCGTTATCGAGACGGTGTCCGTTGTCATTCAGATCGTGGTCTTCCATTCCACCGGCAAGCGCTTCTTCCGCATGGCCCCGATCCATCACCACTTTGAAAACGGCGGTTGGGCGGAGACTGCTGTGGTTGTCCGTTTCTGGTTGCTGGCCGCGATGGCGGCGATGGCCGGCGTGGCCATCTTCTACGGTGAATGGCTGACCTCCACAGGTATAGGTGTCGGCGCATGACGCGCCCCGACTTCCTCTCTGGCCGGGTCCTCATCGCCGGTGCCGGCGTTTCCGGCCGCGGCTGTGCTGCGGTCCTGGACCACCTAGGCGTGGACGTCACGGTGGCTGATGGAAACCAGGAATCCCGCGCTCGCCTCGCCGCCGAGCTCGACGTTGCCACCGTGGACACAGCAGCAGTAGACCTGTCGGATTACTCCCTCGTCGTGACCTCGCCGGGGTGGCGCCCGGATTCGCCGTTGCTCGCCGCCGCAGCTTCCCGCGGCCTTGAGGTCATCGGTGACGTGGAGCTGGCCTACCGCCTTGACCAGGCAGAGGTATTTGGGCCCTCCCGCCGCTGGCTCGCGATCACAGGTACCAACGGCAAGACCACAACGACGGGGATGCTCGCTGCCATCATGGCCGCTGACGAGCAGCGATCCGGCCAGCGCGCGCAGGCTGTAGGAAATATCGGGGTCTCGTCTTTTGATGCCTTGGCCGCCGAGCCCCGCGTGGATATCCTCGTCGCGGAACTGTCCTCGTTCCAGCTGCACTGGGCCTCCCAGCTGCGCCCGGATGTGGGAGCGCTGCTCAACCTCGCCGATGACCACCTCGATTGGCACGGCTCCTTCGAGGCCTACGCGGCGGATAAGGCGAAGATTTTGCGCGGTACGCACGCCGTTTATGGAAAGGACGACGAGCACGTTCGCGCGCTTGCCGCCTCTCTATCCGGCGCTACCGCCTTTACCCACGCCGAGCCCGCCCCGGGCGAAGTCGGCGTGAGTGCCGGCAGCCTCGTGGTCAATGAGGTCGCCGGACTGCACGCGGCCGTGGTGGAGGATGTCACCACCATCCAGCCCGCAGGTCTTGCTGGGGTGCTGGATGCCGCTGCTGCCGCGGCGGTTGCCGCGCTTGCCGGCGCTCAGCCTGAGTCCATCGCGGAGGGCCTCGACGCCTACGTGGTGGCCGGGCACCGCGGTGAGGTTGTCCACCGTCATAGTGGCGTGACCTACATCGACAATTCCAAGGCGACGAATCCGCACGCCGCGGAGGTTGCCATGCGTGGTCTTGACTCCGTGGTGTGGGTCGCCGGTGGTCAGCTCAAAGGCGCAGATGTCTCGGACCTCCTGCGTACCCACGCCGCGCGGCTGAAGGCGGCGGTTCTGGTGGGCGTCGACAAGCACGTGCTGGCCCAGGCCCTGGTCAAGGCGGCACCCCACGTGCCTCTCGTCATCGTGGACAGTCACGACCCTCAGACGGCGATGGACCAAGCCGTGAGCGCCGCTGTGCAACACGCCGAAGCCGGCGATACCGTACTTTTGGCGCCCGCTGCGGCATCGTTGGACATGTACACCGGAATGAGCCAACGCGGCGACATGTTTGCCGCCGCTGCCCGCCGCCTCGCCCGCTAGCTAGGAGCACCCAGAAGCCGTGACTGCCACCAGCACCCAGAAGCCACACCGCACGCTGGGCCATCGCCTGCGTGATCTTCGCGAGCGCCTGCGCGCCTACCCGGGGTTTGACTACCTGATGCTGCGCATCGCGATTTTCTCCCTCATCGGCATCGGCGTGCTCATGGCCTTCTCTTCGTCGATGGCGACGTCCCTGTCGGAGACCGATAGCCCGTGGTCGGCAGCCTTGCGCCAGTGCGTATTGGTCGCCGCCGGCCTCATCGTGTTCTGGATCGGCCTGCGCATCTCGCCGCGCACGTTGCGGGCGCTCGTGCCGTGGTTCTTGGGGCTATCCATCCTGCTGCTTATCCTCGTGCTTGTGCCCGGTATCGGTACCGGCCGCGCGGAGGTCGGTTCACAGTCGTGGATCATGTTGCCGGGTGGCGTGGCCTTCCAGCCCTCTGAGTTCGCTCGCGTCGCGGTGGGTATGTATGGCGCCTCGGCGCTGGCGGATAAAACACACCGTTCGATGCGCTTGACTGATCCGTTCATGATGTATTCCATCATCGCCGGCATCATGTTCGTGCTCATCGTGGCCCAAGGTGACTTGGGCATGGGCGTGTCCTTCGCCCTGATTGTGGTCTTCACCCTCGTATTCGCCGGCGTGAACTGGCGTGTGCCCGTCGTCGTCGGCGTCTTTGGCGCCATCGGTATGATCACTGTTTTCCTGGCCGGTGGTTTCCGTTCGCACCGTTTCCACACCTACTTCGATGCGCTGCGCGGCAATATTGAGGACACACAAGGTACCGGTTTCCAGGCTTACCAAGGCTTCCTTTCGCTTGCCGACGGCGGCTTCTGGGGCGTTGGCCTCGGCCAATCACGCGCCAAGTGGTTCTACCTCCCAGAGGCGAAGAACGACTTCGTCTTCGCCATTATCGGTGAGGAGCTAGGCCTCTGGGGCGGTGCGCTCGTCATCGTGCTTTTCGCCGTGCTGGGCTACTTTGGGTTGCGTACCGCAACCCGTGCGCAGGACCAGTTCCAGTCCTTGCTGGCCGCCACGCTGTCGGTGGGTGTTGTCGTGCAGGCCTTCATCAACATCGGCTACGTCATCGGTGTGCTGCCGGTGACGGGTATTCAGCTCCCGATGATTTCTGCGGGTGGTACGGCTGCGGTTATCACCATTGGCTCGATGGGCCTGTTGTGCAATGTGGCGCGCCACGAGCCGCTGCAGGTGTCCGCGATGCAGAACTTTGGACGCCCGCTCTTCGACCGTATCTTCTTTATTCCAGAGCCGACCCCGCCCAATGAGCGGCGCGGCGGGGCGCACCGTGCCCCGCGCGAGCGCGCAGATGCTCGGCGTTCCCAGCGCCCACACCGCGAGCGCTCCCAACGCCACGTGGAGCGCAGCCGCGAGGAACGTTTTGGGCGCGCGGTGACGGGGCGCTCTCAGCGGTCGCAGGCGCCGCGCGCGGAGGGGCGGCGGGAGTATCGGCGCGGCGAGCGCCGGTAGCGCAGTGCGGCGCTGGTAGCGTGTAGTGCATGAATGACACGCCGATTTCCGTCGTCATCGCAGGTGGCGGCACCGCCGGACACATTGAGCCCGCGCTTGCGGTGGGGGAGGAGCTACGCCAACGCCACGGGGCGCGGGTCACCGCCTTGGGTACGCCGCGGGGTCTGGAAAGCGACATCGTGCCGGCGCGCGGTGTCGATCTCCGCATGATCACTCCGGTCCCTGTTCCGCGAAAGATCAACATTGACGCGGTGAAGCTGCCTTGGCGGATTTTCAAGTCCGTTCGGGAAACTCGCGCGGTGCTTAAGGACGTCGGGGCCAATGCTGTGTTTGGCACCGGTGGTTACGTTGCGGCGCCGGCTTACCTGGCGGCGAAGTCCTTGGGCATTCCGTTCTTCGTTCTCGAGACGAATGCTTTGGCCGGTATGGCTAATAAGCTGGGCGTGCGTCTTGGCGGCACGGGAATCAATGCCCAAAAGGGATCTGGCATGCCGGGCGAGGTCCTGGGCATTCCGGTACGTCCGGGCTTGGGCGAGGACCCGGATGGTGCGAAGGCCTCTGCTGCGCGCCAGAACTGGAACCTGGATGAAGGCCGCCCGACCATCGTGGTTACCGGCGGTTCGCAGGGAGCGGTGAGCATTAACACCGCCGTCGCCGGAGCGCTCGAGGACCTGTGCCGAGACTTCCAAGTGCTGCATGCCTACGGCAAGAAGAACACGGTGCCGACTGAGCACGAGCACTACACGGCCGTGCCCTATATCGATGACATGGCCGGCGCGCTCGCCGTTGCTGATGTGATGGTCTGCCGCTCCGGCGCGATGACCGTGGCTGAGGTGTCTGCGGCCGGCCTGCCCGCTATCTATGTGCCACTGCCGCACGGCAACGGCGAGCAAGCGTTGAACTCCCGGGCTCTGGTGGAAGCGGGAGCCGCGGTCCAGATACCGGACGCGGAGCTTACTCCGGGGCGCCTTGTCGCCGAAGTTCGCGCTATCCTTGACCATCCCGACGCCCTTTCGGCCATGCGTGCTGCTGCTGACGCCAGCACTGCCGGCGATGCCGCCGCGGTGATCGCTGACCGAATCGCGCACCGCGTCGCCGCCGACACCCGCGGCTAGGCGCACAGTACAGGTTTATTAAAGAAGGAAATTTTCACCATGACTGATACCCCCGCCACCACGGACCTGTCCCGCGTCCACTTTGTCGGCATCGGCGGTTCCGGAATGTCCGGCCTCGCGCGCATCCTGGTTAGCCGTGGCGCGGTCGTCACCGGCTCGGACGTTAAGAAGTCGACGGCCGTTGACGTCCTCCGCGCGATGGGTGCGCACGTCGCCGTCGGCCACGTGGCTGAGAACCTCGATCTGGCTGGGGACAAGCCGACGGTAGTCGTCACCTCCTTCGCCGCCATCCCGCAGGACAACCCGGAGCTGGTTGCGGCACGGGAAGCCGGGATTCCAGTGATCCGTCGCTCGGACCTGCTGGCTGAGCTCATGGAAGGCCACCGTCAGGTGCTGCTCGCCGGCACGCACGGAAAGACCTCGACGACCTCTATGGCGGTCACCGCGCTCCAGCAGGCGGGGATGGATCCTTCCTTCGCCATCGGCGGGCAACTCAACCGAGCTGGGACCAACGCGCACGGCGGCACTGGCGACGCCTTCGTGGCAGAAGCCGATGAATCCGATGCCTCCCTCCTGCGCTACAGCCCCTTCGTGGCAGTCATCACCAACATCGAGCCTGATCACCTCGACTATTTCGGCACGGCAGAGAGCTACTATCGGGTCTTTGATGATTTCGCCGACCGCGTGGTTGAGGGCGGCTACCTCGTCGTGTGCCTCGAGGATGAGCATGCGGCCGCCACGGGTGAGCGGGCGGCTCAGCGCGGGATTCAGGTGCTGGGCTACGGCACGCGCAGCGAGGTAGCCGCGGATTCTTCCGTGCCGCTGGCAGCGGAGATCCTAGAAGAAACCGTCTCCGCCGCCGGCGCGCACGTCCGCGTTCGCCTGACCTTGCCGGGTCAGGCGCCACAGGAGCTGTCCTATGACCTGCATGTCCCGGGCCATCACATGGTGCTCAACTCGGCGGCGGCCCTGCTGGCCGGTGTGCTGGCTGGCGGGGACCCGGCGGAACTGGCCGCGGGTTTGACCGACTTTACGGGCGTGCGCCGGCGCTTCGAGTACCGCGGCAGCGCCCAGGGGATCCGCGTCTTCGATGACTACGCCCACCACCCCACGGAGGTGTCTGCGGTGCTTACCGCGGCGCGCGCGAAGGCGGACGCCGAGGGCGAGGGTGCGCGCGTGATCGCCTGCTTCCAGCCGCACCTGTACTCCCGGACCATGGAGTTTGACGCCGAGTTTGCTCAGGCCTTGGCGCTTGCCGACGCCGCCGTCGTCCTCGACATCTACGGCGCCCGCGAGAAGCCGGTAGAAGGAATTACCTCCCGCATTATCACCGACAAGATGCCCGAAGACATGCCGGTCATTTTCGAGCCGGATTTCTCTGAGGCTGCCGGCGACGTCATTTCCCTGGCGCAGCCCGGAGATATCGTCCTTACCATCGGCGCGGGAACTGTTACCTACGTGGCGGGTGAAATCTTGTCGGCGCTTGAGAATGCGAGCGGCGCGGAGGAACCGAAGGAACCGAATGTCTAAAAAGACTGGGGCGCTCGCGCTAGGCGCGGTGCTTCTCGTAGTGGCGGTTGCTGCCGCGGCGGTGTGGCTTTTTCCCATCCTGAAGGTGACATCCTTCGAAGTCGTGGGAAATGATCACGTTGAGGCAGAGGAGGTCGAGCAGGCCAGTGGCGTCGTGAAGGGCTCTAATTTGGCGCGGCTGGATGCGCGCGAAGCCGCGCACGGCGTGGCCTCCCTGCCGTGGGTAGAGAGCGCGACGGTGTCGCGGGCCTTCCCGTCAACCGTCCACATCGAGCTCGTCGAGCACGAGGCGGTAGCTTATGTACGACAGGGCGATAGGACGATTTTGGTGGACAACCACGGTAAGGAATTCGTGGAGGACGAAGCGCCACCCGAAGCCGTAGAGCTGACAGGGCACACCGACTCCGGTTCGCCTGAGATGCAGGGGGCTGTCGACGCCGTCGCTGCGCTCCCCGCGCCGATTCGGGAGAAGGTCGCGGCCCTCGAAATTAAGGACCGGTATTCGCTGACCTTCCGCACGGAGGATGACAAAACCATCTTTTGGGGTGCGTCGGAAGACAACGCGAACAAGGCCATTGCTTTTGAGGATGTGCTCAAGCTCGAGGGCGATTCTTGGAACATTTCGAACCCGTCGCTGGTGACTCGTCGCTAAGCGCGTCGCGAGTGGGGCGGGTGGGACGCCTGTTAAGAAAACCGCATGTCAGCAACCCTAAAGTAGAGGTTGAGGGTACCGACACGCGGCAAAATGTGCGCCGAAATTACCCCGTTGTCGTTAAAGATGGATGTAACCGCCTCTCAGAAAAAGGGGCGCCTCCTCGTTTACATTAAAACCTTATTCGAAAGGCAAGAGACCCTCGTATGATCTCATCTAGCAACAACCTCGCGGACATCAAGGTCGTCGGCGTCGGCGGCGGTGGTGTCAACGCTGTCAACCGCATGATCGAAGAAGGGCTCAAGGGAGTCCAGTTCGTGGCGATCAACACCGATTCCCAGGCGCTGATTTTCTCCGATGCGGATACCAAGCTCGACATCGGTCGCGAGGCCACCCGCGGCCTCGGCGCCGGCGCCAACCCTGAGGTAGGCAAGACCTCCGCGGAGGATCACAAGACCGAAATTGAAGACGCCCTCCAGGGCTCCGACATGGTCTTTGTTACGGCTGGCGAGGGCGGCGGTACCGGTACCGGCGCCGCTCCGGTGGTCGCCTCCATCGCGAAGAAGATGGGCGCTTTGACCGTCGGTGTCGTTACCCGCCCGTTCAAGTTCGAGGGCGCGCGCCGCACCCGTCAGGCCATGGCCGGCATTGAGGAGTTGCGCGAGGTCTGCGATACCCTCATCGTTATCCCGAATGATCGCCTCATGCAGCTGGGCGGCGAGGAGCTGTCCATCGTCGAAGCCTTCCGCGCCGCCGACGAAGTTCTGCACAACGGTGTGCAGGGTATTACCAACCTGATCACCATCCCGGGCATGATCAACGTCGACTTTGCGGACGTTCGCTCCGTCATGTCCGACGCTGGTTCCGCCCTCATGGGCATCGGCTTTGCCCGCGGCGATAACCGCGCGCTCAACGCCGCCGAGCAGGCTATTAACTCTCCGCTGCTGGAGTCGACCATGGAGGGCGCCAAGGGCGTTCTGCTGTCTATCGCCGGTGGCTCTGACTTGGGCCTCCACGAGGTCAATGCCGCTGCCTCCATGGTGGAGGAGCGCGCCGACGAGGACGCCAACATCATCTTCGGCACCATCATCGATGACAACCTTGGTGACGAAGTCCGCGTCACCATCATCGCCACCGGCTTCGATGCTCAGGCCAACATGACCTCCCAGCCGGCACAGCCTGGCCAGACGCAGCAACACGGTGCGGAGGCTACCCCGGCTGCACGTCCGGGTTCCCTCTTCGAGCACCGCGCTGAGGCACAGCCTGAGAGCCCCGCCGCGCCCCGCACCGAGGCCCCGCGCGAGGAGTACACCCGCGCAGAACCGCAGCGCGCTGACTCCCAGCGCATTGAGCGTGAAGAGTACGCCCCGCGTCACTCCTACGAGCGCGAGCAGCCGGCAGAGCCGGCCCCGTCGAGCGGACTATTTACCACCTCGGATCGCTTCCGCGGTGAGGACTACCGCCGCGGCGGCGATGATGAGTACCGTCTCTCGCGCCCCACGGAGCGTCGAGGTCGTGACTTCGACGATGACGGCGATGACGATCTCGACGTGCCATCCTTCATGCGCTAGTTCCAGCCAGCTACTCTGGAGTGCATGCCAGTAAACGAGGAAGCACACGCAGCACGACGCCCCGTCCGCATGGTTTTTACAAGCCGTGCCGGCGGGGCGTCGTCGTCGCCTTATGACTCTTTTAATCTCGGCGATCACGTTGGCGATGACCCCGCCGCAGTGGCCGCCAATCGCGAGCGGCTCCGCCGTGCCACGGGCTTAGAGGACATCGTGTGGATGGAACAGCTCCACACCAACACCGTGACGGTGGTGGGGGCCGAGCGCCGCGGCGTCGAGGAGCCCGTGCCGGCCACCGATGCCGTGGTAACCAACGAAAAGCGCTTGGGCCTAGGCGTTCTCGTGGCGGACTGCACGCCGGTGCTGCTTGTCGACGTCTCCGCGGGCGTCATCGGCGCCGCCCACGCCGGGCGCCTTGGCGCGCGCAACGGAATCGTCCGCAATACCGTCGATACCATGGTTGAGTTAGGGGCCCGCCCCGCCTCGATTCAGGTGCTCATGGGGCCGGCCGCTTCTGGGCGGAACTATGAGGTGCCGGAGGCGATGGCGGATGACGTCGAGAAGCATCTGCCCGGCTCCAAGACCCGCACGTCGTCGGGTACCTGGGGCGTCGACGTGCGCGCTGGGCTGATTCGTCAATTGATGGAGATGGGGGTTACGGCTATCGAATCGGACCCGCGCTGCACGATTGAGGACACAGATTTCTTTTCTTATCGCCGCGAGGGCGTCACCGGACGCCAAGCCGGCGTGATTTGGTTGGAGGATTAATGACGAACAACGATACTGTGCGCCGTGAAGAGCTGAGGGCTGGCCTGGAGAGCACCCGCGCTGCTATTCACCGTTTCGCTGAGGCCGCTGGCCGCCCCGCCCCGCAGCTGCTGCCGGTGACGAAGTTTCACCCGGCCGAAGACATCGCGCTGCTAGCGGAGTTGGGGATCACAGATGTGGCGGAAAATCGCGAGCAGGAAGCGCGTGCCAAGGCGGAGGCCCTGTCCGAGATGCGTTTCCACATGATTGGCCAGGTTCAGACCAAGAAGGCGAACCACGTGGCCCGATGGGCGCATAGTGTTCACTCGCTCGATTCAGAAAAACTTGCCAGAGCACTCGACCGCGGCGTGGCTCTTGCCCAGGAACGCGGCCAGCGCGAGGACACGCTTCCGGTCTATATCCAGGTATCCGCCGACGGTGATACCGCGCGTGGCGGCTGCCCGCTAGAGGGTGTATCTGCTCTGGTGGATCTGGTCGAAGATCTGGAGAACCTGCAGCTGTGTGGCTTCATGGTGGTTCCACCGCTGGAGAGCGATCCGGCGGAGGTTTTCACCCAGGTGAGGGCATTGACGGATGAGGTGGCGGCCAAGCTTGGGCGAGACCTGAAAATGTCCGCCGGCATGAGCGCCGATATGGAGGCAGCGATTGCATCTGGAACGGATATCGTGCGTGTCGGAACCGGAATCATGGGAGCCCGCCCGCTAGGTTAATTGTCATTGTAAAACTGCATTACAAGACAGCAAATGAACAGAACACACTAGGTCAGAGGGAGACCCAGAATGTCACTGATTGATAGGACTAAAGAGTTCTTCGGGCTGGGCCCGATGGACATGGACGCCGACGATGCCTACTACGCCGACGAGCGCAGCTACAACGCTCCGGCCTACGCACCTTCCTACGAGAAGCAGGAAGAGGAGTTTGTCCCGACCATCGTGGCTCTCTCCCTCGTCTCCTTTGATGATGCAGCAAAGGTTGGCGGCCCCTTCCGTGACGGTGACGCAGTGGTCTTCGAACTCACCGACGCCGACCGCGGCTCCGCCAAGCGCTTCGTGGACTTTGCCGCAGGCCTCTGCTTCGCGTTGGAAGGCCGCATGAAGAACCTGACCAAGGGCATGGACACCAGCCGCAAGGTTTTTGCCATTGTGCCGAAGGGCGCTGATATCTCTACCGTGGAGCTGGAGCGAGCAGCGCACCTGCGCTAGAGACGTCAGGCTTTAACCGCTTCATCGTTATTCTCCTCCGTGTTGGCTTAAGGGAGGCGGAAGGCGATGGGGCGGTTTCGTCGTTTTCATCGTGGGGCCTTATCGGAGAGTCATTCTCGGCGGCGGTATGGCTGCCGCGGTGCCGTCTCTGTACGCCGAGGGCGAACCTTAGGGCAGGGGAGTACCGCTGGCGGGGGTGATTCCGATAGGCTCAGGCATTGTGAGTGCTTTAGGTTCAATTCTCCTCGTCGCCGTGAGTCTTTACTCGTGGGTTTTGTTGGCGCGCATCGTTATTGAAATGATCCAGTCTTTTTCGCGCCAATTCAACCCGCCCCGCTGGTTCATGATGGTTGCTGAGGTGCTTTTCGTGGTCACCGATCCGCCGGTCAAGGCGCTGCGAAAGGTGATTCCGCCGCTGCAATTGGGCGGCATCGCGCTCGATGTTTCCATCATTGTTTTGTTCCTGCTTTTGTCCGTTCTTTCGCAACTTATTGCGTGGCTATTTTTCGGTACCAACGGACTTGCGGTGTAACTAACGGGTGTATTAAACCCTCCTGTTAACGTTGAGACTCGTGCCCGCGTTAGATAATGTGTTGATTCGGATACAATGAGTTACCACAATCCGTATTATTAACCGCATATGTACCCGGCCTCTGGACCCTCTAGAGGTTTGACCGATTCGTAAGGGGAAGAGAAGTCAATGCCACTGTCACCAGCTGATGTACACAACGTCGCTTTCAGCAAGCCGCCAATTGGCAAGCGTGGCTACAACGAGGACGAGGTCGATCAGTTCCTCGATCTCGTTGAGGATGCTCTTGCTCAGCTGCAGGATGAGAACGATGATCTCCACGCCCAGGTTGAGGAGCTGAAATCTCAGGCTCCGGCCGGCGCTGCCGGCGGCGCCGCTGCCGCTAAGGTCGACGAGGCCGCTGTGCGCAAGGAAGTCGAATCCAAGCTGCGCGCTGAGTATGAGGCGAAGCTGGCTGACTCCAAGAACGAGATTGCCAAGGCCAAGGAAGAAACCAAGCGCGCCCAGGAGCAGGCAAAGGCCGCTCAGGCGCAGTCTTCCCAGGCGCCGGCCGCTCAGGCGCAGGACAATTCCGCAGAGCTCAAGGCTGCTCGCGAGGAAGCTGCTGCTGCCAAGCGTGAGCTCGAGGCCTCCAAGAAGGAACTGGAGAGCACCAAGAAGGAGCTGGAGTCCGCAAAGAAGAACTCCGCAACCTCCACCACCTCATCTTCCGCTGCTGCCGTAGCAGGTGCAGGTGCTGCACAGTCCACCGCACAGGATCTCGCCACCCCGGACACGCATATGCAGGCAGCCCGCGTTCTGGGCTTGGCGCAGGAGATGGCAGACCGCCTTACCAACGAGGCCAAGGCCGATTCCGAGTCCATGCTGGCGGAGGCCCGCACGGCCGCAGAGAAGCAGCTTGCCGACGCTGACTCTCACTCCAAGGCCCAGCTTGCTGACGCTCAGAAGCGCTACGACGCGCAGCTGCAGGAAGCCGATACCCGCTCCAAGAAGCTGGTGGCTGACGCCGAAAACAAGGCAAAGCAGACTGAGGCCGACGCTACGTCCCGCGCCGAGGCACAGATTCGCCAGGCTGAGGAGAAGGCAGCTGCCCTGCAGGCAGATGCCGAGAAGAAGCACACCGAGGTCATGAACACGGTCAAGCAGCAGCAGACCGCTCTGGAGGCCCGTATCTCCGAGCTGCGCCCCTTCGAGCGCGAGTACCGTACCCGCCTCAAGACGCTGCTGCAGTCCCAGCTTGAGGAGTTGGAGTCCCGCGGCACCGCTGCCCCCCAACGGTGAGGCCGGAAAGTCCAACGATTAATCTCTGAATGAGCGGCGTCCCTGCGGGGGCGCCGTTATTCTTTTCTGTAGGTATACGTCCGTAGGTATACATTCTTTGTAAGCACAGAGCTCTTCGTCATTGGTGGGAAAGGAGAACGCACATGCTCATCGGCGCATTGCTTCTGGCCTTTGTTGCTTTCTTGGCGTTCGTGAACTACATCCTCACCGCTGCTGAGTGGTCCTTGTACGTGCTCTTCGCTTCCGCCGGGGTGGGCATTGTTCTGTTCATCGCAGACACCGTGATTAAACTCCGCCGCAAGCACGACGAGTAGCTCGGTCTCGCCGAAAATCTGTAATGCGCGCAGCTAAGGCACGACGAGTAGCCCTCGGCCCAGTGGTAATTCTGGGTGGAGGGCTACTTTTGTGAAGCCGCTAGTCGTCTCGTTCCGCGGGGTTTGTGAATATCCCGGGTGGCGCTTGCAGCGGCGTGGGCGGCGGAGGAGGGCCGTTCGTTCTTTTCGCTTTACCCCTGATCCGAGCCATGCGGCCGCGACCCGGCGGCGCATTCGGATCGTCCTGGTTCACCCCATTGTGATACGGGCAGAGCATCACCAAGTTTTCCTGGTTGGTGTACCCGCCGTTCTTCCACGCGATGAGGTGATGAACTTGACATTCATCGGCCGGCTTCAGGCAGTCATCCCAAGCACAGACTGGGAACTCGGCCATGGCCATGATGCGTTGCTTGATGCTGGCGGAGCGCTCCTCGTAGTAGAGGTTGACCGGCCCGTGATAGGGATGGAAAAGAGTCGCGAGCGCGCCGTCTTTATCGATCTCACCGGCGATGACCTTGTTGAGGTACTCCGCGCCGGTCATCGTGGCGCCATTGGTCATCTGGAGGGTGATTTCTTCGCCGTCACCGTCGAGAATTTTCGTCATTGCATCCAGCGGCACAAGGATATTGGTCTGCAAGCCGCGGCGCGGAGCAGCGCCTGTGAAGAAGGCCTCGCGGATGGACTCGAGGGGGCGTGCTGGGTCGACGGCGTCGTTAAGCTCTGCAATCAGTTGCGAGGGGCCCGTGATCGCCATCGTCCACGGTGCATTGCGGCGGCGGTAGACAGTCACGCCCTCCTTCGGCGTGGGGAGAACCGCGTGCTCCTTGAGCTTCTTTTTCGCCAGTGCCTCCATGGCGAGGGTGTCAGCGCTCGTTCGGCAGAGTTCTAGGCGTAGTTTCCAGCCCAACGCTTGTGTTTTGGCTTTCCGGGCATAGCGGTCGATGACCTCCAAGGTAGGCAAAGAATGCTTGCGTTGGCGCGCTGCCTTCACTGCGTCGCGTTGCATCCGCGTCATGGCGGTTTTGCCAAAGAAGCTCGTATGCAGCCGCACCAACTCCGCGGCGGTTTTGTCTGGGGAGCCGGCGGCGATGAGGTCTGCTTCAGACATGCCTTCGCACTCGGCGACGACATCGATGCCGGCCCCGAGTGCGTTAAGGAAAGTCTGCAGTGCGCTCATGACAGTGGAGCTTAAAACACCTTATGACCTGCGCGCATTAGAAAAAATGTTCCTGTGGAAAACCTTATCCCAGGTGCCTCTTTCGTGTACTGGCGTTTCTATTTTGGGGCTTTCGGGAACCTGCGCCTGTGAAAACTTGACCGGCTCGCTATACTTTTAGGCGTATGCAGTGAGCCGGCTATCACCGGGGAGCATTCCGGAAGAACGTGCTTTGCGCTTAGCGGAGCATTATTAGAACCGGGCGGGTAGGGACCGTCATCTCCTTCACATCAACGAAGCGGGGCGCCTCGGCGCCCAAGCGGGGTGGTACCGCGAGCCGTAAGGCGCGTCCCCGCCACAGCGAACGAGTGAAGGAATTTTTAGATGAGTAATAACCCCGCGAACGTCGGCAGCGTTTATCCCAAAGTCGATATGACTACTGGGTCTTCCCGTTTCCCCGATATGGAGCAGGAGGTCCAGAAGTACTGGAGGGCCGACGACACCTTTAAAGCCAGCCTCGAGCAAACCGAGGGCTGCCCCGAATACGTCTTTTATGATGGCCCTCCCTTTGCCAACGGCCTGCCACACTACGGCCACCTGTTGACCGGTTACGTCAAGGACATCGTCCCGCGCTACCGCACCATGGCCGGCAACCACGTCCCGCGCGTCTTCGGCTGGGACACCCACGGCCTGCCGGCGGAGCTGGAAGCAGAAAAGCAGCTCGGCATCACCGACAAGGCCCAGATCGAGGAGATGGGCCTGGAGAAGTTCAACGAGTACTGCGCCAAGTCCGTCCTCGAGTACACCGATGAGTGGGAAGAGTACGTCAACCGCCAGGCTCGCTGGGTGGACTTTGAAAACGGTTACAAGACCATGGACTTGAACTACATGGAGTCCGTGATGTGGGCGTTTAAGGAGCTCTACGACAAGGGCCTGATCTACCAGGGCTTCAGGGTTCTGCCGTACTCCTGGGCTGAGCACACCTCGCTGTCGAACCAGGAGACGCGCCTGGATGATTCTTACAAGATGCGTCAGGATCCGACCCTGACGGTGACCTTCCCGGTAGCGGGCGCTGTGGAGGGAAGCGCGGCGGAGAAGACGTTGGCGGATAACGCCGAGCTTGCCGACGCCTCCTTCCTCGCCTGGACCACCACCCCGTGGACCCTGCCGTCCAACCTGGCTTTGGCGGTCCACCCGGAGGTCGACTACGTCCTGTTCAAGGCCACCGAGGGCGACTTTGCTGGCCGCACCTTCATCATGGCCGAGGCGCTCACCGGCACCCTGGCCAAGGAGCTGGGTGAGGCGGAAGTTCTCAAGACGTTCAAGGGCGCTGAGCTCGAGGGCTTTAGGTACCAGCCCATCTTCGATTTCTTCCCAGATGTCGAGAACGCCTACCAGCTGCTGCTCGCAGATTACGTCACCACTGAGGACGGTACTGGTGTGGTCCACCAGGCTCCGGCCTTCGGTGAGGACGATATGCTCACCTGCCAGAAGTACGGCGTGGGGTTGGTCATCCCGGTGGACGAGGACGGCAAGTTCACCTCGCAGGTGCCGCCCTACGAGGGCCAGCTGGTCTTCGACGCTAACAAGGGCATCATCAAGGACCTGAAGGAAGCCGGCCGCGTGGTGCGCCACGTGACCATCGAGCACTCCTACCCGCACTCCTGGCGCTCCGGCGAGCCGCTCATCTACATGGCGTTGCCGGCATGGTTCGTCAAGGTGACCGAGTTCCGTGACCGCATGGTGGAGCTCAACCACAACGAGATCGAGTGGCTGCCGGAGCACATCCGCGACGGCCAGTTCGGCAAGTGGCTGGAGGGCGCTCGCGACTGGAATATTTCCCGCACCCGCTACTGGGGCGCTCCGATCCCGGCGTGGATCTCCGATGATCCGGAGTACCCGCGCGTGGATGTCTACGGCTCCTTGGATGAGCTGGAGCGTGACTTTGGCGTGCGCCCCACCAGCCTGCACCGCCCGCACATCGATGAGCTGACCCGCCCGAACCCGGATGATCCGACGGGCAAGTCCACGATGCGCCGCGTGCCGGATGTGTTGGATTGCTGGTTTGAGTCCGGCTCGATGCCGTTTGCCCAGAAGCACTACCCGTTCGAGAACAAGGAGTGGTTTGAGACCCACTCGCCGTCGGACTTCATCGTGGAGTACTCCGGTCAGACCCGCGGCTGGTTCTACGTCATGCATGCGCTGTCGACTGCGCTCTTTGACCGCCCGGCCTACAAGAAGGTTGTGGCCCACGGCATCGTTCTGGGCAATGACGGACTGAAGATGTCCAAGTCCAAGGGCAATTACCCGAACGTTAACGAGGTCTTTGACCGCGATGGTTCGGATGCCATGCGCTGGTTCCTCATGTCCTCGCCGATCTTGCGCGGTGGCAACCTCATCGTCACCGAACAGGGCATCCGTGAGGGCGTGCGCCAGGCTATCCTGCCGATCTGGAATGCCTACACCTTCCTGCAGCTTTACGCTTCCCAGGACGCGAAGTTCGATGTCAGCTCCACTAACGTGCTGGACCGCTACATCTTGGCCAAGACGCATGACTTGGTAAAGAACACGAATGATGCGTTGGCGAATACCGATATTGCTACGGCAACCGAGGAGGTTCGCCTCTTCGCGGATGCCTTGACTAACTGGTACGTGCGCCGCTCCCGCGACCGTTTCTGGGAGGGCGAGGAGACCCACGCAGAGGCTTTCAACACCCTCTACACGGTGCTGGAGACCGTCTCCCGCGTGGTGGCTCCGCTGCTACCGCACGTGGCTGAGGTCATCTACCGCGGCCTGACCGGTGAGCGTTCCGTGCACTTGGCTTCCTACCCGAAGGCTGAGGACTACCCGGCTGACGCGAACCTGGTGGCCGCTATGGATGCCACCCGCGCGGTGGCTTCGGCGGCGTCGTCTGTGCGCAAGTCCAATAAGCTGCGTAACCGCCTGCCGCTGCCGAAGCTGACGGTGGCGATGCCGGATTCGGCTCGCTTGGCCGACTTCAAGGACATCATCCGCGATGAGGTCAACGTCAAGGACGTTGAGCTGACCGATGATGTCGATGAGGTCGGCACCTTCGAAGTAGTCTGCAACGCCAAGGTGGCGGGCCCTCGCTTGGGCAAGGACGTACAGCGCGCCATCAAGAACCTGAAGGCGGGCAACTACGAGCGCGACGGCGAGGAGGTTATCGTCGACGGCGATATCCGCCTGACCCCGGACGAGTACACGGAACGTCTCAAGGCGGCGAACCCGGAGTCCACGGCGCGCGTGGACGGCGTGGATGGCCTAGTGGTGTTGGATACCAACGTCACCGAAGAGCTGGAGGCTGAGGGCTGGGCCGCGGATGTCATCCGCGGCCTGCAGGATGCCCGCAAGGCCGAGGACTTCGTGGTCACCGACCGCATCACCGTGGCCCTGTCTGTCCCCGCGGAGAAGGAAGAGTGGGCCAACCGCCACCGCGAGCACATCGCGGCAGAGGTACTCGCCGTCGACTTCACCGTGACGACCCAGCCTCTCGAGGCTGGTGCCGACAAGAACGTCCACGACGTTCTCAAGGGCGTGACCGCCACGGTGGCTAAGGCCTAAGACGGCAACAGCGACGTTAACGGTCGCAGAAAAAGCTCCGCCTCCCGGATCCGGGAGGCGGAGCTTTTAGCGTCTGTGCACAGGTAGCGCAGTGCGGCCCAGGGGAGGGCGCCCGACTGGTGGGGCCGGTGCTAGCGGCGAGTGCCGGGCAGGTGCGCGCGCCAAGCAAGGATGACATTGATGAGGCAGACCAGAGCCAAGAAGCTACCGATGCTGAACAACGCGGTGAAACCAAGGTAAGGTGCGAGGGCGCTGAAAGCCATCGGGATGAAGAAACCGGTGTAGGAAATGGAGTAGTACACGGCGGTCAGGCCGGCGAGCTCACGCTCGCCCGCGATGCGTTGGACCTCCGACAAGCCGGCGACGAGTGCCAGGCCGTATCCTGCGCCCATGGTCGCGGCGGCGGCGATGCCGAGCGGCAGGGAGAGCGAGTGGGCGGCGAAGGCTCCGAGGATGGCGCCGACTGTGATGACGAACATGGCCAGCGCCGAGGCGCGCGCAGACTTATGGGTATCCACCAGTCGGCCCAACATCTGGACAGCGACACCGCACCCCAGGGTGATAACGGTCATCAGGCCGGAGAAAGCGATGGGGGCATCGCCTGCCGAGTCGGACAACAGCTGTGGCAGGAGCGCATAGGCCGCTCCCGCGCAACCGAATACCCACGGGGCCACAGGGACGACGACGCGTAGGAAACGCTTGTGAGCAACGGCGGGAATGTGCAGCATCTCCAGCATGTCGCGCACCCGAAGCTCCAAGATGGTGGTCTTGACGTCGCCCCGGGTGGGCTGGCGGGTCTCCGGAGTATGCAGGATCCACACGGCGGTCAGCAACGTAAGCAGCATGTGGAGGATATAAGCCGTGTGCGTCGGCCACGGACCCCACTGGGCGAGCACCGAAGCGATGCCCGCGCCGACGAGGAAGCCGGCAGTCAAACACAAGGAAGCCTTGCGGGCGCCCGCCGCCGGGTCACCGCCAGCCCTCGTGATGAGCTCCGTAATCCACGTTGAGCCCACGGCCATGACCAAGCCCAAAGCCATGCCGCATAGGACACGCCCCAGCGCGATGATGAGTGGCTCGTTGGGCGCGATGGACAGCAAGAAAGACCCCGCCAAAGACAGTGGCGCTGCGGGGAGTAACAGGGGGCGGCGGCCCAGCAGATCGGACAGTGGGCCGCCGATCAGAAGGGCGGGGATGATGCCCACGACGTAGGCGGCCAAGAGCCCGTTGACTGTCACCTGGGAAAAGTTGGAGGTCTCGCGGTACATCACCAGCAGCGGGGTGAACTCGTTTCCGCCCCACGCCACGGCGATCATGGAACCGGCGACGGGGAACCACGCGCGCGGCGACAGCGGCGTTCCGTCCGAGTGGATAGACGAACGCGAGGAGGTGGGGCTTTCGGCAGCGTCGGTGTCCAGAATGGCGTCGTGCTCGGTGGTGGGCGCCTCGACAGCAGGGTTCGAATGCGCAGAGACAGTCACAGTTGCTTCCTTGAGGAGTTGAGGTGGGAGTGGAGTTCGGTGAGGTAGGAGTCGATGTCGCCGGAGCGGAGGGCGTCGGCAAGCAAGGCGTGTTGAGCCACGAAGGCGCGTGCCTTCTCGACGCTGCGGCCAATGGCGGTGGCAGTGAAGCGTTGTTGACGCTCGCGCAGCGTGTGGCCAAGGTGCGCCAAGAGGCGGTTGCCGCCGTTGTCCATGATGGTCTGGTGGAACTTTGCGTCCAGTTGGGTGTAGGTACGCAGATCAGAGTTGTCGAGGGCGGCTTTCTGTTCCTCGATCGTGGCATCGAGGACATCAGCGATAAGGCCACGCTCTTCGGCGGGGAGATCGCAGATGTGGCGGGCAGAATTCTCGTCCACGAGGAGGCGGGCTTCGTAAACCTCACGGATCTCGCGGGGGCTGATGGGGACGACCAACGCGCCGCGTTTGGGGTAGAGCTTCAAAAATCCTTCTACCTCCAACCGGAGGAACGCCTCACGCACCGGGGTGCGGCTCATTCCTAGCTCGGAGGCAAGGGCGGCTTCGGAGAGCATGTCCGAGTCATCGACCTCGTCATCGATGATGCGGCGCTTGAGGTGCTCATAGGCCCTTTCTGCGGCCGGTACCTTGTCTTTTTGCATGCATACATGATGCATGCATGTGGGTCTTAGTGTCTAGTACCACACGCCAATCGTGGGGCATAGATCACTCATGCCGCGTGTGAGAGCTAGTTCTCTTTGCCTGCCGAGGGCTTCCTTGTGGATGCGAATATATGTTTTAGACTTGTAGCTATGCAGCGCTGGGTTCTTCACATCGACATGGATGCGTTCTTTGCCTCGGTGGAACAGCTCACCCGACCCACCCTGCGCGGCCGGCCGGTGTTGGTGGGAGGGACATCCGGCCGCGGGGTCGTCGCGGGTGCGTCCTACGAAGCGCGCGCTTATGGTGCGCATTCCGCCATGCCCATGTTCCGCGCGCAGCAGCTTGTGGGTTATCGAGCCGTGGTGGTGCAACCGCGCCGGGCGGTCTATTCGGCAGCCTCGCGCCGGGTGTTTGGGATTATTGCGCAGCACGCCGGGGTAATCGAACAACTATCTATCGATGAGGCCTTTATGGAGCCTGAGGCACTCGTCGGTGCCTCACCAGCCGAGGTCCGCGAGTGGGCAGAGAACCTCCGCCGCGTGATTCGAACGGAGACGGGCCTTCCCAGTTCTATCGGTGCGGGTGCGGGAAAGCAGAGCGCGAAGATCGCCTCCGGGGAAGCTAAACCGGATGGCACCTTCGTGGTCCCGCAGGAGCGCTTCGACGAGCTCATTCACCCGCTGCCGGTGGGCAAGCTCTGGGGAGCGGGCCCAGTTACGCAGCAGAAATTGGCCGCCATCGGAGTGGAGACCATCGGCCAGTTGGCGGCGATGAGCCGCAAGGAAGTCGAGATTTCACTCGGCGGCGTGGTGGGGGTGCAGCTGTGGGAGCTTGCCCAGGGAATTGATGAGCGCCCCGTCGCCCCGCGCGCGATTGCCAAACAGATCTCCACCGAATTCACCTACCCAACGGATCTGCGCACGGCAGCCGAGGTAGACGCGGCGCTGATTCGCGCAGCACACGGTGCTCATTCTCGGTTGCTCAAGGATGGGCGCGGCGCGCGCACGGTGACGGTGAAGCTGCGGATGGCGGACTTTCACATCGAGTCACGCTCAGCCACCTTGCCCTACGCCACCGATGACCTGAAGGTGCTCGAAGCCAAAGCACTGAGCTTGGCCCGCTACCCGGAGGAGCTCGGACCGATCAGGCTGGTGGGCGTGAGCTACTCAGGGCTGGAAGAGGCCCGCCAAGACGTGCTCTTTCCGGAACTGGACCGTGAGATTGTGCGCCGGGCGCCGGACACGGACTACGAAACCGGGGTCAGTGATTATCTGCCGGGGACGCCATCTGTCCCCGAGAGTGTTTCCCCGGCGGGTGGAGCTGCGGATTCCGAAGAATCGCTGAGACACCGGTGGCGCGCGACCCAAGACGTCTACCACCCCGACTTCGGCCACGGCTGGATCCAGGGCGCGGGCCACGGGGTGGTCAGCGTGCGTTTTGAAACCCGCGCTACGGGCCCGGGGTTCGTGCGCTCCTTCGCGGCTGAGGATGAAGACCTCCGCCCCGCCGACCCGCTGGACTCACTGGCGTGGGAGGACATCCCGCCGGATGAAGACGCCGACCCCGAGGACGCGGTAGAGGCCCCACCACGAGAGGACAGCTAGCCCGCGGTATAGGTCGTGGCAGGCGGGGTCGAGCTAAACATCTCGCCCACCGGGGTACCCGTGGCGAGGGCAGCGGCGAGCATGATGCGGGCTTGGCCTGCGCGGAATCCGCCGGAAGCCACCGCGCCCATTTCGCCCAAGGTGGCTCCACCGCCTGCACCGCCATAGGCCAGCTTTGTCACTCCATAGGGCGTGCGGGTGCTAATCACCACGGGCACACCCGCCTGTAGCGCGCGGGTTACGCCGGCACCCATCTCCGCGCCCATGTTGCCGGAGCCCATTGCCTCGATGACGAGGCCGGAGGTGTGGGGGAGGGAGGCGTCGACAAGCGTGGCGCCGGCCCCCGGGTAGGCCGCGATGATCTCCACTGGGTGCTCAGCCAAGGGCGCCAGGGGGAGGGGCTCTAAGGAGGTTTCTCCCACCGGCAGCTCCTCAAAGCCGTTGAGCTGCGACGTGTGCCACTTGCGCGCGCCACGCCCAGGGATGGTGCGGCCGCCAAACTGCACCCACACACCCGGCTTCCCAGAACACAGAAGTTCATAAGCATCGCGCAGGTTGCGCGGTCCGTCACCATCCGGGTGGTCAAAGGCGCGCTGCGCGCCCGTGAGCACGATGGGGCCCGCACCGAGGTCGAAAAGAGACAACGCTAGGGCGGTCTCTTCCAAGGAATCGGTGCCATGCGTGATGAGTACGCCGTCGATGTCCGGGCGGGCCAGCTGGTCACGTACGCACAGCAGCAGCTCATCGAGGTCTGCCAAAGTAATCGAGCTGGAGTCCAGGGCGCGGAACTCCACCACCTCGATATCGTGAGGGCTGCCCGCAGTGCCTAGGGATGCGGCCAGCTGCTGGCCGCTGACGGTGGGGACGAGGGAGCCGTCACGGACCGTCGTGCAGGCGATGGTGCCACCGGTGGCGATGAGTGCAAAAGTCATGCCAGCAGGCTACTACAGGCGCACACCTGCGCGGGAAACCCAGGGTGAAGCTCGCGGGCGCTAGAGTAAAAGGGATGAACCACGATCCCCAACGTGAGGAGTATTTGTGAAATCCTTCAAGCTGAGCGCCGCCGTCCTGGCTTTGGGCGCCGCGACTGCCCTGTCCGCCTGCTCGTCTTCCGACGATGGCGCGGCCGAGAACAGCACCGCCGCTAAGCCCTCGGGCGAAACCTCCGCCTCGCAGGTTGTCTCCACCGAGATGCCCTCCGTGGAGGAACTCAACGAGATCTTGGCTAAGGCTGCCGACCCGAACCTGCCGCAGGAAGAGAAGGTGCAGCTGGTGCAGGGCAGCGAAACGGCGCCGGAGCTTTTCGACGTCATGTCGCAGTCCCAGGCCGAATCCGGTGCCACCTTCGAGGTTGTGGCCCCGGTCATCCCGGGCCTCGTGCCGGATTCCGCGCTCGCTACCGTCCACATCAACACCCCTGATGGCCAGCAGCAGACCGCTGACCAGGTGGAGTTCATCAACGAGGGCGGCACGTGGAAGCTGTCTAAGACCTGGGCTTGTGTCTTGGTCACCAACATCGTCCCGCCGGAAGAGGTCCCGGAGATGTGTGCGGACTCCGTGCCGGAAGGCGCTGGCGCCGAGGAAGGCGCTGAGGCGCCTGCCGACGCCCCCGCAGAAGGTGCTGAGGCTCCCGCCCAGTAAAACCAGGTTTTCATAACTTAAGCGCCCGCCACTCGCTACTTAAGCGCCCGCCACTCGCTGGATCTCATGCCAGCCAGGTGGTGGGCGCTGCCTTGTGCGGAGGCTGTCTCGCGGTGATCTCGCGCGGGAAGGTGAGGCGCGAAGCAGGCTACTCGGTGGTGAACTCCATCTCGGTGGCGCTGGTTTGCACCACGCGAAGATCAGAGCCTTCCGCACCATAAGAAATCGCGGTGGTCACGGAGACATCGCCGGCGGTGGGGAGCGGCTTGGTCAGATCAACGGTGACCGTGCCCTTCGAGGTCGACGTGTGGTCCGTAACCTTCAGCTCCTTGCCACGTAGCTCTTCGGGGGCGTCGGCGCCGTCGAAGGACAGTGCGCCCAGGGAAGGCCGCTGCTCAATCTTCACGCTGAGCTCAGCGATATCCCCGTCCAGCTTGTCCAAGGTATAGGTCGTGGTTTGCAACAGCGTGGATTCTCCAGTGACGCGCGATTCCACCACCCACGTAGCACCCGGGCCGATTTCCTCATCAGGGAAGACGATGGGCAGTGAGGTCAGGCTGGTGATGGCGCGCTCGACGGTGCTGCGGGCCTGATCGGTCGCCGCCTGCGGGGCGGCCAGGCGCAGCGAGTTCATCTGGCCCGTATCCGTGCCGCGCCATCCAAACTGGAAGCCCTCAGCGGAGGAGACATCCGCGCCGTCAGCCTCCGGCTTTCCGACGGTGACGAAGGCGTTGCGGCTTGCTGGAAGTTGGCCTTCGACATTCTCGGTGGCAGCCTCCACCGAGGCCTGCAGCGGAAGAGTGACCTTGTCCTGAGCCTCCGGTGACGGGGCCGAACTGCCGTCCTTGCGCAGTTGCTGGTCGAAGCCCGTGGCGACCTCATACGTCAGCTCCTGCGTAGCATCGAGGTCCTTAAAAGCCAGGACCTGACCGGCGCCGTCACCTGGTTCTAGGAGGGTCACGCGCGGGGCATCGAGGGCCAGCCCCACTGGCTCCTCGACGGGCTTGGCCGGCTGGGAATAGGAACAGCCGGCGAGCGCGCCGGCGACTCCCAGGACGGTGGCGGACAGGACTGCTAGAGCTCTCACACGAAACACGCATTCCAAATTACCGGATGAGCCTGTTTAGAATGGAACGGGTGAAAGCAAGGAGTTATATCGGAGTGATGGTTGCGGTGGTGCTCGGTGTGGCTGCCGTCGACCAAGCCGTGAAGGCGCTGATGCTGTCCATCCTCACTGAAGGTGAAGCCCTACCGGTCTTTGGTGATTGGTTCCGTTTCTACCTTCTGTTTAACCCCGGCGCCGCCTTCTCTATGGGCGGGGAGGGCTCGACGTGGCTGTTTACCACGATCCAATTGGTCTTCATCATTGGTGTGGCCATCGCCGCCCCGCGCATTCACGATAAGTGGCAGGCGATAGGCCTGGCCATGATCGCCGGAGGTGCCCTGGGCAACTTCATCGACCGCCTCGTGCGTGAGCCGGGGTTTTGGTTTGGGCACGTGGTGGATTACATCTCCGTGGGCAGCTTCGCTGTTTTCAATATTGCAGATGCGGCCATTACCTGTGGCGTCGTGGTCTTTATCAGCGCGATGTTCTGGGCAGAGATGAAAGAAAAGCCACAAGAGCAGGAAGCGGGGGAAGCTTGATGCGCGAAAGTCGTAGGTTGCCGGTGCCCGAGGGCCTCGATGGCATGCGCGCGGATGCCGCCCTGGCCAAGCTCTTGGGTATTTCGCGGGCCCGGGTGGCCCAGTTGTGCGCGGCGGGAGACGTGGAAATCGATGGTGCCGCCGTGGGCAAGTCCGAGCGCTTAAGTGCTGGCGGCTGGATCGATGTCATGATGCCAGCGCCGGAGGAACCGCTCATCCCCAAAGAAGAGCTGGTGGAGGGCATGGATGTTCTCTACGCGGACGAGGACATCATCTGCGTGTGCAAGCCCGTGGGTGTGGCTGCGCACCCCACGTTGGGTTGGGATGGGCCCACCGTCATCGGCGGGCTGCGGGCAGCAGGCTATGCGCTTGCCGACGCCGGCCCTACCGAACGCAAGGGTATTGTCCACCGTCTCGACGTGGGGACCTCAGGCGTCATGGTGGTGGCCGCCAGCGAGCGCGCCTACTCCCAACTCAAGAACGCCTTCCGCGAGCGCACCGTGCAGAAGACCTATCACGCCGTGGTGCAGGGCCTGCCGGATCCCATCGTGGGGACCATTGATGCACCCATTGGCCGTCATCCTTCGGCGGGCTGGAAATTTGGGGTCGTCGATGACGGCAAACCGGCCGTGACACATTACAAGCTGTTGGAGGCCTTCCGCGAGGCTAGCCTCCTCGAGGTTCATTTGGAGACCGGCCGAACCCACCAGATCCGTGTCCACATGTCCGCCACCGGGCATCCCTGTGTCGGCGATCCGATGTATGGCTGTGACCCGAACCTGGCCAAGCGTGTGGGGCTTAACCGCCAGTGGCTGCACGCGGTCGAACTCGGCTTTACCCACCCGGGAACCGGCAAGTGGTTCGAGTGCACTGCACCCTACCCGGACGATCTCAAGCACGCCGTGGAGGTTTTGCGCGGATGAGCCCGCAGCGACGCGCCAGCCAACGCATCTACCGGCGCCGCCGTGCCGCGGCGCTGGTGATGTTGGCCGTGCTCGCCTTGGCAGTGGTGGTCGCCTTCGGGCTCTTCGGAACGCAGCCCAGCACGGCGGTGCAGGGAGACCAACTTGGCCCTGATGGCTCGGAGAGCGCGGCCGATTATCGGGAGCGCGCGGAGACCTCATTAGCGCACGCAACCGATCCGGCCTACGCGCTGGTGGGCTTTCGCGAGCCGCTGAGTCCGCAGGACGTGAGCGACGCCCTGCAGCCCATCGAGCGCATGGATGCCATCGTGATCGGGCTGGCCGCGCCCATCGCGGTCCCCGAGCCTGTCGCCGGCGCCACGCGCGCCGACGTTATCGATACCGTCTTGGCCCGCGTGGCCGACCATGCCCGTGACATGGCGGAGGATGCACCAGCGAAGGTCGATGCCGTCGTGGTCTATTCCGGGGGGAGTCAACTGCGCGCCCTCGCTAACGATCCGCGGGTCGATACCGTGGAGGTCGCGCCCGCTGACGCCGCATGGGGCTCCTTCGGCGTGCGCCCGCCCGCCAACGTCGGACAGAATGAGAACCGCTAGAACAGCCGAGGAGAAGACATGCGCCTGTTTCCCAACACCACCGAGTGGCCGCCGAACTACCGCTTTGCCTACCTCTTGATGTGGGCGGGCGCGTTCATCGCCTCTGGGGCCGCCATCGCGCAAGGAATCTGGGGAGCGGACAAGCTCACCTTCGGCATTCTCATTGTGGTGGCCATCTATTGCATCGCTATGGCCATCCTCATGCCGCGGTGGGCGCTCAACGCGCGCGAGGAAGCCGCCCGGCGTGCCCGGGCTCGGGAGGCGCGCGACGAGCTGAAGCGCCGCTAGTCCCGGCTGGGGGTTGTTTTCTCTGCGGGGTGGAGGCGGGCGCGGCGTCGAGAAGCGCGGCCCATGCGCACCAAGTCTGCAAGGTAGATGATCACCGCAACCCAGATGATGGCAAAACCGATCCAGCGTTCCGTAGACATGTGCTCTTGGGTGACAAACAATGCCCAGAGCATCTGCATGATGGGGGTCATGTACTGCAGCATGCCGAGGGTAGACAGACGCAGGTGCTTAGCGCCCTGGGCGAAACACAACAGCGGCAGGGCGGTGACGAGGCCGGAGGTAACCAGCAGTGCGATGTGCCCGGGCCCTTCGGTAGTGAAGGTGGATTCGCCCTGTGCCTGGAGGTAGCCCAGGTAGATCAGCGCGAACGGGAGCATGACCAAGGTTTCCGCGGCCACCGAGCCCATTGAGGAAACCGTGATGCGTTTCTTGAGCAAACCATAGATTCCGAAGCTGAAGGCCAAAGCCAGCGAATAATAGGGGGCCTGACCGGTCATGAAGGTCAGCCACAACACTGCGATGAAGGCGATGCTGACCGACGCCACCTGCGCCTTCGTCAGCTTCTCCTTGAGGAAAATAATGCCGAGGGCCACGGAGACGAGAGGGTTGATGAAATAGCCCAGTGCGGCATCGGCCACGTGATCGCTGTTGATGGCGATGACATAGGTGCCCCAGTTGATGGTGATGGCCACGCCACAGGCGAACATCCACCCCCAAGTGCGCGAGCTGAACGCTTTCAGCTCGCGCCAGCCACCTGTCACCAGCAACACTGCGGTGACGAGAACGGCGGTCCACACGATGCGGTGGGCCAAAATCTCAAATGGGCTAGCGGGGCGCAGCAGCGGGAAGAACGCTGGGAAGAAGCCCCACATGAGATAGGCAGCAATGGTGTAGAACATTTAAGAAAATGTACCTCAGCGAGGACCTACGGGCGAAGTTTGACGTCCCCGCTAAGATGAGCCGCATGGCCAAAAACTCCTCCTTCGTTCACCTTCACAACCACACCGAATTCTCCATGCTGGATGGCATGGCAAAGGTGGATATGTTGGCGGATGAGGTGGTTCGCCAAGGTATGCCTGCCGTCGGTATGACAGACCATGGCAACATGTATGGCTCCAATGCCTTCTATCAAAGGATGACCAGCGCTGGCGTGAAACCCATCATTGGCATCGAGGCTTATTTGGCACCGGAATCGCGCTTCAACAAGAAGCGCGTGCTGTGGGGAACTCCGGACCAGAAGCGCGATGACGTGTCCGCTTCCGGTGCCTATCTGCACCAGACCATGCTGGCGGAGAACGAAACCGGCCTGCGCAACCTGTTCAAGCTTTCCTCCTTGGCTTCCTACGAGGGGCAGTTGGGCAAGTGGCCGCGCATGGACGCGGAGCTGATTGCCGAGCATGCTGAAGGCATCATCGCGACCACCGGGTGCCCTTCCGGTGACGTGCAGACCCGCCTGCGCCTGGGCCAGTTCAACGAAGCGCTGGAAGCAGCCGCCATGTGGCAGGACATCTATGGTAAGGACAATTTCTTCCTGGAGCTCATGGACCATGGATTGGACATCGAGAAGCGCACGCGCGACGGCCTGCTGGAGATCGGTCGCAAGCTCGACCTGCCGCCGCTGGTGACCAATGACTGCCACTACGTGCTGGAATCCCAGGCGCCTTCCCACGAGGCCATGCTCTGCGTGCAGACGGGCAAGACATTTATGGACCCGGATCGCTTTAAGTTCGACGGCACCGGCTACTACATCAAGACCGCCCAACAGATGCGTGAGCTGTGGGATCACATGGTGCCGGAGGCGTGCGATAACACCCTGTGGATTGCCGAGCGCGTGCAGGACTATGGCGCGATTTGGGAGGAGCACACCCATGACCGCATGCCGATTGCCGACGTCCCCGAGGGCTACACCCCAACCTCCTGGCTAACCCACGAGGTGATGGAGGGACTGAAGGATCGCTTCAACGGTGGGGATGTGCCGCAGGAGTACATCGACCGTGCTGAGTACGAGATCAGCGTCATCGATATGAAGGGCTACCCTTCCTACTTCCTCATCGTGGCCGAGCTCATCAAGCACGCGCGCTCCATCGGCATTCGCGTTGGTCCGGGCCGTGGTTCGGCGGCCGGTGCGCTCGTGGCCTACGCGCTGACGATTACCAACATTGACCCTATCGAGCATGGCCTGCTCTTCGAGCGATTCTTGAACCCGGAGCGTCCGTCCGCACCGGATATCGATATCGACTTCGATGATCGCCGCCGCGGCGAGATGATTACTTACGCCGCCGAGCGGTGGGGCGAGGACAAGGTTGCCCAGGTGATTACCTTCGGCACCGTGAAGACCAAGCAGGCCATTAAGGACTCCGCTAAGGTGCACTTTGGCCAGCCGGGCTTCCAGATGGCGGACCGCATTAACGGTGCGCTGCCGCCTGCCATCATGGCCAAGGACATCCCGCTCGCCGGCATCATGGACCCCGAGCACGAGCGCTACTCGGAGGCGACCGAGGTCCGGCAGATGATTGAGACTGACCCGGACGTCAAGAAGATCTACGAGACCGCTCGCGGCCTCGAGGGCGTGGTCCGTCAGGCCGGCGTGCATGCCTGCGCGGTCATTATGGCCTCGGTCCGGCTTATGGACCACATCCCGATGTGGAAGCGCCCAGCCGACGGCGCCTACATCACCGGCTGGGACTACCCGGCCTGTGAGGCCATCGGCCTGCTGAAGATGGACTTCCTGGGTCTGCGCAACCTCACCGTGATTGGTGACTGCCTGGAAAACATCAAGAAGAACCGCGGCGAGGAAGTCCACCTAGAGGACCTCCATGCCGACGACCCGAATGCCTCGAAGGTTTATGACCTGCTCTCGCGCGGCGATACTCTGGGCGTGTTCCAGCTCGACTCGGGCGGCATGCAGGAGCTGCTCAAGCGTATGAAGCCGACGGGCTTTAAGGATATTGTGGCGTCGCTGGCGCTCTACCGTCCGGGCCCGATGGGTGTGAATGCGCACTGGGATTACGCGGACCGCAAGAACGGCCGCAAGGAAATTACCCCAATTCACCCCGAGCTGGAGGAGCCGCTCAAGGAGATCCTCGATGAGACCTACGGTCTTATCGTGTACCAGGAGCAGATCATGCGTATCTCGCAGAAGGTGGCTAACTACACCGCCGGCGAGGCAGATGGCTTCCGTAAGGCCATGGGTAAGAAGAAGCCGGAAGTCCTGGCCCAGCAGTATGACAAGTTCTGGGGCGGCATGAAGGACAATGGCTACTCCAAGGAAGCCATGGACGCTCTGTGGGGCACCATTGAGCCCTTCGCCTCCTACGCGTTTAACAAGTCCCACGCCGCCGGTTACGGGTTGGTGTCCTTCTGGACGGCCTACCTGAAGGCCTATTACGCGCCGGAGTACATGGCCGCGCTGCTGACCTCGGTGGGTGACAAGAAGGATAAGTCCGCTATCTACCTGGCCGACTGCCGCCACCTGGGCATCCGCGTGCTCTCCCCGGACGTCAATGAGTCCCAAGAAACCTTCCAGGCCGTGGGCGAGGATATCCGCTTCGGCATGGGCGCTATCCGCAACGTCGGTGGGGAAGTGGTGGATTCCATCGTAAAGACCCGCCGTGAGAAAGGCGCCTTTACGTCCTTCTCCGATTACCTGGAAAAGATCGAGCTGGCGGCGTGTTCAAAGCGCGTGACCGAATCCCTCATCAAGGCCGGCGCCTTCGATTCCCTGGAACATCCGCGCAAGGGCCTCATGCTCATCCATGAAGATGCCGTCGATTCAGTGCAAACGACCAAGAAAGCAGCCGACAAAGGCCAATTTGACCTCTTCGCTGGCTTTGGCGGTGGTGATGAACAGGGCGACTCTGTCTCCGCCTTCGCCATCGATATCCCAGATGAGAACTGGGATCGAAAGCACGAGCTGGCCTTGGAGAGGGAGATGCTCGGCCTGTACGTGTCCGGCCACCCGCTCGATGGCTTCGAGGAAGCCCTCAACGCGCAGACCGACACCCCGATTACGAAGATCCTCAACGGTGAAGTCGGCAACGGGCAGGAGCTGGTGATCGGCGGCATTATCTCGGGCGTCGACAGGCGCTTTTCCAAGCGCGATGGCTCGCCCTGGGCCATCGTCAGCATCGAGGACCATAACGGCGCCCAAGTGGATATCCTCGTGTTCAACCAGGTGTACTCGCTGGTGGCCCCGCAGATTGCGGAAGACAACATCATCCTGGCCAAGGTTCAGGTGAAGATTCGCGATGAGCGCATGTCCCTGTTCTGCTCCGATATCCGCGTTCCCGATTTGGGGCCGGGCAACGGTGCTGGGCTGCCGCTGCGACTGACCATGCGCACGGATCAGTGCACGATGGACAACATTGCGCGGCTCAAGCAGGTCTTGGTCAACAACAAGGGTGAGTCCGACGTGTACCTCACGCTTGTCGACGGCGAAGAGTCCACCATGATGGTCCTCGGCGAACATCTGCGTGTGGAGCGCTCCAGCAACCTCATGGGTGATCTCAAGGCGACGATGGGCGCCGGCATCCTTGGGTGAGCCCACGTGTTGGGGCCGCGTGCTGAATAAAAGTACAGAATGAAGCGGGCCGTGCTTCGTACGTGGGTTACGCTAGACAGCACAGTCTAGTTGAAAGGGAATGTACCTCCTATGGTCAATAAGATCCGCACCACCCACGTCGGCTCACTGCCACGCACCAAGGAGCTGCTGGAGGCTAACCTCGAGCGTTCTGCCGGCACCATCTCCGATGAGAAGTTCCACGAGATTCTTCAGCGCTCGGTCGCTGACGTGGTCAAGCGCCAGGTTGATCTCGGCATCGACATCATCAACGAGGGCGAGTACGGCCACATCACCTCCGGCGCTGTGGACTATGGCGCTTGGTGGAACTACTCCTTTACCCGCCTGGGTGGTTTGACCATGACGGACAAGGACCGCTGGGAAATCGGTGACAAGATCCGCTCCGAGCCGGGCAAGATTCGCCTTTCCTCGATGAAGGATCGCCGCGACCGCGCACTGTTCGCCGAGGCTTACAACGATCCGGATTCGGGTATCTTTACCGGCCGCAAGAAGGTAGCTAACCCGGAGTTCACCGGCCCGGTTACCTACATCGGCCAGGAGCAGGTCGAAGCAGACGTAAAGCTGCTTGCCGACGCCCTCCCCGAGGGCACCGAAGGCTTCGTCGCCGCCCTGTCCCCGGGCGCTGCGGCGCGTCTGCCCAACAAGTACTACGAGGATGAAACCGACCTTGTTCGCGCCTGTGGTGAGGCGCTCAAGGTGGAGTACAAGGCCATCACCGATGCCGGTCTGACCGTCCAGTTCGATGCCCCAGATCTGGCCGAAGCTTGGGATTCGGTGGTTCCGGAGCCGACCGTAGAGGACTTCCAGGCATTCCTGCGCGGGCGCATCGACATCCTCAATGAGTCCATCAAGGACATCCCGCGCGAGCAGACCCGTCTGCACATCTGCTGGGGTTCCTGGCACGGCCCGCACGTGACGGATATTCCGTTCGCGGACATCATTGAAGAGATCCTGCAGGCCAAGGTCGGCGGCTTCTCCTTTGAGGGCGCCTCGCCGCGCCACGCGCACGAGTGGCGTGTGTGGCAGGACCACAAACTGCCGGAGGGCACTGTCATCTACCCGGGCGTGATTTCGCACTCCACGAACGCCGTGGAGCACCCGCGCCTGGTGGCGGATCGCATCATCCGTTTCGCCGAGCTGGTGGGCCCCGAGAACGTCATCGCGTCGACGGACTGCGGCCTCGGCGGGCGCCTGCATCACCAGATCGCGTGGGCAAAGCTGGAGTCCCTCGTCGAAGGCGCACAGATCGCCACGGAGGAACTGTTCTAACCCGTCGCCGGGGCTGGGGCGCGCAAATGCTCTAGCGCGCGGTCCCGTCCGAGGGCGAAATAAATAGGCGCGAACCACACTTGGTTCGCGCCTTTGAGATCGTGCGGTAGGAACTATTCCTCAGCCGCGTCGGCCTCTTCCTTCTTCTTGGTGTTATCCCAGTAGAAACCGTGGCTCTTGAGGAAGGCACGCAGGTCGTTGAGGACAGCCGGGTTGGACTGCGCGACCGCGGCCAGCAGGTTGATGCCGACGGAGAGTAACGCAGCCGCGCCACCGATCCACGCAAAGACCTCCTCGGCCGTGTCATTGGGCCGTGCAGACTGTACCCAGTCCGGCATCTCGTCCCACTCCTTCTCCAGCTCAGCGTCCTTTTCTTCCTGGACGCAGTCCGGCACTTCCGGCATACCGGAGGAACCATAACCGTTAAGGATGCCGAGTCCGAGCTCCTTCGGCCCCATGAAGGACGAGCCCGCAGTGTCATCGGCCACCGCGTTTTCGTGCTCCTCGCGCGCCTTGCGCACCGCATCCGCGCACTCCTCGGAGAGGCCGGAGGTATTGGTGTGACCGATGTTCATCGAGCTTCCGCCAGTGGAGCTCTGACCGTTCTGTCCGCTCTGGCTCTGCGCGGCGGGCTGAGCGCTACCAGAAGCGTCGTCGGCTGCAGCCAGCGGAGTTACCAGGGCCATGGTCGTGGTGCACACTGCGATCAGGGAGGTTGAAAGGCGCATAATCAGAGGGTTCTCCTTGGGAAGGGATGCGAGGGGATGAGAAAAAGGGGGAGGGCTTGGTGCAAGCCCATTTCAATGTAGCAGCCCTCCCCAGGAGCGCGGTAGGGGCTAGAGGAACTTCTCCAGCTGCTCGCGCAGCAGTGCAGGGGCCAGGCTGAGAACCGTTTCACGGATACCCGGGGCACGCAGCAGGCCTACGGCAGCGGCTAGGGCGGCGATGGCACCGATGACAGAACCAGCGATGAGGGCCGCGGTGGACGGGCGGGAGCTCTGGCCGTCCTTGTTCTGGTCGTCCTGGTCCTGCGAGTCATCGCCAGGGTTCTCATCCGGATTCTCGTCCGGCTTCTCCTCGTCGTCCTTGTCGCCGGCGAGGAGATCCTTCACGGAGTAGACGGTCGTGGTTCCGGATACCTCGTTGCCGACGATGAGCAGGTACTCGCCGTTAGGGGAGTCCGCCTTGTCGACGAAGGCAAAGCCCTCCGGGCCTAGGTCGCCGGCAGCGGCAAACTCGTCGGTGGAGAAGTCGCGGTTGTTGACGTAGGTAACGAAGGAAGAGTTGGCAGGGTCGGTGACGTCGTAGACAAAGATGCCGCCGACGCGCTCCGCGCCGATGAAGGCGTAGGTGCGGTCTCCCACGGTGCCGATAGTGAGAGCCTCGGGCTCGGGGCCCTTGTTGTCGGAGCGGTCATCAAACTCGGCGCTCTCATTATCGGCGTTGTGGTGGAACACGCCCGGCTCGTTGAGCTCGGCGGTGATCTTTTCGAACTCGGCACCGGAGTCGAAGACAACGTTGCCCTCCGCGTCGTAGATGCTAAAGGAACGGGAGCCGTAAGCATAAAGCTCGTCGAAGCAGCCCTTCTCTTCGTTCCAGCCAGAGGCGTTGCTCAGCTTCAGGTTGCCGGCTTCCTTCTTGTCGGCGAGCTTGTCCAGGTCGACGTCGCCAAGCGCGCCCTCGCACACCTTGCCATCCTCGACCACGTCCTTGAGCTCCACCTCATCGGTGTAAACGCCGGAACCGCCGTCCTTCTCCTCCATGCCCCATTCGCGGGCGTCGCCCTCGTTCGCGGTGGCGAAGTAGGTCTGGCCGCCAGCGGTGAAGGCACCGATGGAATCGGGCATGGACAGACCCTTAACCGGGATGGTGCGCAGCTCCGCCTTGTCATCCTTGTTCGAGGGGTCCAGCGGGACTGTCGAGTGATCCGCAATGTGTGCAGGCAGAATCTTTTCCACGGTGGCGGACTCGATGTCAATGACACCGATGGCGTTGGCCTCCTGCAGCGTTACAAAGGCCTTGCCGTCCTGGGAGGTGATGTACTCCGGCTCGAAGTCGATTGAGGGCTTGGAATCGTGGCCGGAGGGGCCGAAGACGCGCACGCCCTCCGGCAAAGGCTGACCGTCGAAGGCAGTGAAGTCGGCGATACGGGCATCCGTTTGGGTTGGAGCCTCAACACCCTCTGGCAGCTTAATGACGGAGACGGAACCTTCCGGGTCCGTGACGTAATCGGTGCCCTCGGCGTTGAGCTCGTTCGAGGGCTCGCCCTCATTGGCGAGGAGAGCGTAGCCACCATCGGCGGTGATGTGGACGTTATCCGGCAAAGCGCCCACCATCACGCGCCCTAATTCGGCGGTCGTCAGGTCTTCGGCTGCGGCGTTGAAGAACAGTGCTTCGCCCTCCTCGGTCTTGTCCGCTTGCTGGACGGCGGCCACAGCCAGGCCATCGGGGCGCACGGCCACGGAGTTGATTTCCTTGCCCTCGCCAGCAGAAATGGAACCGATGAGCGTGAGCTTGGTCGGATCCGAAGCATCGAGGACATCAATCTGGCCCGCATGCGCGTTGACGGTGAGAATGCGCTTGGAGGCCGGGTGGAAGGCCACGATCTCTGCGGCGGACTCTTCGTAGACCCCAGACTCATAGGTGCCAATCGGGGTGACCTTGAGGTTAGCGTCGGCAGCAGAGTGTTCGATGACATTCTCTACAATCGCAGCCGAGGAAGTCGGTACAGCCAGGCTAAGGCACGTGGCGGTCGCAGCGCACAGGGTGAGGGAGCGGCGGGAGATAGAACGAGACATGCAGAAAGACTCCTTGTTGCGAGACGAAAAGATTCCGCACCACCGTACGTTTTGCCCCTAGAGCTTTTGGGGAACAGTAAGTTGCGGCCAAGCGAGATCTGGGTAAACGTTCGGTGAACCGGTCGATTGCTAGGTAATGTGCGACGCGTGGAGGGCGGGGCGCTAAAATAAGCCACCATGACAACCATCCCGCAAGACTTCGAGCCTATCCACGCCTCTGATATCCAACTGGCCCAATCGCGAATTAGCTCGGAGATTGCCCCCACTCCGCTGCAGTACTGCCCGCGCCTGTCCCAAGAGACAGGCTATGAGGTGTACCTGAAGCGCGAAGACCTGCAGGATGTGCGCTCCTACAAGATCCGCGGGGCTATTTACGGCATGTCAAACCTCAGCGAAGAGCAGCGCACGCAGGGGATAGTTACCGCCTCGGCGGGAAATCATGCCCAGGGCGTCGCCTACGCCTGCCGCACCATGGGAATCCACGGCAAGATCTACGTGCCGGAACCTACCCCGAAGCAAAAACGCGACCGCATCCTGGTTCACGGTGGTGATTTCGTGGAGTTGGTGGTCACCGGCGCTAACTTCGACGAGGCAGCAGCTGCCGCGCACGCGGATGCCGCCGAGCGCGGCGCCTTCTTCATCGAGCCTTTCGACTCGCGCGATACCGTCACCGGTCAGGGAACTGTGGCCGCGGAAATCGTGTCCCAGCTGTCCTCGATGGGCAAGTCCTTGGATACCGTGGTGGTCCCCGTGGGCGGCGGCGGACTCATTTCCGGCATCACCTCTTACCTCGCCGATATGGCCCCGCGCACCGCGGTGGTGGGCATTGAGCCGGCCGGGGCGGCGTCGCTGAGCGCTGCGTTTGCGGCCGGTGAGCCGGTGACCCTGGAGACCGTCGATCCTTTCGTCGACGGTGCTGCCGTCAAGCGCATCGGCGAGCTGCCTTTCAAGATTCTGGAAGCCAACCAGGGCCGCCTGCACCATGACATCGTCTCGGAAGGCGCCGTGTGCACGGAACAGCTCGCGCTGTACCAAAACGAGGGCATCATCGCCGAACCTGCCGGCGCGCTGAGCGTGACCGGTCTGCGCACGCTCAACCTGCAGCCGGGCTCAACGGTGGTCTGCGTGATTTCCGGCGGCAATAATGACGTGCTTCGCTATGCCGAAATCATGGAGCGCTCCCTGGTGCACCGCGGACTCAAGCACTACTTCCTGGTGAACTTCCCGCAGGAGCCAGGCCAGCTGCGCCACTTCCTGCAGGATGTTCTCGGCCCTGAAGATGACATCACGTTGTTCGAGTACCTCAAGCGCAACAACCGCGAGACCGGCGCCGCGCTGGTGGGTATCGAGTTGGGGAGTGCCGCAGGTATCGACGGACTGCTGGAGCGAATGGAGAAATCGAAGCTCAACTGCCAGCAGCTTCAGCCCGGCACGCCTGAGTACGACTTCCTCGTCGCATAATGCTGGAGAGCTATCAGCGCCCCGCCGCCGGTGAGATTGTCGAGCACGAGATTGAGATCAAGCGCTCGCGGTTTATCACCCTCATCGGCCGCGCTACGACGGAAGAGGAAGCACGCACGCTTATCGACGGCGCCCGCGACCGCTTCCCTGACGCCCGCCACCACTGCTCGGCCTACATCTACCACGTTGACGGCTCGAATCCAGTGGAGCGCTCCTCTGATGATGGCGAGCCCTCCGGCACGGCGGGCAAGCCGATGCTCGATGTTCTGAAGGGCTCCGGACTGCTCGATATTTGCGCGGTCGTGGTGCGCTACTTCGGCGGTATCAAGCTGGGCGCGGGCGGGCTCGTGCACGCCTATGGCGGCGCCGTCAGCGAGACGATGGAGCAGGTTGAGCCCGTCACGCGTGCCTTGCGCGAGCTCTATACAGTCGAAGTCTCCCATGCGGAGGCCGGGCGGCTGGAGGCGGAGTTGCGCAACCGTGGCGTGGACATGGTGGATACCGCCTACGGCCAGGCGGTGACCTTCACCGTGTCTGTGGAGCCCGGCGGCAAGGAGGAACTCGCGGCGACGCTCGCGGCGCTGACCCAGGGCGAGGCAGAACCGAAGGAAGCTGGAACTGCCTGGGTCGAGCTTTCAGGCCGCTAGCTTCTGTCCATGTAGAATAAGCCCCATGACTATGCAGCGACGCCCCAACAACCCCATTGAGCAACGCAAGCAAGCCGTGCGCACCCACGCCCGCAACGGAGCTATCTGCGTCGTGGGCGGCGTCGCCGGCGGTGTCCTCTTGGGTTGGACGCTCACCGGTTTCTGGACTTTCATGGCGATTGGCCTCATCGTTGCCGTGGTGGGTGGAGGGTACAACTGGATTAAAATCCAGAAGATCGTGAACGAGAACCACAACTTTTAAGAACCTATGGTGAATCAGCCCGACGGGCGGCCCGTGCGCATTGATGCCTGGGTCTGGTCCGTGCGCATGTTCAAGACGCGCTCGGAAGCCGCCACTGCCGTGCGCGCTGGGCACGTCAAACTCAACGGCAACGCCACCAAGCCCGCGCAGCAGGTTGTGCCCGGCGACCGCGTGCGCGTGTGGCGCAACCATCACGAGCATGACCTTGAGGTGCTTGCTACCGTGTCCAAGCGCGTCGGCGCCCCGATTGCGCGCACCTGTTACATCGACCATGCCCCGCCGCCACCGCCGAAGGAGTTCATGCCCTCCGTCCCGGTCCGCCCGCGCGGTGCCGGCCGCCCCACGAAGAAGGAGCGCCGGCAGATGGAGAAGTTCCGTGGTGGATTCCGCTAATTATTCCGGAAGTTCTTTAAGGCCTTAAGTCGAGCATTCAAACGGCGCTTGCGGTCCCTGCGGTCTCCGGCATCGGCGGTGGCCTCGATGTGCTGGGCGCCGAATTTGTTGAGCAGCAGGTCGTCGATAAGCCTGACCTGGCCCGGGCGGAAGCGGTAGCGCATGGCGTCGTGAACGTGGGCGATGTCGTCATCATCGAGTAGCTGCCTGAGCTGGCTTAGACGATTGATGCCGTTGTTTTCTAAAAGCTCCGCCAGGAAGCGGTAGTGCTCCGAGCGTGAACGCGGAAAGCGGTTACCCAGAATGATGGCGAGGACGCCGGGGAGGGTCTCTGCCGTGATTTCCACGTCATCGTCCGCCTCAGAGCTGGGAGCCTTGAGCGCGGCGATTTCATCGAATTGCTGATCCGCCAGCTCAATGAGGCCTGCGGCGAGCGTAAAGAGCCGATCGACCTGTGGGGAGGGCGGATTCGGACCCTGTTTGTAGCGGATATCGTGTTCGAACTCGGCCCACGCGTGCTGGAGCACGGTGCGAATCTGAATCTCGAAGGTCCAGCCGATATAAGGCTCAAGTTCCTCCAGCGTGGCGGCGCTATCTTCAGACACCGTCAGTACCAAGTGATGGGAGCCATAACCAAAGCCACCAGAAATGCGCGTCTCCGCTGCCTTATCCACTGAGCGAAGCACGGTAAAGGTCTCTCCTAAAACCTCTAGGGCCTCTGGGATAATCGTGGAGTGGAAGACAGTAATCCGCACGCCCAAGACATCGTGAATATCCTCCCACGGGTTGGGATACATGAGCTCGCCGTTCTCCCGACGCTTCTTCGCCTTGGCCTTGAGCGACGGCCATTGTTTTATGCGGGTGGCCACGCGGTCGAAGATAATTCCGGCGTCGTTCAGCAAGTCCTCGATGGCGTCGCGGAAGTCTTGCGCCGCGGTGGGGTGCGCGCGTACCCAGGAGTGGTACTGGTTGCCTAGGCGGGACATGGATGATTCAGGCATCGTGAAGAACGTGACTCCTTTCGGCCACGGCAAGAATGACGTGAGGCGTATCTACACCTCGAGAGGGAAGCCGTTAGCCAATACTAGTGGTTGCAGGCTCAGAGGGGGACGATGGCGCGGGCGCAACTCGGCCGCGCGGCAGGCCAGTTCCGTCGCTCGCTGTGGGGAAACGTTCAGCAGCGCGTAGAGGGTGTGCGCATCAGGAACGAGGTAGGTAATACTCGTGGCTTGGCTCAAGCGTTTCAGATGATTATCCAGGATAACGAAGGCCTGCGGATGCGCCAACCACGACGATACGGTGCAGCGGTGCACGCGCACCTCGAGGCTGCCTTCAGCGCCGCTGAGACTCTGCTCCGCTGGCCGGGTAAAGAAACGCAGTCCCTGCTGTGTTAACGCGCGGCGTTGAAGATTGAGCGCTGCGGTATCCCACGCTTGGCGCGTAGTCAGGCCCAGATCGTCCAACGCACGCTGGCTCACGCGCTTGGTTTCGGCACCCGTGCCGTGCACCATGGACATCGATAGCGTCCGCGAGAGCTGGATGCACGCGGGCGAGTCGCCGAAGCCATCATCGCACAGCTTAATTCCGTTGAGCTCTTCGCTCGGGCAGAGTGAAGGGAGCAGGTGATCGACGTGAAGCGAGGTGGGCAGCGCGATGGTCATGTGTTCGTCTCCGTGAAAGGTAGGCTCGTGCAGATTCCTTGCCTTTATTGGACTGTGTCTTGCGCCCGCAGGTTCCCACCGGAGAAGAGAAATTTCACCGCGCGCTAGAGCCTGGATGCCCTAGCGCCCTAGCGCCTTTTACTGCCTAGAACGGTGGGGCTTCGTCGAGCTGCAGTTCCTCTAAAAGCTTGTTGGACTGCCAGATGGCGATGTCCTGGCCGTTGCTTTGCAGCTCTTCGGCACGCTTTTCCTTCGACGTCTTGGTGGCCCACTGGCCCACGACGAGGATGGTGGTCTTCTTCGTGACGTTTTTGCCTACCTGGCCGCCGCGCTCAGCGATCTTGGACCACAACAAGCCCTTGTCGAAAGGCTCAAAGTCACCGGTGAGGGTGACATTCTGGCCAAACAACGCGCCTTCCGGGTCGGCATCGGGGTTCGGATCCGGGATGGTGTCCGGGGTGGACACGGACTGCCACGGGGCCGGCCCGCGGCGCTCCTGCGAGGAGGAGCGCTTCTTCTGAGCACCTGAGGTAGCACCCGCCATGCGGGTGTTGTCGCGGAAATCTGTTCCCGCGCCTAGGTCTGCTGCGGAAAGCGGCGCGGTGTTGGCGCGGAGGACAGGGATAACCGCCTCCTTGCTTAAGGTTCCCAGTGCAAACTCGCGGGTAGAGAACAATTCCTCGATGGAACCGGAGTGGCCAAAACGTTGAGCCAAGGCGCTGACAATTTCCCCAGCGGCGCGGGCATCCGCCGTGGCCTCGTGGTGCTGAAAATCTTCGGCGCCAATGTAGGAGGCAACGGTGGGAAGCTTATGGTTGGCCACGTCGATAACGCCGGCGCGGGAGGCGTCGCGAGCCAGCGCTAGCGAACATGCTAGGCGCACTTCTGGGACTGGAGCCGCCGCCTTCTGGAGGCCACTGCGCAAAGCGGTGGAATCGAATTGCGCGTTGTGGGCGACCAACGTGTCGGAACCGAGGAACTCGAAGAGCTCGGCAGCGGCGTCCGCGAAGGGGGAAGCGCCGGCGACGTCGTCTGCTGTGATGCCGTGGATACTGATGTTGACATCGTCGAAGTGCTCCAGACCCGGCGGGGGAGTACACAGCCACGTGCGGGACTCAGTTTCTTCACCATCGCGGAAGCGGACCGCGCCGATTTGGCAGACCGAACCCCAGTTGTCGTTAGCGGTTTCCACATCGACAGCGGTGAAATTCAGTCCGTCGACTCGGCTGCTGGTCGCCGGCGCTTCGCCGCGGAGGGCGGCCTTGACCGCCTGAGCGAAGGCCTCCGCGTCCTGGCCTGGGGCGAAGCGGATGACCGTGTCCCCAGCATTCCCCGCAGCATCGACCGTGCCGCGCACCACGACCTGCCCGAAGCCCGTGGCCGTTGGCGCCGTGCACTCCACGCTCGTGGCATCGGCCATCGAGAGAGCCTCGTGGGCCGGTGCGCCGAGGGACGCAGCAAGCTGGGAGCGGCGGAACGTGAGGGCATCGGCGGTGACATCAATGACAGCGCCATGGGCGGTATAGGACACAGATTCCTTTCAGGACAGGGGAGCAGAGCGTAGGTGGTAAAGGAGCAGTCTAGTTCTCGTCTGCTCCGGCGGACTCATCGCTGTCATCGAAAACCGGCGGCTCGGTCTGGCGGAGGATGAGCGACGTGCGCGGTTGCACCACGATGGATCCCTCAGCCGCGATGAGCTTTTCTTCATCTGGGTAGCCACCGGAGTCAGACGTATCCACGATGAGGCGCCAGCTAGCACCCAAGTCCTTCTTCGGCAGAGTGAACTCGATCTCCTCGTGGTGAGCGTTGAAGATCATGATGAAGGAATCATCCGTGATGCGCTCACCCCGGGCAGTCGTCTCCGTAATCGCGTTGCCGTTGAGGTAGACCATAAGCGCCTTACCGAACTCAAAGTCCCAGTCTTCAGGGGTCATCAGCTTGCCGGAGGGAACCAGCCACGCAATATCTCGGTCTTTCACCTCAGAACCGAAGGGGCCGCCGGCCAAGAAACGCTGGCGACGGAACACCGGGTGGTTCTTGCGGATATTAATCAGGCGCTTGGTAAAGCCGTGCATGGCGATGTTCTTCTCTTGCTCCAACATCGACCAATCGATCCACGAAATCTCGTTGTCTTGGCAGTACACATTGTTGTTGCCGCCCTGGGTGCGGCCCAGCTCATCGCCGTGGCACAGCATCGGGGTGCCCTGGGACAGCAGAAGGGTGGTGAGGAAGTTACGCACCTGGCGGCGGCGAAGCTTCTTAATCTCTTCGTCGTCAGTGGGGCCCTCCACACCGTGGTTCCAGGAGCGGTTGTGGGATTCACCGTCGCGGTTGTCTTCCCCGTTGTCGGCATTGTGCTTTTCGTTGTAGGAGACCAAATCACGCAGCGTGAAGCCATCGTGCGCGGTGATGAAATTGATGGACGCGGTGGGGCGGCGGCCGTTGTTGGCGTAGAGGTCGGAAGATCCGGTAAGGCGCGAGGCAAACTCGCCCATCGTCGACGGCTCGCCGCGCCAAAAGTCACGGACGGTATCGCGGTACTTGCCGTTCCACTCGCTCCAAATGGGCGGGAAGTTACCAACCTGGTAGCCGTTATGGCCCACGTCCCAGGGCTCGGCGATGAGCTTGACCTTGGAAACCACCGGATCTTGCTGGACTAGATCGAAGAAGGTAGCCAGCTTGTCGACGTCGTCAAGCTCGCGCGCCAAGGTGGAAGCCAGGTCGAAGCGGAAGCCGTCGACGCGCATTTCCGTTACCCAGTAGCGCAGCGAATCCATGATCAACTGGAGGGAGTGCGGGTGGCGGACATTAAGAGAGTTACCGGTGCCGGTGTAGTCCATGTAGTGCTCGGGATTGTCATCAACCAACCGGTAATAGGCGTGGTTATCAATGCCGCGGAAAGCAATGGTCGGACCCATGTGGTTGCCCTCGGCGGTGTGGTTGTAGACAACGTCGAGGATGATTTCGATGCCGGCCTCGTGGTAGGCGCGAACCATGGCCTTGAACTCGGCGACCACCTCGCCGGGCTTCTTGGCGTAGGCATAGTCCGCATGGGGCGCGAAGAAGCCGAAGGTGTTATAGCCCCAGTAGTTGCGCAGCCCCAGCTGGCGCAGGCGATCATCCTGCAGGAACTGGTGGACTGGCAGCAGCTCGACGGCTGTCACACCCAGGTCCTTGAAGTAGTTGATGATGGCCGGGTGTGCCATGCCGGCATAGGTTCCGCGCAGCTCCTCCGGAACATCCGGGTGCGTCATCGTCATGCCCTTGACGTGGGCTTCGTAGATGATGGTCTCGTTATCCGGCGTGTGGGGGCGGTTGTCGCCGTGCCACTCGAAGAAGGGATTAATCACCACCGACAGCATTGTGTGGCCTAGGGAATCATCGTCGTTGCGTCCGGTGCCGGGCTCGTCCGCGAAGATATCGTAGGAGTACAGAGAGGCATCGCCATCAAAATCACCGTCGAAGGCGCGAGCATAAGGATCGACAAGAAGCTTTGAAGGATCGCAGCGCAGGCCATGTTCTGGTTCATAAGGGCCATGGATGCGGTAGCCATAGCGCTGCCCCGGGCTCACGTTGGGAAGGTAGGCATGCCAGACGTGGGCGGTGATCTCGGTCAGTTCAATGCGTTCTTCGTTGCCGTTGTGATCGATGAGGCAGAGCTCGACCTTCTCAGCGATTTCGGAAAAGATAGCAAAATTAGTACCGGCCCCATCGAAGGTGGAGCCGAGTGGGGAGGGGGAACCAGGCCACACCTGGCGAGATGGCGTTATATCAGCACGGGTCTCAGTCATGAGGCTTAGTTTAGTCAATTCCGCTGCATGCGATCGGTTCACAGCGTGCGTAAACCCGCGACCATGAGTTCTGCGGCGCGCACCAAGGTGTCAACGCCTGACACAGCATTCGACGCTGAGGGAGCTGCGCTTGGTGACGCCCCACTGAGCTGTTCGCGGGATTGCTCCATGAAGGTCGCTCCCAGGACGTAATGGATGAGAGCACGGGCTGCGACACCTCTATCCTCCGGTGATGCCCCGGGGGCTTCCCGCTTCAACGCGGAGGTGAAAAGCTTCTCCAAGTCAGAACTTGCTGAGGATTCGGGGAAGGCGGCACCTGCTATGGCGACTTCGGCGCCGTCGCGCCAGCGCGTGAGTTCCCCATGAAGGGAGCTGACCAGCTCCGTTGTGGTCTCTCCTGTAACGGGGGAGAGGATCTCGGAGGTCATTGCGGCGATGAGCGATTGCTTATTGGCCACATGCCAGTACAGCGCGCCGGGAGCAACGCCGAGGTTGGTGGCAACACGGCGCATGGTGACATCGGCGAGCCCGTAGCGTGTCAAGAGCTCGAGGGCGGTGGAAACGATAGCGTCGCGAGAAAGGTGCACGGAAACTACTCTACGCGGCGGAAGGAACCGCCAAGCGTGGCTCACAGGAAGCTTCAAGGTGAAGTGTAGGGTTTATACAATCATGCCTTGTTAGGGTTATGTGAAGTGCCCAAGAGCAACTGCCACGCCCAGCGTGGTTTTTACTATCGCTCTCTATAGATATTAGGAGTTATCCCTTGTCTTTTCTGACACCTGCCAAGAAGTCCCTCGTCGCTGTTGCGCTCGTCGCGCCGCTCTCCTTGGCTGCTTGCGGTTCCGATGATGAGAACGCTACCGATACCGCTTCCTCCGCGGTGAAGACCACCACCACGACGGAGTCCAAGGACAAGACCTCCGAGGGGCAGTCGAAGGAGAAGGATTCTGAAAAGAAGGAGGGAGACGAAAAGAAGGAAGGCGAAGAGAATAAGGACGGCGAGAACGCCGATCCGAAGCCGGAAGGGGAGAACCCCGAGGGCGGCGAAAACCAGGCCATGGCTAACCCCTTCGAGAACGGTGTGGATCCGTTCCAGAGCATGCCGAAGGTTGAGCCGGTCCAGGGTGAGGCTGCAAGCCAGGAAGACATTGACGGCATCAATGGTCTGGTCCGTGGCATGTACGAGCAGCAGACCATGCGTTCCTTCGTGAAGTACCTCCCGGAGCACACCTGCGCTGAAGTGCGCAACGACCCGAACTCCGGCCTTGACCAGGTGGACTACAACCAGGTTCCGGATGTTCCGATGGACCAGCTCAAGGACATGATGGCGGCAGCTGGCCAGGACACCTCGCAGATGGAAGGCTTTGACTGGTCCAAGACCGGTGTTGAGTCCATCAACGATGTCGTGGTCAACGGTGACGATGCATCCGCAACCGTGAACGTCAACACCAGCAAGGGCATGGACAGCTCCACCATGCGCTTCAAGCGTGAGAACGGCAACTGGACCTTCTGCGGCTAGAACATATCGTGCCTGCACTGCGTGCACCTAGCTTTCGCATACCCCGCGCCATCGGATTTGGTGCGGGGTTGCTCGCGTTAGCGCTCCTCGGGTTTTCTGTGGCCGGCGCCGCGTGGGGGCTGTGGCGTCCTGCCCTGAAGGGGCACCGGGTTGATGATGGCGGCTACGCCCTGCGCAACGTCGCTAACGTTCAGTTTGATTCCTACATCACTTTTGTACTCATTACCGGTGCCCTGGGTATGGCGTTGGGGCTTATTGCCTATCGGCGCGGCGAGCGCTACCGCGGCGTCGGGGTATTGCTGTGGGTAGCCCTGGCTTCCTTGGCTGGCGCGGCGTCGTTCTACGTCTTTGGTGGAGCTACCGCAACGAGTATCCCGGACGATCCCGGGGAAATTGTGGAGTTCGTGCCGAAATTCTCGCCCGGCATCGCCTGGCTCGTGGGGCCGTTCATGGCCATGTTTACGTACTGGTCCGCAGTATTTGTCAATCCTCCTCGTGCCGTGGACGACGAAGAAGCGGAGGCAATGGCGGCTGAGGCAGAGGCTCCTTAGGGCCAAGCGACGGGGGAGGAGCCCACAGCATCGCGTGAAATGTCATCGATGCCGTGGAGGACGTGTTTGATGCCGCGGCCTAGGGCGGTGATCAGTTGGGCGTCGGAAAGCCCAGCGCCCGTCATAACGGCGTAGTCAATGCGCACCTGCAAGCCATCGACGTTGGAGTGGCAGAAGGCAGAAGCCGAGTGGTTGGTGCGGTTCCAGTCATTGCAGATGAGGAAAATTTTGGAGAATTCGCTGCCTGGGAGGTTGGGATCCCAATGGCCTTTAATGATGAGGCTCGGCCCAGAGTCGATAGCGAAGGCAAAGAGGACATCGTTTATCCACGCGTAGACGGCCTCTTCCGCATCTGCTTGGAAACGCGTAATACCGAGGGCGGGTAAAAGCTCCCCGAGACGAGCGGTATCGACTGTGCCGACGGGGCCGTCGAGCTCTATCTGTTCTTCCGGAGCCGCCGGGCGGGGAAGCGTCAAGACGGGGAAATAATCCGCTAATTCCTCAAGGCAGGCCGCCGCGTTGTGCAGCGCAGGGATGACAGAGGCGGAGAGCTGGGCCGCCGTGGGTTTCTGGTGCACGACGAGGAAGGAATGGCCCCACACCTCGACCTCGGTCGGGGAGGAATAATTGAGCACGAGCTGCGGCGAAAGACAATCGTGGTTCCAGTCGTTGACGAACTCGCTGAGCGCGGGGATATCGCCGAAGCCCAAGACCCCGTGGTGGGTGGTGCAGAAACGTAAAATGGGCTCGCCCTCGGTATCCATAAAGGCGCGGGTCTCCCCGAGCGGCGGATGGGGGAAGAGGAGTTCGTGCGCGCTGACCCGGATGCAGTGGAGGCTTTCGCGGTGCGCGAGGTGCTCCACACGGGCAAGCAGATCCGAGGTGGAGTGGCTGTCATTACCTTCGGCGCCGTTGCTCATCTCGCCGCCTCCCTTCGCCGAGTCGGGGTGCCGGAACGTGTTAGTAGTGACACATTCTATAACCTGCACCTGCCAGCTCGCTGGCTTTTTGGCACGGGTATAGTAATGGGAAGGTATAGAAACCGCTGCATATTATGCGGCTGTATATTATGAAAAGGGCTTGAGCATGCTACGAACCATTGACCTGCGCGGAGAGACTCTCACCACCTCCCGCCTGCGCCGAGTATTGCCGCGAGGCGGAACCGATGTTTCCTCAGTCATGGACATTGTTATCCCCATGGTGAACAAGGTGCGAGAAGGTGGTGTTGCGGCGGCCCTCGACTTTGGTGAGAAATTCGATGGCATCCGCCCCGCCGCGGTGCGGGTCCCGCATGAGGAGCTCGAGAAGGCGGCCCAAGAACTGGCCCCTCAGGTCCGGGCAGCTATCGAAGAATCTATCGCCCGCGTGCGCGCCGTTCACGCGGACCAGAAGCCGGCCCCACACACGACAACGCTGGCGCCAGGTGCAACGGTTACCGAGGTTTTTCAACCCATTGAGCGGGTAGGACTGTATGTGCCAGGAGGCAAGGCGGTGTACCCATCCTCCGTCATTATGAATGCCGTCCCGGCCCAAGAAGCAGGCGCTGAAGCGATGGTCGTGGCTTCTCCGCCGCAGAAGGAATTCGGCGGCCTGCCGCACCCGACGGTGCTGGCTACGTGCCACATGCTCGGCGTGGACGATGTCTGGGCAGTCGGTGGTGGACAAGCCATCGCCTTGCTGGCCTACGGCGACGATGAACCCGCCACGGGGGAGGATGCTCTTGAGCCCGTGGACATCATCACCGGCCCCGGCAATGTCTTTGTTGCTGCTGCCAAGCGCGCGGTACACGGCGTGGTGGGTATCGATGCGGAAGCCGGCCCCACCGAGATCGTTATCCTGGCCGACGAGACCGCCAACCCGGTCTACGTGGCCTATGACCTCATTTCTCAGGCGGAGCATGATCCGATGGCTGCCTCCGTGCTCATCACCGACTCGGAGGAGCTTGCTGCCGCCGTGAATGCGGAAGTAGCTCAGCGCTACACCGCCACCGCGAACGCCGAGCGCGCAGCTGAGGCTTTGCGCGGCGAACAGTCCGGCATCGTGTTGGTCGATGACCTCGAAGCGGGCATTGCTGTCGCGGACGCCTATGCCGCTGAGCACTTGGAGGTTCACACGAAGAATGCCCGGGCAGTAGCGGAGCGTATCCGCCACGCCGGTGCCATTTTCGTGGGTGATTATTCGCCGGTGCCGCTCGGTGATTACTCCGCTGGCTCCAACCACGTCTTGCCCACCTCGGGAACCGCGCGGTTTAGCGCTGGGCTGTCGACGCACACCTTCCTGCGCCCGGTCAACCTCATCGAGTATGACCGCGCAGCACTCGGGGAGGTGGCGGAGAATGTGATTGCCTTTGCCACCGCGGAGGCACTGCCTGCCCACGGTGAAGCAATTGCTGCACGATTCGCCGATGCCCCAGATACCCAGAAAGTAGAGGCTTAAGTAATGGCTGAGTTGAAGGATCTTCCCCTGCGCGAAGAATTGCGCGGCTCCAGTGCCTATGGAGCCCCGCAGCTGACGGTGACCAACCAGCTCAACACCAACGAGAACCCCTACCCGCCGTCGGAGGCGCTGGTCAAGGACATCGTGGCGGCCGTCGAAAAGCACGCCCGAGAGCTCAACCGCTATCCAGAGCGCGACGCCGTCGAACTGCGCACGGCGCTGGCGGGGTATGTCAGTGAGCAGACCGGCGTGAATGTCAGCGTGGACAACGTGTGGGCGGCCAATGGTTCCAACGAGGTGCTGCAGCAGCTGCTCCAAGCCTTCGGAGGGCCGGGGCGCAGCGCGCTGGGATTTACCCCGAGCTATTCCATGCACCCCATCCTGTGCGCGGGCACCCAAACCGAATTCATCTCCTGCCCGCGGAACGAGGATTTCCGCATTGCGGAAAAGGAGGCGCTGGAGGCCGTCGCCAAGCACCGCCCCGACGTTGTCTTTATTACCACCCCGAACAATCCCACCGGTGACGTCACCCCGATCGACCTAGTGGAGAAGATCGTGCAGGCCGCGCCGGGCATCGTCATCGTGGACGAGGCCTACATGGAGTTCTCGCCTTCACCTTCTGCCACCACGCTGCTGGCGAAATATCCGACCAAGCTCGTGGTCTCACGCACGATGTCCAAGGCCTTCGATTTCGCCGGCGGACGCTTGGGCTACTTCGTGGCCGATCCGGCTTTCGTGGAAGCCGTGATGCTCGTCCGCCTGCCCTATCACCTCTCTGTCCTCTCCCAGATCGCGGCCACCGTGGCTCTGACACACAAGGAGGAGACTTTGGGCACCGTGGCGAAGCTGTCGGCGGAGCGGGACCGGGTTGTCGCACGGCTCCAGGAGCTCGGGTACTACGTGGTGCCGAGCGAATCCAACTTCGTGTCCTTCGGACGCTTTGCCGATCAGCACGCGGTGTGGCAGGGGTTCCTGGACCGCGATGTCTTGATCCGAGATAACGGCGTACCGGGACTCCTGCGCGCCACGATTGGCCTGCCTGAAGAGAATGATGCCTTCCTTTCGGCCGCAGAGGACTTGGCAGATACAGTAGAGATGATTAACTGAGCCCCTCCTATGGGGCACGATTTGAAGGAGGAGCGTGGGGACGATGAGCGCTGATGAAGCTGCACGCCGCGATGGCGGCGACCGCATTGGCCGCGCCGAGCGCGTTACTGGGGAGACAAAAATCTCTGTAGAAATCAACCTCGATGGCACCGGCCAAGCGGATATTTCGACGGGGCTGCCGTTCTTTGATCACATGCTGAATGCTGTGTGCACCCACGGCTCCTTCGACCTTCGCGTCCACGCCGACGGCGATATCGACATCGATGCCCACCACACCGTCGAAGACACCGCGATTGTTCTCGGCCGTGCCTTCCTGGAAGCATTGGGGGACAAGTCCGGTATCCGCCGTTTCGGGTCCCAGCTGCTGCCCATGGATGAGGCACTGGTGGAGGCCGTCGTCGACATTTCTGGGCGCCCCTACTTCGTGATGAATGGCGAACCGGAAAACATGGAGTGGCAGGTCATCGGCGGGCACTACGCCACGGTGATCAACCGTCACTTCTTCGAAACCTTTGCCACGCACTCGGCGACGACTCTGCATGTCAACGTGCGGTACGGCCGCGATCCGCACCACATCACGGAGGCTGAGTACAAGGCGGTGGCCCGCGCCCTGCGCCAGGCTACTGAGCGGGATCCGCGCGTGACCGGAGTTCCTTCGACGAAGGGAGCCCTCTAAGCCGTTATGAACTTGTTGGTTCTCATTCTCTTTCTGGTCACCGGTTTGCTCGTCGGCGGCGCGTGGGCGGCGTATCAGAATGGCTCGGTGCTGATGACCGTGGTCGCGGGTGCGCTCGCGGCGGTCTCCGCGATCGCGGCGCTGGCCTGGATGCTTGACATCTTCTCAGCGGGGGTGGCAGCGAAGTGACGGAAAAGACCCCTCAGAGCGTATGGAAGGTCGCCGGCTTTAAGGAAACCATGATCGCGGTGGTTTCCGCCTTCGGTGCCTGGTCGGTCCTGCTTCCAGTGGTGCCCCTGGCCGTGCTGGACTCCGGTGGCTCCGCCACGTTGGCTGGCGCCACCACCGGCGTGTTCATGTTAGCGACGGTGCTTACCCAGATGGCGACTCCGATGCTGCTGCGCATCTTTGGGTACCGTCCGATCATGGCGGCCTCGGCACTGTTGCTGGGGCTGCCGGCATTGGGGCACATGCTGGGCGATGCCGCCCCGATCGCCCTGGGATTCTCCGCCCTGCGCGGCATCGGTTTTGGCGCTCTCACAGTGGCGGAGAACGCTCTCATCGCAGAAATTACGCCGCGGCGTTTGCTGGGCAAGGCCACCGGTATCTTCGGTTTGTTCATCGGTGCAGCCCAGATGGCGTTCTTGCCTTTGGGTCTCGCAGTGGCTTCAGCCTTTAACTACAACACGGTGTATCTCCTAGCCGCTGGCCTTGGCCTGCTGGGATTCTTTACCTGCATTTTGGTACCGCAAATCAAGGCAGCTCCAGTGGGGTTGCCGGACCCAACGGATACCACTCCGCGGGCACCAATGTGGAAGCTTGTGCTCGTCCCAGCGCTCGCTTTGACCAGTTTCTCCGTGAGCTACGGCGTCGCCTCCAATTTCATTTCCCCGGCGGTGCGCGAGCTGGATCCTGAGCGTGGCGCTGTCCTGGGTGGCCTCATGCTGTCCGTGATCGGTGGCGCGGCCATGATTTCACGCTATGTCGCCGGTGTCGTGGCGGACCGCGTGGGCCAGCCAGGCACGTTGATGATTCCAGCCCAGGCTTTCTCAGTCTTTGGCGTGGGTCTAATCGCCGCCGTGCTGTGGCAAGAATGGTCAGTATGGCTGCTCGTGTTCGGCACTGTCATCTATGGTGCGGGTTTCGGCATCGTCCAGAACGAGGCTTTGTTGTCGATGTTCGACCGCCTCCCTCGCGAGCGCCTGTCCGAAGGTTCTGCGGTGTGGAATATCTTCTACGACGGTGGAACTGGACTTGGTTCGACGGTTCTCGGCGCCGTCGTGGCTATGTCCGGATACGATGGCGCCTTCGCGGCTGGTGCCGCCATCATCGCGGTTGGCCTGCTCATGTCCGTGGCTGACCGCGCTTTGGGCAAGACCCGTGTGAGCGAGCTGAATGATATTCAGACTCGCCTGCGCATGATTAGAAGGCCGAGGAGGCCCGGAAAGGAGCCACGATGAGCTCATACGACGTAGTAGTCCTGGATTATGGCGCTGGCAATGTCCGGTCGGCAGTGCGCGCGCTGGAGCGGGTCGGCGCTACCGTGACGGTCACCGCGGACCCCAAGACCGCCGTGGAGGCCGATGGCCTCCTAGTCCCCGGCGTGGGCGCCTTCGCTGCCTGCATGGAGGGGCTGCGCGCCGCGCAGGGACCACGGATTATCGGCCAACGCTTGGCTGGCGGGCGCCCCGTCCTGGGAATCTGTGTGGGTATGCAGATTCTTTTTGAGTCAGGCACTGAACACGGCGTGCACACCGAAGGTTGCGGCGAGTGGCCCGGGGAGGTCACCCGCTTGCAGGCTCCCGTCCTCCCCCACATGGGATGGAACACCGTGGAGCTTCCCAGCGGTAGCTGCATGTTTGAAGGCGTGAGCGCGGATGACCGCTTCTATTTCGTGCACTCCTATGCCGCGCGCAGCTGGGAGCTCGAGACCGAGATTACTGAGCCACCGAAGGTGGCGTGGTCTGAGTATGGCGGTGACCGCTTTGTCGCCGCGGTAGAAAACGGTGCGTTGTGGGCCACTCAGTTCCATCCGGAGAAATCGGGTGATGTGGGCTCGCAGCTGCTAAAGAACTGGATTGGAACGCTTTAAAGAGCCCGCGTGAAAGGTAGACTACCCACCATGAGCTTTACACTGTTGCCCGCGGTTGACGTCGTTGATGGTCAGGCAGTACGCCTCGACCAAGGAGAAGCAGGAACCGAAAAGTCCTATGGATCGCCGCGGGAGGCCGCCCTCAAATGGCAGGCCCAAGGCGCGCAGTGGTTGCACGCGGTGGATTTGGACGCCGCCTTCGGTCGTGGCTCCAATCACGAGCTGCTCGCTGAAATTACGACGAGCGTGGACCTAGACGTGGAATTGACCGGAGGCATCCGGGACGACGATTCCTTGGCGCGCGCACTGGCCACTGGTGCCCGCCGCGTCAATATTGGAACCGCGGCGCTGGAAAACCCAGAATGGATTGCCAAGGTCCTCGCAGAGCATGGCGACCGCATTGCAGTGGACCTCGCCGTCCGGATGGTGGATGGTGAGTGGCGCACACGCGGTCACGGCTGGGTATCCGATGGCGGAGACCTCTGGGAGGTGCTCGAGCGCCTTGACGCAGCTGGCTGCACCCGTTTCGTGGTGACGGATGTGTCGAAGGATGGCACGCTCCAGGGGCCCAATATCGAGCTGCTGCGTGAGGTGGCGGCCGCCACGGACGCCAAGGTGACTGCTTCCGGCGGCATTTCCACTCTCGACGATCTGCGCGAGTTGGCTCTTTACGAGAACGAGGGGATCGATTCCGCCATCATCGGTAAAGCACTCTACGAAGAGCGCTTCACCTTGGAGGAGGCTCTTGCAGCCGTTGCGGAGGTTACCCCGCTGCCGGGAGAGGAATACATCGACCCGATCGAGGAGAAGTAGGCCTATGGCCCCGATGACAGGAACTTCAGCGTCGGATCCGCGCGAACTTGTTGCCTTTGCGGAAGCCGCGGTGGACCAGGTTGATGATCTCTTCCGCAGGGGCCTCGGCGCGGCACCCGCGCGTTTCAAAGGCGAAGGAGACTTTGCTACCGAGGTGGATCTGCTCATCGAACAGCAGTTGCGCCAGACATTGGGCCAGCTCACCGGCATTCCGGTGTTCGGTGAAGAGTCCGGTGGCAACTTGGAGGAGACGGTGTGGGTTGTGGATCCGGTAGACGGAACCGCGAACTACTCGGCTGGGAATCCGTGCTGCGGCATTCTTGTTTCGCTCCTGCACGATGCAAAGCCGGTCGTCGCCGTCGCCGACTTTCCATTGTTGAACCGCCGTGTTGTTGCGGCGCAAGGGATGCCGCTGCGTACGACCGGCGGCCCGGCGACCGGGTTCGGGGGAGGAGAGGAGGCTCTCGGATTCGACGAAGCGCGCGGACACGTGGGCTGCTCCTCGCACCTGCCCACGAGCCTATTCAACGACCTACGGGAGACCGGGTTGCGGCCCCGCATGACTGGGTCGGTGGGGCTGGACAACGCTTTTGTCGCTCAGGGCGTGTTCGACGGTGCAGTGAATTTCTCGCCGCACCCGTGGGATAACGCGGCGGGCGCGCTCATCATTAAGGCTGCCGGTGGCCGTGTGAGCGACCCCGAGGGCAATGAGTGGACTGCACACTCGAAGGGTTTCGTGGGCGGGACCCCGCAGGTGCATGCCACGATTTTGGAGGCCATTGCTCGAAATCCGCGTGGGGACCGCTAAATAGGCCCCGTCCCGGGGCTGAAACCGGTGCTCAGCACTGGCGCTGAATCCCGGACTTATTCTTTAACGTTTTACCGTTTTCCTACTATGTTCATCACCGTTCGGTGGTCCCGAGTGGACTGCTGTTTATCTCACCTTTAGCTATGAGGAGGATTGTCACCATGGCGCTTGCCGTGCGCGTGATCCCGTGTCTGGACGTTGATAATGGCCGCGTGGTCAAAGGCGTCAACTTTGAAAACCTGCGTGATGCCGGCGACCCAGTGGAGCTGGCCGCTCGCTATGGTCAGCTGGGCGCTGATGAGCTGACATTCTTGGATGTCTCCGCGTCCAAGGACGGCCGCGGCACCATGCTCGACGTCGTTCGCCGCACGGCGGATCAGGTGTTCATCCCACTAACCGTCGGCGGCGGCGTGCGGTCGGTGGAGGACGTTCGTGAGCTATTGCGGGCTGGTGCCGATAAGGTGTCCGTTAATTCTTCCGCCATTGCGCGCCCCGAGTTGTTGCGAGAGCTCGCGGATGTGTTTGGTTCTCAGTGCATCGTGTTGTCCGTCGATGCTCGCCGTGCGGCGGGCTTTCCCAGCGGATTTGAGGTCACCACGCATGGCGGCACACGCTCCGCGGGGATCGACGCTGTGGAATGGGCCAAGCGCGGCGAGGAATTGGGGGTCGGCGAGATTCTACTGAACTCCATGGATGGTGACGGAACCAAGGCAGGCTTCGACCTCGAATTGATTGAGGCCGTGCGTGCAGCGGTTTCGGTGCCGATCATCGCCTCGGGTGGGGCCGGGAAGGCCGAGCACTTTCCACCGGCTATCGACGCCGGAGCGGATGCCGTGCTCGCGGCTAGTATCTTCCACTTCGGCGAGGTGGAGATTTCCGAGGTCAAGCAGGCATTAGCTGCTGCAGGAAAGGAGGTCCGTCAATGACAGAGGACAGCACTAACTCCGCCAGCACCACGAACGTCGGGGACTATGAGCTGAGCGACGACATTGCCCTGCAGCTCAAGCGCAATGAGGCGGGCCTAGTCCCGGCTATCGTGCAGTCGGAACGAGGTGAGGTACTCATGCTGGCGTGGATGGATGACCACGCGCTGGCTTACACGCTGGCGACGCGCCGCGGGACCTACTACTCACGCTCGCGTCAAGAGTATTGGATTAAAGGGCTGACGTCCGGCAATACCCAAGAGGTAGTGGGTGCGCGCCTAGATTGCGATGGTGACACTATTTTGCTCACCGTGCGTCAGCGCGGCGGGGCATGCCATACCGGCGACCGGACCTGTTTCGACGCTCGAAACCTCCTTGGGGAGGAAGATCATGGCTAAGCGCGGCGGACCCATACTGATGTTGGTCGGCGCCATCTTGTTGTGGCTATCCTCCCGCATGACGTGGGTGAAAGCGGCGGTCGAAGACGATAAGGCCGGATCGAGCGTGGTGGAGCTATCCGGCTCCTTATGGTCCCTTGAGCTCATCGCGCTGAGCGTGGTGGTCCTGGCCGGTGGCGTGGCTGCCTTCGCTCTCCGGCGGACTGGCCGGCGCATCGTCTCCGTCATCACCGCCCTCGCTGCTGCGGCTGCGGGATGGCGTCCGGTGGCGCTGTTGACCGCCGGCTCCGAGGCGGAGCGTGCCCAGGAGCTTCTGCAAGGCGGGACCAACGATACCTCCGTGGATACGACGACTATTTCCGATTGGGCCGTCGTCCTCACCGCGGACGCGTCGACTGCGGGCCCAGTTCTCGCGCTCGTCGGCGCCGCCCTGGCGCTCTTTGGGGCGGTGCTGGTGGCGAGCAACCCGGGTGCTGATAAACCCCGCACAGCCAAATACGAAACCCCGGCGGTACGGCAGGAGCGCCTGCAGGAAGAACTCGAAACCTCCCAAGATTCCGGCCGCGTGATGTGGGACGCGCTGGATGCTGATATTGATCCCACAGATCCCCGCTCCTCCTAAATTCCCCGTTCCTCCTAAACACTCGCAGCGTGATGGCGAGCCTAGTGACGGAGAGCCTGGTGAGAAAGGCCCTGTTGCGGGGAACGGGTGCCCCGGATTTCTAGTTAGAGGTGGGGGCGCGCTAGCCTAAATGTGATCTCGAACGCCCCTGTTTCTTTCTTTGAGTCTCCTTCGGGGAAGGGAGGTGGAATCATGCCTACCCCGATCGCCGTCGATCATCTCGTGGCCGGAGTGCTGGCTGATGTAGCCGCGCGGGAGGCCCGTGTCCCGTTCAAGGAAATTAAAGCAAGGTCCCGCGACATGGACGCTCCGCGCGATGCCGCGAAAGCTCTGCTGCGCCCGGGATGCTCTATCATCACCGAAATCAAGCGCGCCGTGCCCTATGGCGGTGAAATTGCCCACTTGGATAGCCCGAAGTCGGTGGCAGAACTGGCACATAGCCTGGAGGAAGCAGGGGTTCATGTGATGGCCTGTCAGACAGATCGTCGCCGCTTCCACGGGTCACTCGAGGACATGCGGGTCGCCCGCGCGGCCGTCGACTTACCGATGCTGTGCCGCGACACCATCGTTGATCCCTATCAGATTCATGAGGCGCGGTGCTATGGGGCAGACGCGATTCCCTTGCAGGTGGAGCTGCTCAGCCAAGCTCGCCTCGAGTCACTTCTCGATCGCGTGGAATCCCTCGGGATGACCGCCATCCTGGAAGTCCGCACCTGTGCCGAGGTGGATCGCGTTATCAAGGCAGGGGGAACTGTCGTGGCGATCAACGCGTGGTCATTGGCCTCCGATGCTATTAATCGGGAGGCCTTTTCTGCTATTTCGCCCGGTCTTCCTGAGAGCATCACTCGTATCGCGGTGGGCGGTGTTAATAGCCCGCGCAACGTGCTGTCTTATGCCTCGCAAGGTGCTGATGCCATCCTCGTTGGTGAGTCCATCATGGCTGCCCAGGACCCGATGACCCTGGCCCGTTCCTTGGTGGCCGCAGGCCAACATCCTGCGTGCCCTTCGCGTAGAAGCTAAGCGCGTTGTAGCGGCCGTCATTTTCAGGCACACTGTTTCCCGTGCAGATCTACACCCTCGCCAATATTCCTTCCCCGCCACAAGGCGTGTGGCATCTCGGCCCGGTCCCGATTCGTGCTTATGCCATGTGCATCATCGTCGGCATTCTCGTCGCGATGTGGATGACGCTGCGCCGTTATACCGCTCGCGGAGGCAACCCTGACGTGGTGTGGGATGCTGCCCTGGTGGTGATCCCGGCGGGCATCATTGGCGGGCGCCTCTATCACGTGATTACGGATTACGATAAGTACTTTTGCTCCACGTGTGATCCGATCGATGCAGTGAAAATCACCAACGGGGGGCTCGGTATCTGGGGAGCTGTCGCACTGGGGGCGGTGGCTCTGTGGATCATGTTCCAGATTAAGGGTATTCCGTTGGGGCCCTTTGCTGATGCCGTCGCCCCAGGGCTTATCTTGGCCCAGGCCATCGGCCGGTTGGGTAATTGGTTTAACCAGGAACTGTATGGCCGTGAGACCACTGTCCCGTGGGCCCTCGACATCTACTACCGAGTTAATGAAAGCGGTGAGTATGCGCCCATCAGCGGCCGCTCGACTGGGGAAGTAGTGGCCTCTGTGCATCCGACCTTTCTCTATGAGCTTGTGTGGAACGTGGCGGTATGCGTGTTCCTGCTTTGGGCGCACAAGGCGTTCAAGCTTGGCCATGGTCGTGTCTTCGCGCTGTATGTTGCCGGGTACACCGCGGGCCGCTTCGTCGTGGAAAACATGCGTGCGGACGACGCCACGCACATCTTCGGCCTCCGGGTCAACGTCATCGTTTCCGTGGTCTGCTTTGTCGTGGCGCTTATCGTGTATTTCCGGTTGCCGCGCGGGCAGGAATCGCCGGAGGAAGTCGATCCCACCCGCACCACCGAGACTGCGGTGGGCAGTGCTGCCGAGGGTAGCCCCCGGTGAGTCTAAATGGTGACGGTGCGGGTAGTGCCCACCGGAGCAAAGCCCTGAGATTCTGTGGAGTAGCCGGGATCACACGTGGCTTTTGCGGTGCCTAACACGGCAACCTAAAGACCGGTGCGGCGGAACTGAAATGCCCGGATGTGCCCGGTTATTACCGTTTGTAGCTGCAATGTGGGCGTCGCATTTTCCGCTTGGAATACCGGCGTTACGGGTCGAAAACCCGGCATGAGCTTCGTTCGTGGTGGCCGAGACCAGTAAACGGGGGTAGTTTAGGAACCGTTAGAAACTCCCGATGTGAATAAGGCACTCCATGTTGGATAGAAGAACCAAAATCGTTTGTACGTTGGGTCCTGCAGTCGCAAGCAAGGAAGGAATCCTTGGGCTTGTTGAAGCAGGCATGAACGTGGCGCGTCTGAACATGTCCCACGGCGAGCATGCGGACCACGAGGCGAACTACCGCTGGGTTCGCGAGGCCACCGATGAGACCGGCCACGCAGTCGGCGTCTTGGCGGACCTGCAAGGCCCGAAGATTCGCCTAGGCCGTTTCGTCAACGGTGAAGAGATGTGGAAGGACGGCGAAATCGTCCGCATCACCGTTGATGACGTCGAAGGCACACACGACCGCGTGTCCACCACCTACAAGAACCTGGCACAGGACGCGAAGCCGGGTGACCGCCTGCTGATCGACGATGGCAAGGTCGCCGTCGTGTGCAAGGAAGTCGACGGCAACGACGTTGTCTGCGAGGTTACCGAGGGCGGACCGGTCTCGAATAACAAGGGCGTGTCCCTGCCGGGAATGGACATTTCTGTTCCGGCGCTGTCGGAAAAGGACATCGCAGATCTTCGCTTCGCCTTGAAGCTCGGCGTAGACATGGTCGCCTTGTCCTTCGTGCGCTCCCCGGCTGACGTGGACAAGGTCCACGAGATCATGGATGAGGAAGGCCGCCGCGTTCCGGTCATCGCCAAGCTCGAGAAGCCGGAGGCAGTCGACGCCCTCGAGTCCATCGTCCTAGCCTTCGATGCGATCATGATCGCCCGCGGTGACCTCGGCGTCGAGGTTCCGCTGGAACAGGTTCCGCTGTTCCAGAAGCGCGCTATCCAGATCGCTCGTGAGAATGCCAAGCCGGTGATCGTGGCAACGCAGATGCTCGATTCCATGATCTCCAACCTGCGCCCGACTCGTGCGGAGGCCTCCGACGTTGCCAACGCAGTGCTCGATGGCGCCGATGCGGTCATGCTCTCCGGTGAGACCTCCGTCGGCATCGACCCCCACAATGTTGTGCGCACGATGTCCCGGATCGTGATGAATGCTGAGCAGGGCGGCCAGGTTCCTCCGCTGACGCACGTCCCGCGCACCAAGCGCGGTGTTGTGTCTTACTCCGCACGCGATATTGCTGAGCGCCTTAACGCGAAGGCTATCGTGGCCTTTACGACGTCCGGTGATACCGCTAAGCGCGTGGCTCGTCTGCACTCCCCGTTGCCGCTCTTGGCCTTTACCCCGCACCCGGCGGTGCGCTCGCAGCTGGCCTTGACGTGGGGCGCGGAGACCTTCTTGAGTGACGCGGTTGAGTCCACCGATGACATGATGGCCGCCATCGATGGGGCGCTGCTGGGAATGGATAAGTACAAGGAGGGCGATATGATCATCGTCATCGCCGGTACCCCTCCTGGAATCTCCGGTAACACGAATATGATTCAGGTCCACGAACTGGGTCAGACCCTGCGCGATAAGTAATACTGTCGCAGATAAGCAGACAGCGCCGCCTCACCCCGGTTGCTTCCTTACCCACTAAGTGGGAAGGAGGAACGGTGGTGAGGCGGCGCTTTGTCTGTGAGGAAAGCCCGTCGAGGGTTAATAGGCAACAGTGCGTCTATTAACCCCTTTTTTGTCTAGACGTTTTTGTCTAGACGTTGGAAATGGGGGTCGGAGCCAGCTTCCACACCTCGTTGGCATAGTCAGCGATGGTGCGGTCGGAAGAGAAGCGGCCAGAGTAGCAGATGTTGAGCCAAGCCTTCTTGGCCCATGCCATCTCGTCAGCGTCATAGTCGGCAGCCATGCGGTCACGGGTCTCGCGGTAGTCTGCGAAATCTCCGAGGACGTAGTAGGTGTCCTGAGCGTGCTCACCAAAGCCATCGAGCAGTGAGGAGCGCAGATCCCCAAACATCCCGGCATTTTCAGAGCCCAACGTGCCATCGGTAAAGGCATCGAGGACGCGGGACAGGCCCGGAACAGTGTTGTAGAGCTCGCCCGGGTTGTACTCGGCGCGAAGCTGCGGGATCTCCTCGTTGCGGGCGCCGAAGATGTAGGCATTCTCTTCGCCCACTGCCTCGACGATCTCGACGTTGGCGCCATCCATCGTGCCCAGGGTCAGTGCACCGTTCATCATGAACTTCATGTTGGAGGTGCCGGAGGCTTCCTTGCCGGCCACGGAGATCTGCTCGGAGACATCGGCGGCAGGGATGATGTGCTCGGCAGGGGAGACGTTGTAGTTCTCCACAAAGACCACGTTGAGCACGTCCTTAGTGGCCGGGTCGTTGTTGACCAAGTCACCGATGGTGTTGATGAGCTTGATGATGGCCTTTGCGCGAACGTAGCCCGGGGCGGCCTTCGCGCCGAAAATGAAGGTGCGCTTCGGAACGGTTTCGCCGTCGACCTTGATACGGAAGTACAGGTCCAGAATGTACAGAGCGTTCATCAGCTGGCGCTTGTACTCGTGCAGGCGCTTGATCTGGACGTCGAAGATCGAATCCGGATCCACCGTGGCGCCTTGGTGTGCTTCGATCCATGCGGCAAAGTCCTGCTTGTTAGCGCGCTTGATGTTGATGAGCTGGCGCAGCACCTTCTCGTCCTCGGCCAAGGAATCCAGTTTGGCCAGCTCAGTCAGATCGGTGACCCAGGCATCGGAACCAGCCTGCTCAGTGAGCAGGTCGGACAGGCGCGGGTTGCACATGCGCAGCCAGCGGCGCGGGGTGACGCCGTTGGTCTTGTTGTTGAACTTCTCCGGCCACAGTTCGTACCACTCAGACAGCGTGTCTGCCTTGATGATCTCGGTGTGCAGCGCCGCCACGCCGTTGATGGAGTAAGCGGCGTAGCAAGCAATCCATGCCATGTGGACGTGACCGTCGGACACCGGGGCCATGTAATCGATGCGGCCCTGGTCGAGGCCACGCTGGGCCATGTCCTCGCGGAAACGGCGGTCAATCTCTTCCACGAGCTCCCAGATGCGCCAGAAGAGCTTCTGGAAGATGGAGATCTCCCAGCTTTCCAGGGCCTCTGCCAGCACCGTGTGGTTGGTGTAGGCAAAGGTCTCGGTGACGACCTTCCATGCCTCGTCCCAGCCCATTCCGTGTTCGTCGAGAAGCAGGCGGAGCAGCTCTGGAATGGCAAGCACCGGGTGGGTGTCATTGAGCTGGATGCAGTTGTACTCGGCGAAGCCGGTGAGATCCTCGCCGTGGTGTTCGATGTAATTGTCGATCATCTGCTGCAGCGAGGCGGACACGAAGAAGTACTGCTGGCGAACGCGCAGAACCTTGCCCTCGTAGGTGGTGTCGTTGGGGTAGAGGACACGGCAGATATCCATGACTCGCTCGCGCTCCACGATGGCCTCGGTGAAGCGCTGCGAGTTGAAGGCGTCGTAATCGAACTCATCGATGGGTTCGGACTTCCACAAGCGCAGCGTGCCCACGTTGTCGGTTCCATAGCCGGTAATCGGCATGTCATAGGGGATAGCGCGGACATCCATGTCATCGAAATGGACCAGGCGCTGCTCGGAGGCGCGGCGAATGATGAAGTCATAGCCATTCTCCATCCACGCATCCGGCTCTTCGCGCTGGAAGCCGTTGTCAAAGGACTGACGGAACAGGCCGTAGCGGTAGAGCAGACCGTAGCCGGTGACGGGGAAGTCTTGGGTGACAGCGGAGTCGAGGAAGCAGGCAGCCAGGCGGCCCAAACCGCCGTTTCCTAGCGCGGCATCGTGCTCGGCCTCGAGGACATCGACCAATTCGTGGCCGGTGGCCTGGGTGGCGGCGCGGGCCTCGTCGACGAGGCCGATGTTGGTGAGGTTGTTGAGCAGGGCTCGACCCTGCAGGAATTCAGCCGAGAAGTAGTGCTGCTGGCGGATGGCGGCGTAGGCGCTGCGGGTGGCTTCCCAGTTGTCCGCAATCTGCTCCATTACCGAGGAGGACAGGCCGGACCAGAACTTGCGGTTGGTGGCAGCGGTGGGGGAGACGCCGGCGGCGGCGCGGACGTGTCCGGGAACTGCGGTCTGAAAATCGGAGTGCTGGGGTTGACTCATGAGAATCCTTCACCTTAGGCATAAAAAATGCGGAAAAATACCAACTCCCAAGCTTAACCAGTTCCGTACTCACTCGCAGACCGCGTTGAGTACGGAAAACTAGTGCCCAAGGAAAGACAGCACGGAGGCAGCCCCAGCGCGGGTAGCTGAGCGCATGGTGGGCTCATAGTCCGGGAGGAACGTGGACTGATGGTTGACCGGCGGGTTGCCTAGGAGGTCCTCCGGCGTGGAACCGATGAACCAGAAGTAGTACGGCACGCCCCAGGCCTGCGGGAGGTAGCAGAAATCCTCGGACACGGTGGAGGGCGTGGCAGTGACGGAGAGATCACCGAAGACCGCGTCGAAGGCCGAGCGAACGGTTTCATGTGCGGCGGCGTCGTTGTCGGTGACTTCGCCGTGGGCGAAATACTCGAAGGTAGGTTCAGCGGGGCATCCGCTTGCTTCACATTCAGCGCGCACCATGCGCTCGAGGGAGGCGTAGACTCGCTTGGCCAACTCCGGCTTGTAGTAACGGGTGTTGAGCACCAGCTCGGCGCTGCCCGGAATGATGTTGTTCTTATCGCCCGAGTGCAGCTCGCCTACCGAGATGACGAAGAAGTCATGGGGAGGTACTTCGCGGCCGACGATGGCTTGCAGGCGGGTCACCACCATGGCGGCCACGTAGGACGGATCGATGGCCTCATGCGGCATGGAGGCGTGCGCGGAGCGCCCCGTGATGCGGATGCGGAGGGAGTCGCAACCGGCCAGGATGGGGCCGGCGGTGGACTGCACTTGGCCGGCGGGACCGGGCATGACGTGTTGTCCTAGGCAAACATCCGGGGTGGGGACTCGGTCGGTGAGTCCGTCAGCAATCATGTACTTGGCGCCCATGGATGATTCCTCCGCCGGCTGGAATAGTGCTAGGAAGGTGCCGCGCCAGGCCGCACGGTGGGCGTCGAGAATCGCGCACGCACCGAGCAGTGCGGTGGCGTGTACATCGTGCCCGCACGCGTGCATTGCCCCGTTGGTGGCGGCGAAGGGCACGCCGGTTTCCTCGGCCACGGGGAGGGCATCAAAGTCGGCACGCATGAGGGCGGTGGGGCCGTCGCCATTGCGAAAAATGGCGACGATGCCGTGGCCGCCGATGCCGGTGACGAGCTCGCAGTTGTAGTTCTCTAGTTGGTCGAGGATACGCCCGGCGGTGCGTTCCTCTTCGTGGGACAGCTCTGGATGGGCATGCAGATCTTCGTAGAAGGCGCGTTGCCAGCTGAGATCAACGGCGTCCTCCGAAAGGAGTGCAGTCAGCGTGGAAAGTGTGGGATCTGCCATAGTTACCGTCCTTGAAGTTTGGGTAGGGTTACCTACATGCCAATGATTCACTTTGATGTTCTGGTGCCGGATGCCCAAGCGGAGCGTGTGGCCGAAATCTTTAGCACTGCCACCCGTAAGTTGGTGGAAAACAACTCGCTGGCCTCTGCAGAGGTTACTCGTGTGCCTGAGGCTGTATTCCCAGAGGGGTTGGAAGAGCAGCTGCGCCAGACTTACCGTGAGGAGCACGAAGAGCGGGACCTAGAGGGGGCGAGCGTGTATCGCTACGCCATCGCCGTCGATGGCGTGACGGGGTCTGTTAACCAGCTGACGATGGTCCTCGCGCGCCTGCTGACCCCGCATGCGGTGCTGCCGAAGGATCATGTGTTGCTGGAAGATGAGCTCGCCCACGAGCGCCCGGCTATCTTCCCGTGGGCGGTGCAGGTCGCCCCTTAGTCCCGCAGAAAGCTCTAATTCTGGAGGAAGTTCAGCACTAGGCGCTCGGCCGCGGCGCTAAGTTGCTCGGCCACGCTAGCGTGCGTGTCGCCGTCGAGCTCTTCGAGTAGCGTTCCCTGCGGTGCCGGGGCGGTAGCGGAGCCGGCGATGATGCCGAGAGTGGGCGGTCCAGTGAGCTCGGCCAGCGTGCCTACCACCTTTCCGGTGAGTGATTGTTCGTCGAAGCGGCCTTCGCCGGTCAGGACGAGGTCCGCCTCGGCGATGCGGGCGGGAAGATCGAGGGCCTCAGCTACATAGCGGCCGCCCGGCACGATGCGGCAGTGCTCCGAGGTGCCCCAGAGTGTGCGCGAAAGCCAGCTCAGGGCGATGGGGATACCGCCGGCGGCACCAAAGAACTCGGCCTCCGGATCGGTGTCCGTGACCTCGCACAATCGCAGCATCGCGCCGGCCAGGAGCGCGACCTGGTCGCCCTTGGCCCCCTTCTGCGGCCCATACATTGTTGCGGCCTGGATGGGCACGGCGCGGGTATCGGTGACCAAAGTGTAGTCCAACATGGCCGCCTTCATGTTTAGTTGCGCCGTGTCGATGTGGTCGAGGTTGACCAGCGGAGCACCCCCTTTGGGGAGGGCATAGCCGCGGGCATCGTGTGCGGCGGCGCCGAGTGCGGCGAGGATGCCGAGCCCGCCGTCGATGCTGGCGCTACCGCCGAGGCCGAGAACGATGTGCTTGGCGCCGCGCGATTCGGCATCGGCCACCAACACGCCCGTGCCATAGGAGTCCGCATGCAGCGGGTCGAGGGCATCGGAGACAGCAGGCAGCCCAGTGGCGGCGGCGACGTCGATGAAGGCTGTATCGCCGACGAGCTGATAGCTGGCCTCGGTGAGGCGTCCAACAGCATCGGTAGTTGGCAGCGTAATGGTCTGGCCCGCAGTGCCGTGGCGAGCCACGGCGGCACTAGCGAGAACCTCCGCGGTTCCCTCGCCACCATCGGCCGTGGGAAGGGCATGTACCTTCGCCGTGTCGGCATACGGGGAGGAGCTCAGCGCGCGGCGCGCGCCGAGTGCAATGGCAGCAGCGGCTTCGGCGGCGGTGGCGGTGCCTTTAAAGGAATCGGGGGCAACAAGAATGCGCATGTTCACGAGTATATGGCAGAGATGTGAGAAAAAATTTTCGCGCTCTGACCAGCCTTTAAGGCGCGCCGCAGTACGGACGTCTTGCAATTTAGGTCAATTGATAGAAAACTATCGTTTGTTCAATGGATGACGCACCGACCGCGAGGCACGGTGTCGAATGAAAGGATAGCCATGTCCATCGACCAGCAAATCTCCGACTATTACAGCAAGCTCCTCAAGCGTAATGCGGGCGAACCGGAATTCCACCAGGCGCTCGCTGAGGTGCTTGACTCCCTGAAGATCGTCCTCAACAAGGACCCGCACTATGCTGATTACGGCCTGGTCGAGCGTCTATGCGAACCCGAGCGCCAGCTCATCTTCCGCGTTCCATGGGTAGATGACAGCGGCCAGATTCAGGTTAACCGTGGCTTCCGCGTGCAGTTTAACTCCGCCCTCGGCCCCTACAAGGGCGGCCTGCGCTTCCACCCGAGTGTGAACTTGGGCATCATCAAGTTCCTCGGCTTCGAGCAGATTTTTAAGAACTCCCTGACCGGCCTGCCTATCGGTGGTGGCAAGGGCGGTTCCGACTTCGACCCGAAGGGTAAGTCCGATGCCGAGGTCATGCGCTTCTGCCAGTCCTTCATGACGGAGCTACACAACCACATCGGCGAATACCGCGATGTCCCGGCCGGCGATATCGGCGTGGGCGGCCGCGAAATCGGTTTCCTGTTCGGGCAGTACCGCCGGCTGGAAGGCAAGCATGAGTCTGGCGTTCTTACCGGCAAGGGTCTGTCCTGGGGTGGCTCCCTCGTGCGTACCGAGGCTACCGGTTACGGCCTGGTGTATCTGACCTCGGAAATGATGAAGACCCATGGTGAGTCCTTCGACGGTGCCAAGGTTATTGTCTCCGGCTCCGGCAACGTCGCCATCTACGCTGCTGAAAAGGTGCAACAGCTCGGCGGTACCGTCGTCGCGATGTCTGACTCCTCCGGCTACATCACCACCCCGAACGGTGTGGACCTGGAGCTGCTCAAGGAGATTAAAGAAGTCCGCCGCGAGCGTATTTCCACCTACGCCGGCGAAGCGGGTGCGGGCGTGGAGTACCACGAAGGCGGCAACGTATGGGAGGTGAGCGCCGACGTTGCCCTGCCGTGCGCTACCCAAAACGAACTTGACGGTGACGATGCCAAGCTTCTGGTGAAGAATCAGGTCCGCTATGTTGCCGAAGGCGCGAACATGCCCTGTACCCCGGAGGCAGCGCACTACTTTGTGGAAAGCGGCATCGCCTTCGCGCCGGGTAAGGCCGCGAATGCGGGCGGCGTGGCGACCTCCGCGCTAGAGATGCAGCAGAATGCGTCCCGTGACTCCTGGTCCTTCGAATACACCGACCAGCGCCTGCACGAGATCATGTCCAACATCTTCCGCAACATTGACAAGACCTCCAAGGAATATGGCTTGGAGGGCGACTACGTTGCCGGCGCCAACATCGCAGGCTTCAAGAAGGTGGCCGACGCCATGCTGGCACAGGGCGTTATCTAGCCCCGCTCCTGTCCTCTATTGCCAGGTTGAGCCTCCCCGCCTAGCGGGGAGGTTTTCGCCGTTTTGCCCGCGTGGGATACGTGGTGGTGCGCTCTTGCTTGGATAGTCTGGTGCCATGTACCGCGTATTTGAGTCCCTCGATGAACTTGTTCGCAACCTGGAACAGGCCTATGCCGTTCCCATGACCTCCAATTGCATGGTTCCGCGCCACGAGATGCTGGCGCTTCTCGACGATCTCCGCAACGCCCTCCCCGTTGAAATGGATGATGCCCAAGATGTTCTGGACAAGCAGGATGAGATCCTGCAGGGTGCCGAGGAACGCGCGAACCAAATCATCTCCGATGCCAACGCAGAAGCCGATGACACCGTTACCCGTGCGCGCGAGGACTCCGACGCCATGCTGGCTGACGCCCAGCACCGCGCCACCACCATGGTGGCCCAGGCAGAAGATGAGGCCACCAACCTCGTAGAAAACGCGCGCTCTGATGCCGAGCGCACCCGCGCCCAGGCAGATGAGGAGTACCAGCGCACCGTTGCTGCGGGCCAAGCTGAGCAGGACCGTTTGGTCTCTGAATCCGAAGTTGTGCGCCGCGCCGACGACGAAGCGCACCGCATCGTGGAATCCGCCCACTCCGAATCCAACCGACTGCGCACCGAGTGCGATGAATTCGTCGACGCCAAGCTGGCGGAATTCGAAACCACCTTGTCGGATCTCCTGCGCACCGTCAACAACGATCGCTCTGCCCTGCGGCGAGGCGCCGGTGTGCGCTCCCGCGGGGAGTCCCGCGGCGAGGGGCGCACTAGTGCGCGCGAACACCGCGAGCCGGGGCGCCGTGCACCCCGCGCGCCGCGCGACTACTAACGTGAACTAACGCGCGTGCCTCCTCCGCGCGGCGGATACGGGCGGCTTCCTTAGCTGACATGGTGCTCAGTGCCGCGGCAAGTCCGGCGGAGATGAGGCCTGGGAGTGCATAGAGCAGCCACATGATGCCGAAATTCGTGTCTACGGCGTGGGGTTCTGAGAGAGGGCCCCAGGCGGCGTCGGCAAGCATCAGCAACACATCCACCGCCCCGACGGTGAGCATCATCAATCCAATCCCCATGCTGGCGGCCGAAAAGGACTCCCGCGCGCCCCACGCGATGAGCGCAGCAAAAAGCGAGAACAGCGCTGAAGAAATAATGACAATTGGCCCAAAGTGCAGGGGGAGAAGAGACACGGCGCCGACGATCACACCTGCGAGGGCACTGGCGAGAGCCACGCGGTGCAAGGAAAGGCCGGCATCGCCAAAGATGCTGGGGCGGTGTCGAGTGATGACGTGGCGGCACGCCACCCCGGCAACGGCCAGTGCTACGGCGGGGACAAGGCACTGTAGCGGAAAGCTGAGTGCGAGGTCGCGTGCCGTGGCGGCCAGAGGCGCCGTGCCCGTAGCGGTGTAGCTCATGGGCCTTTAGGCTAAAAGCCTGAAGCAGAAGAATCGAGGCTTTTGCGCAAGTGCTTAAGTGGCTATGACCCTGCGTTCAGGTCCTTGCCAGTCTAGGGCACAGGGGGCAGCACAGGGTAAGCTGGTGGGCGCTATGAAATCACCATTGAAGTTCGACGTGACGGAATTGCTCCGCAGCCAAGGAACCGAGGCGCTGCCTGAGCACCGCGTGCAGACCGGACCCGCGCCAGAGCGCATCGGCGTGGAAATGATCGGCATCCCGGAAGGCGCTGAAGTCACGGTGGAAGCCACCTTGACCCCGTTGGGCTCCGGCGTGTTGGTGGACGCTGATGTCACCGGCACCCTCAGCGGCGAATGCGCACGCTGCTTGGCTGAGCTACACCCAGAGATGGATCTCCACGTGTCCCAGGTGTTTTCCGCAGACGAATCCTTCGTCGGCGGGGATGAGATCGAGGAGGAGGATCGCGGTTCGGGCGATGAGGTACCCGAGATTCAGGACGGGATTCTTGACCTCCTGCAGACCGTGATCGATGAGGCAGGTTTGTCCCTTCCGTTTGCCCCAACGTGCGAAGGCGGCTGCGAGGTGGACGTGCCCGAAGGTGTGACCACGGGGGTATCCGGGGAAGAAGAACGCGTTGATCCGCGGTGGTCCGGGCTGGAGAAATTCCTATGAGCAAGAAGAAGAAACTGACCGGTGAGCAGGCCCTTGCCGCAGCATTCGCGGAGGTAGACCACGCCCCGTTGCTGAAAGCACTCGGCGTGGAGCTCAGCGATGAGCTGCTGTGTTTGGCGCTGACACACCGCTCCTTTGCTAATGAGAACGGGCACCTTCCCAACAATGAGCGCTTGGAGTTCCTGGGGGACGCGGTCTTGGGCTTGTCCGTCGCGGCCAAGCTCTACGACAAGTACCCCTCGCGCCCCGAGTCGGATATTTCCAAGATGCGCGCGTCCATCGTGTCGCGCTACGGGTTGTCTGACGTGGCCCGTGAGATTGGCGTGGGCGACCACATCTTGTTGGGCAAAGGCGAGCAAGCCACTGGAGGACGCGACAAGGATTCCATCTTGGCCGATACCACCGAGGCCATCCTGGGCGCTATTTACCGTCAACATGGCTTCGAGGTCGCCCGCGGGGTGGTGCTGAAGCTGTTCGCCGCCAAGATCGACAACGCCGTGGTGTCCGGTCGGCACATGGACTGGAAGACGACCTTGCAGGAGCTGTGCGCTGAGTTGAAGGCCGCGATGCCGGTCTATTCAGCCACGTCGACGGGTCCTGAGCACGATCAAACCTTCAACGCCGTGGCCACCGTGGCCGGTTTGACCGTCGGCCGGGGGACGGGCCACAACAAGAAGCTCGCTGAGCAGCAGGCGGCGGAGGAAGCGTGCCAAACCTTGCGTGAGACGCCGTTGCTGGTGCAGGGCACCGCCGGCAAAGAAAGCTAAAACACGAGGACTCGATGCCAGAACTTCCCGAAGTTGAGTCCGTCCGCCGCGGGCTCGAGCCCTATGTTGTGGGGCGCTCCTTCGCAGCAGTAGAGGTTCACCACCCGCGCGCTAACCGGGGCCAGGAAGTGCCGCTGTCCGCGCTGCTGGTGGGCAGGAAGATTGCCGCGGTGGCGCGCCGCGGCAAGTTCATGTGGCTGGAGTTCGCCGACGAGGACCACACTGACCCGGCACGCGATGTGCTCTTCATCCACCTCGGTATGTCGGGGCAGGTGCGGATCGGTGAGGTAGATTCGCCGCATGTGCGTATCGCCGCCGTGCTTGACGACGCCACCCGCCTCAGCTTCGTGGACCAGCGCACCTTCGGCTATTGGCGTCTCGGGCCGTGGCTGACCATGGCGCATATCGCTCCCGATCCTCTCGAAACAGACTTCGATCTCACAGCGGCAGGGCGGCGCCTGCGCGCGAAACGCACCGCGGTCAAGGTAGCTCTGCTCGACCAAACGGTGCTCAGCGGGGTGGGCAATATCTATGCCGATGAGGCGTTGTGGGCGGCCCAGATTTCTCCGCTCAAGAAGGCTAGCGCCCTGCGGCAGCGCGATGCCGTCGCGGTGATATCCGCGGCCGGTGATGTCATGCGCGCGGCGCTTGCCGTTGGCGGAACTAGCTTTGACGCGTTGTACGTCAACGTCAACGGTGAATCCGGATATTTTGACCGTTCCTTACATGCCTATGGCAGGGGTGGCCAGCCCTGCGATCGCTGCGGTGAGGAAATCGTGAGAACCGTGCTTGGTGGGCGTGGGACCCACTACTGCCCGTCCTGTCAGCGCCGCGGAGAGGGGAGGCTGCCCGCGGCCAACTAGGACGATTCTGGTGTGAGTTATTAATGTGTAACGCATGCAAGAAATCTTCAGCACCGTGATCGGTGTCATTAACGACAGTCTGTGGTCTTATGTCCTGCCATGGCTGCTCATTGCCGCGGGCCTCTTCTTCGGCATCCGCACCGTCTTGGTGCAGATCCGTATGGTGCCGGACATGTTCAAGGCGGTCGTCGAAAAGCCCAAGGGCGTCGGCGCCGATGAGGATGCCGACTATGGCGGAATCTCCGCCTTCAAGGCATTCACCATTTCGGCAGCCTCCCGCGTGGGCACCGGCAACGTCGCGGGCGTGGCCGTGGCCATCTCCGTGGGCGGACCCGGTGCGGTGTTCTGGATGTGGCTCATCGCCATCCTTGGTGGTGCGACTGCATTCGTCGAGTCCACTTTGGCGCAGCTATGGAAGATGCGTGAAGGGGATACCTACCGTGGTGGCCCCGCCTACTACATGTCCCGCGGCTTGGGCTGGAAGCCTCTGGCGACCATCTTCTCCGTCGCCATCGCCATTACTTTTGGCTGGTTCTACAACGCTTTCCAGACCAACGCTATCTCCGATTCCTTGGCGGCCTCCTTCGGGCAGGATTCCAGTGCTTTCAAGGCAGGCGTGGGCATCGCCGTCGTTGCAGTGTCCGGTCTCATCATCATCGGTGGCGTGCAGCGCATCGCCTCGATGACTCAGTTCATCGTGCCCTTCATGGCCGGTGCTTACCTCATCATGGGCATCATCGTAGTGGTCCTGAACTTTGACAAGGTGCCGGACATGCTTGCCTACATCATTGGCTCTGCGTTCGGCTTCCGCGAGGCCGCCGGTGCGACCGTGGGCATGGCGATGCTCAAGGGTATCCAGCGTGGTTTGTTCTCCAACGAAGCGGGTGAAGGTTCTGCACCGAACGCAGCAGCTACCGCGACGGTGTCCCACCCAGTCAAGCAGGGCCTCGTACAGACCCTCGGCGTGTACTTCGACACCCTGGTGGTGTGTACGATTACCGCCTTCATCATCCTGCTGGGTACTGATTTCGAGCGTTTCGGTTCCGATGCGATTGAGGGTGTAACCCTGACCCAGAATGCGCTCTCCGGCGTGGTGGGTGAGTGGGGCATCCACTTCGTCACCTTCATCCTCTTCTTCCTCGCCTTCTCCTCGATTCTGGGCAACTACTACCTTGCCGAGTCCAACGTGGAGTACCTCTCTGAGAAGAAGTCGGTGCTGTGGATCTTCCGTCTTATCGTGTTGGCCTTCGTCTTCTACGGTGCAGTGGCCCCGCTGGGCACGGTGTTCGACCTGGCCGATACCGGCGCTGCCATCATGGTTCTGCTCAACGTGTGCGCCATCGTGCCGCTGTCGGGCGTGGCCATCAAGCTGTTGAAGAACTACAACGAGCAGCGCCGCAAGGGCCTGGATCCGGTCTTCCACCGTGATATGCTGCCGGAACTGCAGAACGTCGAGTGCTGGGATGGCACGGATCCGGTAACCCGCCGCAGCGCGGAGGACCGCCGCCGTCTCAAGCACGAGCACGACTTGGGTGACCGCACGAACTTGAGGGAGTACTAGATGACGCAGCAGGCAGCGGCCACAGGGAATGAGCGGCTCACGGCTTTCGTCCATGGCCACGTCCAAGGCGTGGGCTTTCGCTGGTGGACGCGTTCCCGGGCACTCGAACTAGGGCTGGCAGGACACGCGACGAACCTGCAGGATGGCCGCGTCCAGGTGGTTGCTGAAGGGCCGCGTGCTGATTGCGAGAAGCTGCTGGCCTTGCTGCGTGAAGAACCGTCGACCACCCACCGCCCAGGCGTAGTGAACGCCGTGGTGGAGCAGTGGGCCGCACCGCGCGGTGAGTCGGGCTTCATCGAGCGCTAAACTAAACCGAATGCACCTCAAATCGCTCACGCTCAAAGGATTCAAGTCCTTCGCGTCCGCGACGAACCTGAAATTCGAGCCCGGCATCTGCGCCGTGGTGGGCCCAAATGGCTCGGGTAAATCGAACGTCGTCGATGCGCTCGCGTGGGTCATGGGTGAAGGCAGCGCCAAGACGCTGCGCGGCGGCAAGATGCAGGACGTCATCTTTGCCGGCGCCGGGGACCGCAAGGCCCTCGGCCGCGCCGAGGTTACGCTGACGATTGACAATTCCGATGGCGCCTTGCCCATCGAGTATTCGGAGGTCTCCGTCACCCGCCGCATGTTCCGGGATGGCGCGAGCGAATATGAGATCAACGGGGCGAAGGCGCGCCTCATGGATATTCAAGAGCTGCTGTCTGATTCCGGCATTGGCCGGGAGATGCACATCATCGTGGGCCAGGGAAAGCTGGCGGAGATTCTGGAATCCCGCCCGGAGGATCGCCGCGCCTATATCGAAGAAGCCGCGGGCGTGCTGAAACACCGCCGCCGCAAGGAAAAAGCGCAGCGCAAGCTGACCGGCATGCAGGCCAACCTGGATCGCCTGCAGGACTTGACCGATGAGCTGGGCAAACAACTCAAGCCCTTGGCGCGCCAAGCGGAGGCCGCCCAGCGCGCAGCAACCGTGCAGGCGGATTTGCGGGATGCCCGCCTGCGTCTTGCCGGCGACCGCGTAGTGCGGTTGCGCGCGACATTCGACGACGCTGAAAAGCGCGCGGCGGTGCTCGCCGAGCAGGTCGAGGAAATGACAGCCCAGCTGGAAGAGGCGACCGAAATCCAGCTCGAGGTAGAAGCCGAGTTGGGGGATGTCACTCCGCGCGCGGAGGCCGCGCAGAAGCTGTGGTTCGAGCTCTCGACGCTGTCGGAGCGTATCTCCGCCACGCAGCGCATCGCGGCCGAGCGCGCCAGCAACGTTGGCTCACAGGTCGCCTACGCGGGCCAGGATCCGGATGAGTTGGAGGCACGCGCCCAGCGGGCCGACGAGGAGCATGATGAGTTGCTGGCCGCGGCCGAGGAGGCGGCGGAGCGTCTGGAATCGATCCGGGAGGAAGTGGCTGAGCGCCGGGAAGCCTTCGAGGCCGCCGATAAGGAACACATGGCGCAGCTGCGCGCCATTGCGGATCGCCGCGAAGGCGTGGTTCGCCTCATCGCCGCTGAGGAGAACTTAGCCGGTCAAGTAAGTTCCGCGGAGTCCGAGTTGGCGCGACAGGAAGAGACGCTGGCGAACACTAAATCCCGTACCAGGGGGGCACAGGCGGAAGCTGATGAGGTGGCGGACAAGCTGGAGCACCTGGCCGCCGAGCGTGAGCCACTGGAGGAAGCGCATGTGCGCGCGGCCAGCGAATCTGCAGCGGCCGATAAACGCTTGGAACAGCTGCGTGACGCACAGCGGCAACACGAGCGCAGCGTGTACAGTTTGCGCGCTCGGATCGATACCCTGGGCCAGACCGTTCCAGAAGCACTGGATCTCGGTGAGGGCTTTAAACCTCTCGCGGAGTTCATCTCCACGCGTTATGAGACGGCCGTTGCGGCAGCACTCGGCTCCTTTGCCGAAGCCCAAGCCGGCGCGGTGAGCGGGGACATCGTGCGCGAACTCGCTGCGGCGAGCCGCACGCCGCTTATCGACGTCGCCGCGGAACCCACCGGTTCAGCCTGGCGCCTTGACGCGGACTTGCCCTCCGGGGCGAGCTGGCTGCTAGACCAGATGGTCTTGGTTCCAGAAGTCTCAGCGGCGGTGACGCGCTTGCTCTCCGACGTGGTCCTCGTCGATGACTATGCCGCAGCCCGCGAGCTCATCGCGGAGGATCCGCGCCTGCGAGCTGTGACCCCTGAGGGCCTGCTCGTCGGCGAAGGTTGGGTAGAGGCCGGAACTGGAGCTGCCTCGACGGTGGAGGTGAGCGGCCAGATTGCGGAGGCCGAGCAACAGCTGGAGACCGCCACCCATGAGCTGGAAGAACTATCCGGCACGCTGGAAGGCGCGAAGCTGGCGGCGGACGATGCGCGCGTGGGTGCGGCGAGCGCCAAGGCCGCGCTACGGGAACACGATCACGAGTTAGAGGCGTGGAAGCGCGATCACCAGCGCTTGCTCAAGCAATACGAGGCGAACAAGGCTGAGCACGAAAAGGCCGCCGCCCGCGCCACGGATATCGAGGTGCAGTTGGCCCGCCTGCGCGAAGAATTGGCGGAGGCGCGTGACCGCTTGTCGCGCGTAGACGCTGAAGAGCAGGCTGATGAACCCTCCTCGGTGGAACGCGATGCTGCCTCGACGGCCCTGGAACAGGTCAAGGCCATGGAAGTGGAGGCCCAGCTGGCGGCCCGCAGCGCCGAAGAGAAGGTTGGCCAGGCAGCGGGTAGGGGAGAGGCTCTGCGGCGCCAAGCCCAGCACGAGCGCCAGGCCAAAGCTCGCCACGATCAGGCCATGGCCCGCCGGCAAGCGCAGGCGAGGTTGGCGGGGGCCGTCGACAAGCATGCCCAAGATTTGGCCGCCCGGACCGCGCAGGCACTCGAGCGGGCCGCCGAGGAACGCGATGAGCTGGTCACCCAGCGCGGCGTGCTGCAAGGCCGTGCACAATCGGCGAAGCAAGCGGTCTCCTCGACCCGCCAGCAGCTGGATCGCCTGACCGACTCCGCGCATAACTCCGAGATCGCCCGCAGCCAAGCGCAGGTGCGCGTGGATGAGGCCGAGGAAAAAATCGTGGAGCAGCTCGGCATTGCGATTCCCGACCTGCTCAAGGACTACACCCCGGGGGAGGATTTCGATCGTTCCGCCGAAACTAAGCGGTTGAAGCAAGCCGAGAAGGACCTCAACTCCCTGGGTAAGGTCAACCCGCTGGCCTTGGAGGAGTACAAGGCACTGGAGGAGCGCTACAGCTTCCTGTCCACGCAGCTGGACGATGTCATCCAAGCGCGCAAGGATCTGACTGGCGTTATCGAAGATGTGGACGCGCAGATCCTGCAGCTGTTCACGGATGCCTGGCACGACGTGGAAGCGGAGTTTCCCAAGGTCTTCCAGACGCTGTTCCCCGGAGGCGAGGGTCGCCTCATCCTCACGGAGCCGGATGACATGCTGGCCACCGGCATCGAGGTGGAGGCCCGCCCGCCGGGTAAGAAGGTGAAGCGCTTGTCGCTGTTGTCTGGCGGCGAGAAGTCCTTGACAGCCCTGGCCATGCTCGTGGCGATTTTCCGCGCGCGCCCCTCACCGTTCTACGTCATGGACGAGGTGGAAGCCGCGCTTGACGACGTCAACCTGCGCCGTCTCATCGCCCTTTTCGAGGAGCTGCGTAAGGATTCTCAGCTCATCGTCATCACCCACCAGAAGCCGACGATGGACGTGGCCAACGTGCTCTATGGCGTCACGATGCGCGGCGATGGTGTGACGCGCGTGATTTCGCAGCGCATGTCCCGCGCCGGTGAGGCGCCGGGCACAGCACAGGCGGCGGAGGATGCCACGCGCCTCGGCGTCGATGCCGCGCGCTAGGGTAGGGCTTGCGCCCAGCACTTTTCATCCTCCTTGTCGTGCCGTACGTGGACAACCCTGGCACTATGGAAGGCATGAATACTACTTTTATGTGGATTGCGATAGCAGTCATCGTCCTGATTCTGCTCGTGGTCTTGTTCGTTGTCCTAGGCAAGAAGCGCGGCGAATCAAAGAAGGTCTCCTTTGAAAAGCCCGTGGAGGAGCCGAAGGAGCTGACCCAGCAGCAGAAATCCGGCAACTACCAAGCCAAGTCTGGCTTTAACTTTGCCCCTGCTGGCGGCGGTGCAGCTAAGGAGCCTGTCACCGCCTCGAAGCCCGAGCAGCCGGCGCCGCAGCAGCCAGTTGCCGAGCAGCCCGCGCAGGCCCCGGCTGAGCCCAAGCCTGAGCCGCAGGCGGAGCAGCGTGATGCCACTGAGCTGGCGAATGCTCAGCTCAAGGGTGACGAGGAGACCCCGAAGGCAGCGAAGCCTGCGGCGGAACCGAAGCCTCAGGCAGAGCCCAAGCCGGAACCCGTCGCAGACGCGAAGCCGGTGAGCGAGCCGGAACCGGCTGCGCAGAACGAACCGGCAAAGGAAGACGAGGATAAGGATTCTTCCGCTGGTGTAGCCGCTGCAGGAGCTGCGGGCGCTGCCGCCGCTGGTGCTGCCGTATCCGGCGCCGCTGCTGTTGACAAGGATGACGAGGACACGGAAGAGGATGTCCCGGCCACCGAACAAGAGATTGCTGAACCGGAGCCGGTAGTTGAAACTCCGAAGGTAGAGGAGGAACCGGAGGTACCTGAGGCTCCGGCCGAGGAGGAGCCTTCTGCTCAGTTTGAAGCCGAAGAAGAGGCAGCGGTAGAGGTAGAAGCACAGCCTGAACCAGAAGCACCGGCCGAGTCTAAGGAAGCCGAAGCAGAGGAGGCCGCCGCGGCAGCGGGGGCGCAGGCGGCGTCGGCAAGCGCGGCACTCGAGGCTGAGCCGGAGGAGCTCGAAGTATCCGACGACGCCGAGGTTGTCGAGGCCCCGGCAGCCCAGCCGCAGGAGGACATTGCGCCGGCTGCCGGCCGCTTGGGCAAGCTGCGCGGGCGTCTGTCGCGCTCGCAGAACGCCATTGGCCAAGGCCTCATGGGCATTCTTTCTGCTGGTGACCTTGATGATGATGCCTGGGAGGAAATCGAAGACACCCTCATCATGGCGGATCTGGGTACGAAGTCCACCATGCAAGTTACCGACTCCCTGCGTGACAAGATTGCAGAGCGCGGAGTCAGTTCTGAGGCCGAAGCGCGTGCGATGCTGCGCGAGGCCCTCATCGAGGTGGGCCACCCGGAGATGGACCGTTCTATCAAGGCCATGCCGAATGAAGGCAAGCCGGCCGTCATTATGGTCGTCGGCGTCAACGGCACCGGCAAGACCACCACGACCGGCAAGCTGGCCCGCGTGCTCGTGTCCATGGGGCACAACGTCTTGCTCGGCGCGGCGGATACTTTCCGTGCAGCGGCTGCGGACCAGCTGGAGACCTGGGGCCGTCGCGTGGGCGCTACGACTGTCCGCGGCAAGGAAGGCGCGGACCCGGCCTCCGTGGCCTTTGATGCCGTGGCCGCTGGCGTTGACCAGGGCGTCGACGTTGTTCTCGTTGACACCGCTGGCCGTCTGCACACCTCCGTGGACCTCATGGACCAGCTGGGCAAGGTCAAGCGCGTGGTGGAGAAGAAGACCGAGGTTGATGAGGTCCTGCTTGTACTGGATGCGACGGTGGGGCAGAACGGCCTGACCCAGGCCCGTATCTTCCGTGATGTTGTTGATATCACCGGCGTTGTCCTCACGAAGCTGGATGGCACCGCCAAGGGCGGCATCGTCTTCCAGGTGCAGGAGGAACTGGGCGTGCCGGTCAAGCTCGTGGGCCTCGGCGAGGGTGCAGATGACCTCGCGCCGTTTGAGGTTGAAGGATTTGTTGATGCCTTGCTGGGGGAGAAGTAAGTCCTTATAGATCCCTGGGCTAGACCTAAGTTCTTTCGAGACGTAGCGCCTCCTTTGTGGGGCGCTTTCGTCGTTTTCGTCCCATTAAAGATGTGCTTTGGGGGAGGTCACAATGATACTCTGGGAAAGTCCTGTCTATGTGAGGCTGATTAAACAGCCCTAACAACGGTTCGTGAGGCTACTCTTCCGTGACACTCCTGTATGTTGTCCTCCTCGCAGCTGTCGCAGTGGCGCTTGCACCAGTAGCCGTCAAGGTTGCTGATCGCGCAGCCGGCTACCCGCTAGCCGGCATTTTTATTGTCGCCGCGGCACTGTTGGCTAAAGAATTTCCGGCGCTTGCCCGTGGCGAAGAACTGACCTATTCCGTGACGTGGGTGCGCGATGTGATCGCGCCCGGTGTTGATGTCAACCTCGCCTTCCGCGGCGATGCACTCGGCATCTTCTTCGCCATGCTGGCTCTCGTCATCGGTGCGGTGGTGTTTACTTATTCTGCGGCTTACTTGCCTAAAGGAAAAGGAAACGTCAGTTTTTATGTCCTGATGACCGCGTTTACGCTGTCGATCCTCCTGCTCGTGCTCGCTAACGACGTCGTGGTGCTCTTCCTTGCCTGGGAGCTGGTATCGCTGGCGTCGTTCATGCTCATTGCGCGCAGCGGTAAGTCAGGTGAGGCGGGTTCGCAGCGCACGTTGATCCTTACCTTCGTTGGCGGCCTCACTCTGCTATCGGGCGTGGCGATTGCTGCAACCGCAGCGGGGACGACGAACCTTGAGGGCATCTTGGCCTCCGACGTGTGGGCGGAGCGCCCAGGCCTGACCGCCGGGGTTGCCGTGCTCATTGCGGTATCGGCATTTACCAAGTCTGCACAGTTCCCCTTCCACTTCTGGCTGCCGGAAGCCATGGCGGCCGCGACGCCGGTCTCGGCCTTCCTGCACGCGGCAGCAGTGGTCAAGGCCGGTGTCTACCTCTTGATTCGTTTCTCCACCATCTTCCACGATGTTGCCGTGTGGAATTGGCTGCTCATTATCGCCGGTATGGGTACCGCCGTGATGTCGGCGGTCTTTGCGGTGCAGAAGACGGACCTGAAAAAGCTCACGGCTTATTCCACCGTGTCCCACCTGGGATGGATCGTGGCCACGATTGGTGTGGGCACGCCTTTCGCCATTGCGGCGGCGCTCGTGCACACGCTGGCGCACGCGCTGTTTAAGTCCTCCATCTTCATGCTCATTGGTGTTATCGACCATGAGGCTGGTTCACGTGACATCCGCCGCCTCGGCGTGCTGTGGAACAAGATGCCGTGGACCTTTGGCTCCATGCTTATCGGTGCTGCCTCGATGGCGGCGGTCCCGCCGCTGTTCGGATTCGTGTCGAAGGAAGGAATGCTCACCGCCTTCGAGGAGGCACCAATTGGTTCTACCGGCCAGGCGCTGCTGCTCATCGTCGCCAGCGTGGGTGCGTTCTTCACGTTTACTTACTCCGCCAAGATCATCTTCGGCGCCTTTTTCGATGGCCCGCGCAACATGTCGCATGTCCATGAGGCACCGGTGCGGTTGTGGCTGCCCGCGGCTCTGCCGGGTGTGATGTCGGTGCCGATCATTTTCGTCATGGGAGCGCTCGATAAGCCGCTCGATAACATCGTGGCGGCCATCGGTATGGAGGGCCATTCCCACCTCGCGCTGTGGCACGGGCTGAACGTCCCGCTGCTTATTTCTGTGGTGGTGCTGATCGCTGGCATCATCGCGTTGTTCTTCCGCGGGCCGCTGTGGACCGCGATGGAGGAGCGCCAGCTCCTGCCGCGCACCGGTAACCAGATTCTGAAGTGGATCCAGGATGTGTGCGCAGCCTTCGGCCGTTTCGTTGGCCGCATGTCCGATACCCACAACCCGTCGAAGCTGATCCTGCCGATCATCCTCCTAGTCATCATCCTTGCGGGCTCCACTCTGGTGTCCACGGGTGTCGACGGTGTGGCTCTCAACCCGCGCGTGGATGGCCTTGATAATCCGTGGGACCTGTTGCCGCTGGGCATCGTGGCGCTGTCCATGTTTGGTCTGGTGCGTACACGCAACCGCCTCACCGGTGCGGTCATGATTGGTACCGCGGGAACCGGCGTGACCTTGCAGATGTTCTTGCTCGGCGCACCCGACGTGGCCCTGACGCAGTTCACGGTGGAGGCGCTGTCCGTCATCGTCATGATGATGGTCCTGCGCTACCTGCCGGAGAAATTCCACCCAGTACAAAACAACAACCGCAAGGTGGGTTCCATTGTGGTGGCCGTGCTCGCTGGGCTCACCGCATTCCTGGGCGTGTGGGCGCTGATGGGCCGTCACGAGCGCTCGGATCTGGCCATGTGGTACCTCAACAACGCCCCGGATATCACTGGTGGCGACAACGTGGTGGCCACCATCATCGTGGAGTTCCGTGCACTCGATACCCTGGGCGAGCTTTCGGTGTTGGGCATGGCCGCCGTGGTTATCGCAGCGGTCACCTCGACGCTGCCGCGCTTCCCGTTCACCTCCGGCACACGCCCGGCTCCGTTCGGTCAGTCGCAGCTCAACTCGGTGCCGCTGCGCAAGGGCATTGCCGTGGCCATCCCAATCCTGGTGGTCATGTCCTTCATTGTCTTCTACCGCGGCCACCAGGCTTCCGGCGGCGGCTTCCCAGCGGCGCTCATCATGGGTGCTGCCATCGGCCTGACCTATCTGTCCCGCGGTACCGATGAGATTGTCTTCGGGCGCATGACTCCGATTCACCTCACCGGCGTGGGCATTATCGTGGCGCTGGTGGCAGGCTTCATCGGCTACATCCCGACGTCGCATAGCTCCGGTGGTTTCCTCACCGCCATCCATGGCCACGCCCTGGGGCAGCACTGGACGACGTCGCTCATCTTCGACCTCGGCATTTACCTCGCGGTGTTGGGCATGCTCACCATGGCCATCAACGCCTTGGGTGGCTACCTGCGCCCGGGCACCGAGCGGGACTACTTGCCGTGGGTTCATGACGATGATTCCGCGCTGCCGAATACCCCGCGCGTGGTCATGGAGGATGTCGACGACCCGTATCCCGAGTCCATCAACCCGTCTTCGGACCCAACGGCGTTGCTCAATGACTCCGAGGCACGCCACCGTGCGTCCTCGTCCCACCGAATCTCGGCTCAAGAGGAGAAGAACTCATGATCCTCGCACTGACCATTGCTTTGCTCATCGGTAGCGCCGTCTACCTCATCCAGCAGCGCGGCCTTGTGCACATCGTGCTGGGCATGATGGCCTTCGGCCACGGTGCCAACCTCATGCTCCTGGCCACCGGCGTGTACTCCTACCGCGGGGAGTCCTTTCCATCGCAGGTGGGCATGGACCAGATGGCGGACCCGCTGCCGCAGGCCTTTGTGCTGACCGCCGTGGTGATTTCCATGGCTACCTCGACCATCCTGCTGACCATGGCAGCGATGGGCGCGAACGACGACACGGATGTTGTTGAGCCGGTGGATGACAACACCATTGACCACGCTTTCTCCACGCTGGGACGCGACACCCAGAACCGGGAGATTCTGGAGCGCTCGGCTAACAAGATGGATCGTTTGAAAGAACTCGAACAAGAGGAGGACAACTAGATGTATGACACCGTAAGCGCCCTCCTCCCGCTCTTCCCAGCGGTTCCCCTCGTATCGGCGGCGCTGGCGCTCCTCGCGCCATGGAGCCGCGTGCGCGATGCCATCATGCTCATCGTTCCGGGCGTGGGTATTTTCGCCTCCTTTGCGCTGTTGCTTTACACCATGAGCAACGGAGTGGTGGCGCACAGCGTGGGTAACTACCTGGGCAACGCGGGTATTGCCTTCGCCGCCGATACCTTCTCGGCACTCATGCTCATTACGACGATGATCGTGGCCTTCGGTGCCAACTGGTTTGCCATCGTGGGCGGTGAGACCAAGTCTCGCTACTACCCGTCGCTGACACTAATCCTTATCACTGGTGTGTGCGGCGCCCTGCTGACCGCTGACCTCTTTAACTTCTTCGTGTTCATCGAGGTCATGCTGCTGCCGTCCTATGGCCTCATCACGATGTCCGGTACCTGGTCGCGCTTGGCTGCCGGCCGCGCCTTCGTGCTGGTGAACTTGTTCGCATCTACGCTTTTGGTGGTCGGCGTGGGCTATATCTACTCGGTGACCGGCGTGGTCAACCTGGCGGCGCTCACGGGCGCTGCCGCCGGCAACGGCCCGGTGACGGTGGCCTCGGGCATCATCGTTATCGCCATCGCTGCGAAGGCCGGCGTGTTCCCCGTGCAGTCCTGGCTGCCACGGACCTACCCGGGAACATCGGCTGCGGTCATGGGCTTGTTCTCCGGCCTGCACACCAAGGTGGCGGTGTACATGCTGTACCGCCTGTGGGTGCAGCTGTTCGATATGGACCAGCGCTGGGGAACGCTCATCATCGTCATCATGATCATCTCCATGGTGGTGGGCTCCTTCGGCGGTTTGGCTGAGAACTCTATCCGCCGCGTGCTGGGCTACCAGATGCTCAACGGTATGCCCTTCATCCTGGTGATGATGGCCTTTACCACCCACGATGCGCAGCGCGCGCTGGCTGCCGGAATCCTGTACACCATTCACCACATGCTCACGGTGGGCTCCCTCATCTTGGCCTCCGGTGCCATTGAGGAGACCTACGGCACGGGCGGTCTTAATAAGCTTTCCGGCCTCGCGCGCCGCGACCCCATCATCGCGTGGATCTTCGCCGCCGGTGCCTTCTCTGTTGTGGGCTTCCCGCCCTTCTCCGGCATGTGGGGCAAGGTTCTCATCGTCGCGGAAGTCGCCCGCACCGGCGGGGGATGGGCATGGACCGTCATCGCGGTGATTATCATCGCCTCCTTCGCCGCGTTCCTGGCCATGCTGCGGGTGTGGCGTCGCGTCTTCTGGGGCAAGGATTTGCCCAAGGAGAAGGTGCCCGATGAGCTGGTGATCCGCAAGAAGCTGATGGCGCCCTCGGCCGCGCTCATCTTGGGCTCGCTGACCATGTTTATCCTCTCCGGGCCGGTCATTAGCATCACCATGGAAGCTTCTGCAGACTTGTTGGATACGGAGGCCTACGCACACGCTGTGCTTGGCGACGACCCCGTAGCCCTACCCGATATCGACTCCCTTCAGGAGGGCCGTTAAATGAAGACTGCGTTGCATGCTGTTGGCTACGCGCTGTGGCTGATCAAGGAAATCTTCGTCGCGGGCTTTTCATTGGCCGCAGAATCCTTCAAACCGCAGAACAAATACCGCCCCGTGGTGCTGCGATATCCCTTGCGCGTGACGAGCGCGTGGGAGATCTTCTGGTTCACCTCGTCCATTACCGCAACCCCTGGAACCTTGTCACTGGGCTTGCGCGAGCCGATCGCGGAAGGCCTGCCGCGTATCGTGCTGGTTCAAGCGGTCATGGGGGATGACCCAGCCAGTGTTATGGCGGATCTCGCGGACATGGAGGAGCGCCTCGCGCCACGGGTGAAGGGCATTGACTATGGCGTACCTGGCCAGGGCCCGACGGAGGAACTTGCCCCGACCTTCTACGAGTACACGCTCGATACGCTGGGCCGTCACATGCGCGCACCGGACATCGCGAAGTCGGATGATACCCCGCTGGCCGCGCACGATGTGGAGAAGTATTCCGTGTGGCCCCTGCGCCAGGTCGCGCAGAACAAGGATGCCCGAAAGGATGATAAGTAATGATTGATTTTTCCTCGATGAGCGCCTTTCAATGGGTAGTTTTTGTCTGCATTTTCCTGATCGGCGCGTCGGTGTGCGCGGCGTTGGTATTGGCGTTGCGCTCCCGCGATGAGCTCACCCGCACCGTGATGAGTGACATGGTCTTCTATGGCATGTTGTGCATGTACATTTCGTGGGCCATGACTAATCACGCTTCCATTGTCTATGACATCGCCATGCTCGCGGCTATCGCGGCCGGCGTGCTGCCGACGTTGTCGATGGCCCGTATCATCTCGAAGGGCAGGAGGTAAGACCATGACTATCGCGGAGATTATCGCCTCGATTCTGTTGGTTGTGGCCACGATTTTGGTCATCGCGACGGCCATCGCCTTGTGGCGAGCGCCTGATGCACTGACCCGCGTTAACCTGCTGGGGCCGACGGTCGGCTTGGCTGTCCCGCTGCTGCTTGTGGCGAAGGTAGTCGTGGATTTTGCCGAGAACGGGTTTTCGCTGTGGTCGCTGATCAAGGTCATGATTGCGTGTTTCGGCGTATGGATCATCGGGTCGGTGGGTTCGTTCTATATGGGGCGTTCCATCTACGGTGTGACCGTTACCGACGTGAAGTATGCTAAGCGTATGCGCGAGCGTGAGCAAACGGTGAAGGCTTCCGAGGACGAGCTCTAGGGCGCGTGCTGGGACAAGCGGCGAGGAGAGTGCTTCCCTCGCCGCTTTTTCGATCTCAAGTGTGATCTGCAGCTCACTTCCCTTCCTAATTCTATAGTGCGATAGGTATATTAAGTCCCGTTACCTATCAAGCTATAGAAACGGGGTTAGTTGACGTATGACTCCTGAAGCATTTTCTTCCGGCGACGCAGCATGGATGCTCATCAGCGCATCCTTGGTGCTGCTCATGACCCCCGGATTGGCGTTGTTCTACGGCGGAATGGCGGGCAACCGTCACGTCCTCAACATGATGATGATGTCCTTCGGCGCACTAGCGCTCGTCCCCGTGCTCTACGTTCTGTGGGGGTGGTCCATGTCCTATGCGGAAAGCTCGCTGGCCGGTATCGTGGGCAACCCGTTTGAAGCCTGGGGGCTACGCGGCCAAATCACCGGGCCCTCCGCCGAGTACCTTGCCGGCAGTGCTGGTTACCCCAACATCATCGACATCGGTTTTCAAACAACCTTCGCCATTATTTCGACAGCCATCATCTCCGGCGCCCTCGCCGGCCGCGTGAAGTTCTCCGCGTGGCTCACCTTTGCGGGCGCCTGGGTAACCTTCGCCTACTTTCCACTCGCCCACATGGTGTGGGGCGGGGGAGTGCTCTCCCATGCCCCGCGTTCCCTCGCAGCGTGGCTCTTCGGTGTATCAAACGGTGAGGCCCTCATTGCTCCCATCGACTTCGCGGGCGGTACCGTCGTGCACATTTCCGCTGGCGCTGCTGCCTTGGTTCTGGCCATCGTCGTGGGCCCGCGCGCGGGCTTCCCGAAGCACATCGATAGGCCCCACAACCTTCCGATGGTGATGCTGGGCGCTGCGCTTCTGTGGTTCGGCTGGTTCGGCTTTAACGGCGGTTCCGCTTTCGCTGCGGACGGTATTGCTGGCCTGGCATGGCTCAACACCACTGTTGCGGCGGCCGCAGCGATGCTCGGCTGGATGCTCGTGGAAAGAACCCGGGACCACGCCGCTACTTCTCTCGGCGCTGCATCCGGCGCGATTGCAGGTCTTGTCGCCATCACCCCGGCCGCAGGAGCACTCAGCCCGCTCGGTTCCATCGCCCTCGGGTTCCTCGGCGGCATTATCGCCTGCCTGTGTATCAGTCTGAAGTACCGCTGGGGCTTCGATGACTCCCTGGATGTCGTTGGCGTCCACTTGTGCGCTGGTCTGTGGGGAACCATCGGGTTGGCCTTCTTCGCCACGGATAACGGCATCCTTACCGGTCACCTCTCGGAAGGCTTCAAGCTGCTCGTCGTCCAGGCGGTCATCGTGCTCGTCGCCATGCTGTTCTCTGCTGCCGTTACGCTGGTTGTGGCGCTCCTCATCCGCGCCACCCTGGGGTGGAGGGCCGATGATGAAGACCACGATATCGACCTGAGCGAGCACCGCGAGTCCGCCTATGACTTCCGTGAGTCCGTGGCGTCTCACCGTCGCCACACCCACGACGCTAGGATTAACCCTGCACCTACCGTCCAGCCGCGGGTCGACACCGCCGGAGCTAAGGAGTAACAGATGAAGCTCATCACTGCCATCGTCAAACCGTTCACGCTGCCGGACATCCGTGAAGCCCTCGAACAGCACGACGTGCACGGCCTGACCGTGACCGAGACCCAGGGGTTTGGTCAGCAGCGCGGCCACAGCGAGGTCTACCGCGGCGCCGAGTACGCCACCGATTTCGTACCCAAGGTCAAGCTGGAGGTAGTCACCTCCGACGAGCAGGTGGAGGACATCCTCTCCGCCATCGTCGACGCCGCCTACACCGGCAAGATCGGTGACGGCAAGATTTGGATCACGCACGTCGAGGACGTCATCCGCGTACGCACCGGTGAACGCGGCGAGGCCGCTCTCTAAAAGGTGTCTACGGCCGCCCAACTGCGTGAGGACGCCTACGCTTCGGCGCTGCGCCTCACGCAGTCCTTGCAGCTTCCGCCCGGTTGTGCGCTTGCCGCCACGGGTTCTTTTGCCCGGCGGGCGATGACGCCTTTTTCGGATCTCGACTTGATTCTCCTCCACCCGGATGACACCGAGCTTCCCGAGGACGTCGTCTCCGAAATCTGGTACCCCATCTGGGACGCCAAATACCGGCTTGACTACGCCGTGCGCACCCCGCGCGAGTTCGGCGCCATCGCCGGATCTGATCCCGCCGCCGGCTTCGCGCAGCTGGATCTGGCTTTCGTCGCCGGCGACAAGCAGCTCGTGGACTCCACCCGCGCCCAGGTCTATGCCTCCTGGCGCCGCCTACTGCAGAGCAATTTCGATGCTTTCGTCGACCTAGCAATCACCCGCTGGCGCCGCTCCGGCACCCTGGCCACGATGACCCACCCAGATATCAAGAATGGGCGGGGCGGCCTGCGCGACATCCAATTCTTGCGGGCCCTCGCCCTGGGCAACCTCGCCGACGTCCCAGCGCTCGAGGAAGAGCAGGCCCTGCTTCTCGACGTCCGCACGCTCCTCCACGTCACCGCCCGCCGACACCGCGACGTCCTCGATCCCGAATTCGCTGAGGAGATAGCTCACGAGTTGGGCTTTGCTGACCGCTATGGCCTCTCCGCAGCCGTCGTGACTGCCGCCGCGGCAGTAGACAAGGCCGTGGAGCGGGCATTGGCAACGGCGCGGGGCGTGGTGGCCAGACGCAGCCACATCCGCTCCCGCAAGCCACTCGATATCGGGGTGGTCGATGCCGGGGGCGAGATCCGCCTCGCTCGCACCGCCGATCTCGACGAGCCGTGGCTGCTCCTGCGCGTGGCCGCCGCTGCGGCGCGCTCGAGTAGAACAGTGCCCTCCCACGTCTGGGAGCAATTGCGCGAGTTGCCGGAACTGCCCGAACGCTGGCCCGCCGCCGCGACGGATGCCTTCTTCAGCCTGTTGTCCTCGCCGCTCAACACTCCGCGCCTCATCCAGGAGATGGACGCTCACGGCTTGTGGGAGCGGCTCGTCCCAGAGTGGGAGCACATCCGGGGGCTGTTGCCGCGCGAGCGCACGCACGCTCACACCGTGGACTACCACTCCATCCTTACCGTCGCGCGCTGTGCGGAAGCGCGCACCTCCGTGGCCCGGCCGGACCTGCTGCTCCTGGTGGGGCTCTATCACGACATCGGGAAAGGCTATGGGCGCCCGCACGAGATGGTGGGGGCGGAGATGGTGGCGCGAGCCGCAGCCAAGTTGGGACTCGACCTGGCGGACCGCTCCCGCGTCCAAACCGTGGTCGCTGAGCACACCACGCTGGCGCGCATCGTCTCCCGCACCGATCCTTCATCCGATGAAGCCCGTGACGAGCTCCTCGAAGCTGTGCGCTATGACTACCTCACCTTGGCTCTCCTCGTCGTGCTCGCCCGCGCCGATGCCGAATCCACCGGACCCGGTGTGTGGAACCGCAGGCTAGAGCAGGGCATTGAAGCGGTCAGCGGGCATGCTTTTGCGCAGTTGGAGGCACTGCGCCCAGTTCGTCCTCTGGTTGCCGCCGACCGCGACATCGGCCTGCGCCACAACCCGGAGGATGACAGCTTTACCGTCCTGTGGCGCGGCAGCTACCAGCGGGAGGCAGTGCGCCCCCTGGCCCTGATTGCCGCGCTGGGCTGGAACATTCTTTGCTCGCGCCTCGTGCGCACCGAGGAGGGCTATGCCGGCGAGTTCGACATCCGCGCTCTGCACGGTGCTATCGATCTCGCCACGGTGGAGGAGCGCCTCGTTCAGTCCTATAAATCCGGCACCTATACCGTGCTGCCCGATTTTGTGCCGGGCCCCGCGACCGCGATGTGGAGCAGGGGAGTCTTCGAAGTTCGGATCGATGACTACCCGGGTACGCTCGGCCACGTGCTGGCGCTGCTTCCCGAGTGCGAGTGGGTATCCACCGCCGCGCCCGGCGCCACGATGGTGCTCCACGCCGTGCCGCTTGGCGACGTCCCCCGCGCCGCCCTCGTCCGGAATGTGACCCAAGCACTGGTCAACGGCTAAGCTGGGGAAGTTATAAATTTATCCACGATAGTTGAGGGAGCACTGCACCGTGTTTGAGTCTTTGTCTGACCGCTTGCAATCAGCCCTGTCCGGCCTGCGCGGCAAGGGCAAGCTGACCGAGGCGGACATCAACGCCACAGCGCGCGAAATCCGCCTTGCGTTGTTGGAGGCGGACGTCTCGCTCAACGTCGTGCGCGGCTTTATCAAGCGCATCAAGGAGCGTGCGGCCGGTGCCGAGGTCTCCGAGGCCCTCAACCCGGCGCAGCAGGTAGTCAAGATCGTCAACGAGGAGCTCATCGAGATTCTCGGCGGCGAGACCCGCCGCCTCAACCTGGCTAAGAATCCACCGACGGTCATCATGCTCGCCGGCCTCCAGGGTGCTGGTAAGACTACTTTGGCGGGCAAGCTTTCCAAGCACCTAGCTTCGAAGGGACATACCCCGATGCTGGTGGCCTGTGACCTCCAGCGCCCGGGCGCGGTGCAGCAGCTCCAAATCGTCGGCGAGCGCGCCGGGGTCGACGTCTACGCGCCGGATCCTGGCACCTCCCTGGACTCCCACGAGCATGAGATGGGTACCTCGCATGGGGATCCGGTGGACGTCGCCAAGCGCGGTATCGAAGAGGCTAAGCGTACGCAGCACGACATCGTCATCATCGATACTGCCGGTCGCCTCGGCATCGATGAGACCCTGATGACGCAGGCGCGCAACATCCGCGATGCCGTCAACCCGGACGAAGTGCTCTTCGTCATTGACTCCATGATCGGCCAAGACGCCGTGCAGACCGCTGAAGCTTTCCGCGATGGCGTGGACTTTACCGGTGTCGTCCTGACCAAGCTGGATGGTGATGCCCGCGGTGGTGCAGCCCTGTCCATCCGTGAGGTCACGGGTAAGCCCATCATGTTCGCCTCCACAGGTGAGAAGCTCGAGGACTTCGACGTCTTCCACCCGGAGCGCATGTCCTCGCGCATCTTGGGCATGGGTGACCTGCTGACACTTATCGAGCAGGCGGAGTCCAAGCTGGATCAGTCCAAGGCGGAGGAAGCCGCCAAGAAGATGGGCTCCGGCGAGATGACGCTCAATGACTTCTTGGACATGATGCTCATGGTGCGCAATCTGGGGCCGATGGGCAACCTGCTCAAGATGATGCCGGGCGGCAACAAGATGAACCAGATCGCCGACATGGTCGACGAGAAGCAGCTCGACCGCATCCAGGCCATCATCCGCGGTATGACCCCGGAGGAGCGCGAGAACCCGAAGATTCTCAACGCTTCGCGCCGCAAGCGTATTGCCCTTGGTTCCGGTGTGAGCGTTTCTGACGTCAACCAGCTCATCGAGCGCTTCACCGAAGCCAAGAAGATGATGTCGCAGATGGCCGGTCGTTTTGGTATGCCGGGCATGGGCGGTGGGCGTTCCGCTACCAAGAAGAAGCCGAAGGGCCGCAAGGGCAAGAACGGCAAGCGCAAGCCGCCGAAGCGTCGTGGTGGCGGCGGCGGTATGCCGGGTGGCATGCCGTCGATGCAGGAGCTGCAAAAGATGCAGGAGCAAATGGGCGGCGGCATGCCCGGACTAGGCGATATAAAGATGCCGAAGGGCATGGAAAATATCGACCTCAGCAACCTGGACTTTGGGCAGGGCAAGAAGAAATAACCGAAGAAGAACATAGCCTTCTTCGGTGAGACAAGGGCCGGCGCTTTGTAGCGCCGGCCCTTCTGCGTACTAGATGGCTTCTCCTGTGGGGTAGGCCGGATAGGGGATGGGCTCCGCGGGTGTGGCCGGAGGCGTCTCAGCGGACTGGGGGATCACGGGGCTATCGGCGGGAATCTGCGGGGGCTGCTGTTTGACCTGCTCGCCGTTGAGGATAGGCGCGATTGCTTCACGGATGAGCGGGATGGCAGAGTCGGCGAAGGCCTTGGTGAAGTGGTGCATATCGCGATAGACCATAATATTGCCGATGATGACCGGGCAATCGCCGTCGGCGTTGCAGAACCACTTCGAGGTGTCCACGGCGAGCATGTTGTCGTACTGCGAGAGGACTTCAGCGCCGGGATCATAGGGCGCGTAGACCTCCTCGAAACGCATGCCACACCCGAGAGAATCCTTGGTGGCCACGTAGCACTCATCAAACTGGCGGCCATTGCCGTGTTCATCGAAGCCCCACGGGTTGTCGCGGAAGCCTACGAAGGGGATATCGTGCTTGGCCAGCTCGTCCCAAAAGGCTATGTAGCCTGGTGGGACAGCATCGGGGCCGTGGCCAAACGGCTGTCCTGGCCGCGTGGAATTGGACACAACCAACGCTGGGTCCGCGTCGATGATGCGCTTGACCACTTCCTTGCTCCATTCGGCGCAAGAGGGCTTCACACTCAGTTCATCGCCCAGCTCGATGGGGCATCCCACGCGGGTGAGCGGGACGAGCTTAAAGCCCATCTCGCGGCCCAAGTAATCCAGCGCCGAGGAGAACTGCTCCGCATGCGAACCACCCACCAAGTAGACCTCGACGTCGGAATCAACGTCACCAAAGATGCACGGCGTCACGCCGTCTTTCTGCGTCTCGATGAAGTAGTCCGTTGGTTCCTGCTCCGGGATGAAGCACCAGTTGTCGGCGACCGGCGGCTGGATGCCACGAGCGAGAATCGGATCCGGTTTGATCTCCACGTTCTCAGGCGGCGTGATGTTCTCAACGAAGGTCGTGGCTCCCGGGTAGAGCTTCGGATCTAGGATTTCGCGGTTGGCCTCCTGCAGGCTGCGCAGCCACAGCGGCTGAACGGCCACGAGCGCAATGGTGCAGGCAGCAACGACGACGCCACCGACCCCGCGGAGAGCGCCGGTGCGGGTGCGGAGGTCGGCAAGGCCGCGGTGGACGGGGAGGTCGTCGGCAAGCGGGCGTTTGCGATGCTGGCGCAGGGGCTTCTCGACGAAACGATGCGTCACATCCGCCAATCCCAGCGACACCAGGATGATGATGGCACCGAGCCACCACGGAGGGGTGTCAAGGCCGAGGGCGGCGATGGAAATGATGAGCAGAGGCCAATGCCACAGGTAGAGCGGGTAGGCGATATCACCGAGCCAACGAGAAACCCGGGTGGTGAGCACCCGCGAGAAAGACCCGCCGGAACCAATGATGATGAGTACTGCACCGCCGATGGGCAAAAGAGACAGCGGCCCTGGGAACGCCAAGGTATCGGAAATGACCAGACCGGTGCAGGCGAGCGCGGCCAGACCGACGGCGGTGGCGAGGTTGGACAAGTGCTGCGGCATGCGCAGGTGCGAACCATAGATGACGAGCACCGCGCCCAAAGTCAGCTCCCAGGCGCGCGACCATGTGGAGTAGTAGTTCTCCGGGGTGCCAAAGAGCCCGTCGCGGGATGCATAGGCAAAAGAAGCGACGGTAACTACGAGGAGAATCGGGCCAGCGATGGAATTAATGGAAGAGAAGCGCTGTTCTCGCAGGCCCGTGTTCTTGGGGCGCAGGCGCATGAAAGCAGCTAGGCCGAGAGCGAAGAAGATGCCGATGAGGTAGAACTGGCCCTGGACCGCCATGGACCACATGTGCTGCAGTGGTGATGTGCTTGCGGAGGCAGCGGCGTAGTCGGCGTTTTGTCGCGCCAGTTCCCAGTTTTGGTAGTAGAAGACCGTGGCCGTGATCTGCTTGGTGAGCTCCGTGTTCATGAGCTTCGGAGCGAAAAGCCGGACGAGTAGATAGCTCACGCCGATGACGAGCACGAGGGAAGGAACAAGCCGGCGGAGCGTGCGCCAGATGGGCCACCACGGGTTCAGGGAGGCGTTGGGCCGCGCGGCATAGCGCAGCTGCGAGCCCAAGAAGAAGTACCCGGAAAGCAGGAGGAAGACATCGACACCACCTGAGACACGCCCGACGAAGACGTGGTACAGAACAACCAAGGCGATCGCGATGCCGCGGAGGCCGTCGAGGTCGTAACGGTAGCGGAATGTAGAGGGGGCTTGTTTATTCATAAAAAGAGGATTGTGTGGCGTCGAAATAACCGCATTACAGACTACCCCCTTCGCGGGGTAAGGCCTAACTCTGCAAGAGCTAAAGGGAATTTCCTATCTCGTGTGGGTTCCGCTAAAGTTGTTGAGGTTGTTCACGCACCGCGTGGAGGACACGTAAAACTTCATCTCTGCGTAACGCCGGTACCGCCTACGGACGGCCGGCACGTCACGCGCAGGATAAATCCAAGGGTTGAACCGGCGCGCCAGAAAGCGGCGCGTGTCTGAACTGCCCGGTGACTAGAAAAGGAGCCAATCATGGCCGTTAAGATCAAGCTGCAGCGTATGGGTAAGATCCGCAACGCTGAGTACCGCGTCATCGTCGCTGATGCACGCACCCGCCGCTCCGGCAAGGCTATCGAGAACATCGGTATCTACCAGCCGAAGCAGGAGCCGTCCCTGATCCAGATCGATTCCGAGCGCGCTCAGTACTGGCTGGGTGTCGGCGCACAGCCGACCGAGCCGGTTCTCGCACTGCTCAAGGTGACCGGTGACTGGCAGAAGTTCAAGGGTCTGCCGGGCGCAGAGGGCACCTTGAAGGTTGCTGAGCCGAAGCCGTCCAAGCTGGACCTCTTCAACGCTGCTCTGGCTGAGGCCAACAACGGCCCGACCATCGAGGCCATCACCGAGAAGAAGCGCAAGGCCAAGGAAGAGGCTGAGGCTAAGGCTGCCGCCGAGAAGGCTGCTGAGGAAGCCGCTGCCGCTGAGGCTGCTAAGGCCGAGGAAGAGGCCGCTAAGGCTGAAGAGGCCGACTCCGCTGAGGCTGAGGAGTCCGCAGAGTAATTCCTGCACTCCAAACGTAATATCCCCGCTGACCAGTAGGTCGCGGGGATTATCTAGTTTTTCGGCCGTGGGAGGCGGACCTCCAGAGGGTTTTCGAAGTCCAAGCCGCGGACAGCGGAGGCAATAACTGACTGCGCCATAGCTTCCACCTTTTCCTCCGGTAGCGACCCCAAATGACCGCTGAGGCACAAGACCGTGAAGCCGTGCACCGTTGACCAGCCGGCCAGGCAATTTTGCATCATGTGCTGCCTCTTGGGTTGCTGGCCGATGGATCGCGCGTACTGCTCCATGTAGCCGTAGAAATTGAACATGGCTTGCACACGTGGATCTTCGCCGGGCCCCTCAGCCGCGGCTACGAGCCCGGCCGGAATATCAAAGCTGCTCGCGGCCATCATGCACATAAAGAAGTGCGGCTCTTCCAAGGCGTGGTGGAAGTAGGTGAAACCGGCCGCCATCATCTTGTCAATGATGGTGCCCTCAGTCGTTTCGAAGGTATCGCTGAGCTTGTTGATGAGTTCGTAGGTGGCGACGGCCCCGACGGCGTCGAGAAGCGCGGCTTGGTCCTTGAAGTGACGGTAGGCGGCGGTGGGGGAGACGCCCACCGCGCGCGTTGCGGCGCGAATCGTCACAGCCTCCGGTCCGCCCTCCCGGCCGAGCTTAATGGCCTCCCGGAGGATCTCTTCATGCAAATTTCCATGGTGATACGGCTTCGAACTACTCACGATCTTAGAATCGTACTAAAAGTCTAGACATTCGCGCCAGTGTTCGGTGTCAACATGGTGAGCAGCATGAGTGCAGGTTCCTCGCTACATGTCACCGCATGCGGCACGTACGCCGGAAGGTGCACTATGCGTCCGGGAGCGAGCACCTCATCTTGTTCCCCGCAACTAAAAATCACCGATCCCTGGAGCACCTGGACGGTGATGGGGTGCGCGGCCTTGTGATCAGGTAGGTCTTGTCCAGGCAGGAAGGAGAAGAGGATGAGGTTTGCGCCGTCGGCACTGAGGACCCTCTTAACGGCTGGTCTGGGGCGTGTGGGGTTCGGCTCGGGGGCCTCATCGAGCAGATTCAGCGTTGTGAGGGCGGCACTGTTGTGGGAGGCGTCGCCAAAGGTGGTTGCATCATTGATGGGAAGCTCAGTCATGCCGCCCCAGCGTAGCCCGTTAAGCTAGCAGGCATGGAACTACTCATTGGTCGCGTGGTGAAATCCCACGGCATTAAAGGCGAGGTCTCCGTCGAGGTGACCACCGATTCCCCGGAGACCCGATTCGCCGTCGGCGAGGTTCTCCACGGCACACAAGGCAAAAAGGAGCACGAACTCACCATCGCAGCGGTGCGTGCCCACAAGGGGCGCCTGCTCATCACCTTTAAGGAAATCCCGGACCGCACGGCCGCGGACTCGCTGCGTGGCACCCAGTTCTTTGCCGAGCCCCTGGATGATCCGGAAGATGACGGCTTCTATGACCACGAGTTAGAAGGGCTGCGCGTCCTCCTCGACGGTGTAGAGGTTGGCGAGGTGACCGGCGTGACCCACGGCCCTACGCAGTCCCTCCTAGAAGTCACGCTCACCGATGGCAAAGAAGCGCTCGTCCCCTTCGTGGAGGAGATCGTGCCGGAGGTCGATCTGGAGGAAGGGACCTGCACGATTACTCCACCGGAGGGGCTGCTCGACCTATGAGAATCGACGTTCTCACCATCTTTCCGGAGTACCTCGACCCGCTGCGCCACGCACTGCTGGGCAAGGCCATCGAGCAGGGGAAGCTCGCGGTGGGCGTGCATGACCTGCGCCAGTGGGCCACCGACGTGCATAAATCCGTCGATGATTCCCCCTATGGCGGTGGTCCCGGCATGGTGATGAAGCCTGAGGTGTGGGGGCCCGCGCTTGACGACGTCTCCTCCGGCACCGCCTCCACCCGGGACCTGCAGAGCGCTCTGCCGCACCTGAGCAAGCCGCGCCACGACGATATCCATGGCGTCGAGGCGCGCTCCTATAGCGAAAGCGAGGGGTCGGATAAGCCGCTGCTCATCGTGCCGACTCCCGCGGGAGAGCCTTTTACTCAGGCTGATGCGCAAACGTGGTCTGCGGAGGAGCACATTGTCTTTGCGTGCGGGCGCTACGAGGGCATCGACCAGCGCGTCGTCGACGATGCGCAGCACCGTTACCGCGTACGCGAGGTCTCCATCGGCGACTACGTGCTCATCGGCGGCGAGGTAGCTGTGCTCGTCATCGCCGAAGCCGTGGTGCGCCTCATACCTGGCGTGTTGGGGAACCGGCGCTCGCACGAAGAAGATTCCTTCTCCGATGGCCTGCTGGAGGGGCCCAGCTACACCAAGCCGCGCGAGTGGCGCGGCCTCAAGGTTCCGGACGTGCTGACCTCCGGTGACCACGCCCGTGTGGACCGGTGGCGCCGCGAGCAGTCGCTGGCGCGAACATGGCAGCGCCGCCCAGAGCTGCTCGATGCAGCGGAGTTAAGTGAGGCCGATCGCGCCTACCTGGAAACCTTAAAGGAGGATTGAGATGGACGTCAGCACTGACTTGTCAATACTTATGACTGAGGCTGAATGGAACAAGGTCCTCAAGGCCATGCCGCAGCGCCTGCGCGAAGGAGGCGTCGAACCGCTCGACATCAACGCAGAGATCATCTCCTTTACCTGCGAGCCCGACAATATCTTGGTCAACGAGTACATGGATAAACACGGCCAGCCGCCGGTGAGTGAGCACGTGTGGAGGGTCATCGTCAACGGCACCTCTGACCTGCCGCTGACCAAGGTCACCGCCGCCGTTGCGGAGTGCTTGCCGCCGCATACTCTCTGGTACGGAACCTCAGAGATTGGTCACACCGAGTTTGGCCTGGGCACTTCCTGCGCGTGGCAGGGCGGGGTATAGGGTGAGAAGGTCTTAAGTCCCCGACCCAAAAAGAGGTTTTGTGAATATCGCAGCCACCATCGCTGGAGAGCTGGGCGTCAAAGAGCAGTTTGTCGAAGCCGCCCTCAAGCTCATGGCGGAGGGTAACACCGTTCCGTTCATCGCCCGATACCGCAAGGAAGCCACCGGTGGGCTGGATGACTCGCAGCTGCGTATCATCGAGGAGCGCTCGACCTACCTGCGGGAACTGGAGGAGCGCAAGGAAACGGTGCTGGCCGCGATTGAGGAGCAGGGCAAGCTGACCGACGAGCTGCGTGCCCTCATCCAGGGCTGCGAAACCAAGGCGCGCTTAGAGGATCTGTACCTGCCGTATAAGAAGCGCCGCAAAACCAAGGCGGATATCGCGCGTGAGGCAGGCTTGGAGCCGCTGACCGATAAGCTCATCGAGAACCCTTCGGCGGATCCGGCCGAGCTGGCAGGGGAGTACCTCACCGAAGGTTTCGAGGAAGCGAAGAAGGCCCTCGACGGTGCTCGCGCCATCTTGGTGGACCGTTTTGCGCTGGATGCGGACCTCGTCGGTGAGGTGCGCGAGCGTATGTACACCAGCGGTTCCATGAACGCCGGTGTGGTGGAAGGCAAGGAAGCCGAAGGCGCAAAGTTCAAAGATTACTTCGAGTTCTCCGAGCCTTTCGACAAGCTTCCCTCGCACCGCATCTTGGCGCTGCTGCGCGGTGAGAACGAGGGCGTGCTGCAGCTCAACCTCGATGCCGGCGATGACGCCATCTACGAGGGCATGATCGCAGATCGCTTCGACCTAGACGTTGACACCTCCCGCTGGCTTGCCGACGCCGTCCACTGGGGCTGGCGCACCAAACTCTCCATCTCCTCGGGCCTCGACGTGCGCATGCGCCTGAAAGAGAAGGCGGAGGAAGGCGCGCTCAAGGTTTTCGCGACCAACCTGCGCGATGTTCTGCTGGCGGCCCCGGCGGGCCAGCGCGCGACGCTGGGCTTGGACCCGGGCTACCGCAACGGCGTCAAGTGTGCGGTCGTCGACCCGACGGGCAAGGTCCTTGCCACCACCATCGTCTACCCGCACCAGCCGCAGCAGAAGTGGGCTGAGGCGGTGAGAGAGTTGGCGTCGTTAAGCGCGGCTCATTCGGTGGACCTCATGGCAATTGGTAATGGCACCGCGTCGCGGGAGACGGAGAAGCTTGCCGGTGAAGTCGCGGACCTCATCGCGCAGGCGGGTGGGAAGCGGCCGAGCCCGGTCGTGGTGTCGGAGGCGGGCGCGTCGGTGTATTCGGCTTCGCAGCTGGCGGCCGATGAGTTCCCCGACATGGATGTCTCACTGCGCGGCGCGGTGTCCATCGCGCGCCGCCTGCAGGACCCGCTGGCGGAGCTGGTGAAGATTGACCCGAAGGCCATTGGTGTGGGGCAGTACCAACATGACGTCAACCAGGTCGCACTCGCGCGCACGCTCGATGGCGTGGTGGAAGACGCGGTGAATGGCGTCGGCGTGGACCTGAACACGGCGTCGGCCCCGCTGCTGGAGCGCGTGGCTGGTGTGAACTCCACGATTGCGGCCAACATCGTGGCCTACCGCGATGAGAATGGCACGTTTGCCTCGCGCAAGGAGCTGAAGAAGGTGCCGCGCTTGGGGCCGAAGGCTTTCGAGCAGGCGGCGGGCTTCCTGCGCATCAATGGCGGTAAGGATCCGCTCGATGCCTCGGCCGTGCACCCGGAGGCCTACCCTGTGGTGGCGCGCATTGCGGAGAAGACCGGGCTGGGGGTTTCGGAGCTCATCGGCAATTCGCGCGTGTTGTCGAAGCTGTCGCCGGCAGACTTCGCCGATGACACCTTTGGCGTTCCGACGGTGACGGATATCATCGCGGAGCTGGATAAGCCGGGCCGCGACCCGCGCCCGGAGTTTAAGACCGCGACATTCAAGGAGGGCGTGGACAAGGTCTCGGACTTGAAGCCGGGGATGATTCTCGAGGGCACCGTGACCAACGTTGCGGCCTTCGGTGCGTTCATCGACGTTGGCGTGCACCAAGACGGGCTTGTGCATGTGTCCGCGATGAGCCACAAGTTCGTCTCCGACCCACACGACGTGGTCCGTTCCGGCCAGGTGGTGAAGGTCAAGGTCATGGAGGTCGACGTGGAGCGCCAGCGCATTGGTTTGTCGCTGCGGCTTGACGACGAGCCTGGCCAACCCGCCCCCAAGCGCCGCAACAACGGCGGACGCTCGGGAGAGCGAAACAGCAGTAATTCCGGACGCCGCAACAACCCTCGCGACGGTGGGCGTGGCCGCTCGGGCCGCGGCGGCGGTGGCTCAATGGCCGACGCTCTCAAGAAGGCCGGCTTCTAACCGTTCAAACGGTCGGAGCTTTGTGTGTTCTCGCCCCAGCGGCGGCTTTAGAGTCCGTCTCCTGAGAATCCGAGATCGTTCAGTGCAGACGGCGGGATGAGACTTAGCTGAGGGATCGCCGAAGGCGCGGAAAGCCTCGCGGTTTTGCGGGGCCTCCGCGTGGAGTAGGCACCATGCTGGGGATGAGCTGCTTTGGCGGCACGGTGCTGGGGTGCGAGCTATCCGGGCGGTGGGCTACCGTTTGGTGGATCCGGCGGTCGGGCGTGGGTTTTGTCGGCGGCGAGCCGTTTGACCGCTTCTTGGTAGGCGGGCTGCCCGGTAATCGGCGTTCCCCAGGGCGGGATGTAGTCAACGGGCCCTTTTAGACGAAAGACATAGCCTCTGCCGGTCGGGCTGGTGGGGTCATCGTCGTTGATGCCGTTGTGGTAGGCGCACAGCATGGTCAGGTTGGGCGGGTTGGTCTCCCCGCCTGCCTGCCAGGGAATGATGTGGTGGACTTGGCAGTAGTCCGCCGGTTTATTGCAGTCCTCGATAGCGCAGGTGGGGTGTTCGGCGCTGGCCATGATGCGCTGCTCGAGGCTGGCAAAGCGCGAAAGTCGGTGCAACCACACCGGCCCGATGGTGGGGTGGACCAATGTGGCGTAGCCAGTTTCGGCGAACTTGTAGGTGAGAAACTCTGCGCCACTCATGCGCCCGCCGTTGGTGAGCTCGAGTTCGATGTCGTCGCCGTCATGGCGGACGACTTTGTCGAGCTCGTCGAGCGTTATCACGACGTTGGTTCCCACCGCCGGCCGCGAGCCCACGCCTTCTTTGAAGAAAACCTGGTGGGTGGCGTCCAGGAGGTCGGCGGGGTTGATGGACTCGAGTGTGCTGCGAATGGTGGATATGTTCAGAGCGGTATCGGTAACCGTGAGCGAGTGCGGGCCATTCTTGCGGTAGGTCAGCCGCACCCCTGGTGAAGGCACGCGTTTGGGCCTGAGCTCCTTCAAGCGCTCCACCGCCACTGAAGCAACCCGTTCTGAAGGCGTGGATGCCAGCGCGACGCGCAAATTCCAGACATCGAGCTGTTTCTTCAACTTGGCGGTGTAGGACTCAATCAGGTTCAACGTGGCCAGGTCGTGGCCCTGGCGTTGGGCCGCCTGACGCGCTGCGCGCTGCTTTCCGGTGAAGCGGGTATCGCCGAAATAAATGGCATGAAGCGACGCCAGCTCCGCGGCATCACCGGCCGAGGCGCCGAGCGCACGTAAGCCTTCGGGTGTGCTGGTTGCTGCTTCCACCAACGCAATCCCCGAATTGCGAAGGCGGATGTAGGTTTCGATATCCCCCATGGGCACAGAGACTAAAACAGGCCTTAATGCCTCGCAACCGGAGGAGAAAACGCCCTGTTCATGTGCCTCATAACTTGGATCTCACGCGGGAATGGCCAGCACCCACACGGCCAAACGCAGCCCCGAGCTCGTAATCCACGCGAGAATAACTGGACTGGGCGCAATGACACGAATGGCTATAAGTTCACAGGGCCAACATATCAAGTGGTATGTTTGGTGAAACAAATGAACTAGCGTCCCGCTCATCTTTGTTCTGCCGCTGAAAGTCCTGGGCAGAAGGTTAAGAGCGGACCTGAGCTATCACTATAAGGAGGCGGGAATGAGCCGTGAGACTGAAGAAGACCGGAAGAATGGTTCTTCGCCTGGTCGGGCGAATGAGGGGAGTGCTGCGACCCGCGACAGCGAAGCCATGGGCTGGCACCGCGTCCTGGATTGGCGCCCCACGAGTACCGTGTCGCGCGTGCTCATCGTTTTTCTTCTCGTTGCACCGCTGATCGTCGCCGGCACCATGATGTGGGCCATGTGGGACCCGTCAAAGTACATGCGCAACATTGACCTGGCGGTGGTGAATGAGGATGCGGGCGTCGAGAAGCAGGGCAAATACACCAATTACGGTGATCAGGTCGTCGAAGGCCTGTTGGAGACGGGGTACCTGAACTTCGCCGAGGTCAGCAAAGACGATGGGGACGAGGGGTTGCTCAAGGGCAAGTACCTCATGGTGGTGACCATCCCGGAGAACTTTTCCGAGCAGGCCGTCACCATCATCAGCGATAAACCAGTCAAACCGGAGATTCATTTCGCCACCAATGATTATTACGGCACGAATGGCTCGGTGATTTCCTCCAGCCTCATCCCGCAGGTCCAGACCAGCGTGGAAAATGCGATTTCCAAGAAGTACGCCGACCAGGTCATCGAAGGTCTCAACAAACTCAGCGACGGCCTGGGCACCGCGGCGGAAGGCGCCGGCCGTCTCGATGAGGGTGCGGGCAAATTGCAGGAAGGCGGCGGGCGCGCGGTCGAGGGAATCGCCAAGCTGGACGCCGGCGCGGGCGATCTCAACAACGGTACGGGCCAGCTGCTGGACGGCACGAACCGCCTGAATGACGGAGTAGGACGCCTCAGCGATGGCGCCGCGCAGCTCGATGATGGCGCCGCCCAGCTTGCCGACGGCTCCGACAAGCTCCTTGCCGGCACCGGCCGCCTAGCGGATGGCGCGGGTCAGATCGACGGCGGTGTTAACCAGCTCACGGGCATGCTCATCCCGGTGCTCAAGCAGGCGCAGGCTGTGGCCCCGGCACTCCTGCAGCTTGTCGACGTCCTCCGCGGCCTCGGCATGCACCAACAAGCTGAGCAGCTTTATTCACTGGTCTCCAAGCTGGACCCGGCCGCCAGCGGCAACATGGTGGCGCAGTTGGAGAAGCTTTCTGCCGGCACCGGCCAGCTCTACTACAACCTGGCTGATCCCAATTCGGAGTACCTGGGCGGCATGATGGCTCTTAATGACGGTGCGCACCGCTTGTCCGATGGTTCCCAGCAGCTGCGTGCGGGTGTTGGCGAACTGAGCGACGGTGCCGCCCAGCTGAAGGACGGTGCTTCCCGCTTGCACGAGGGCACCGGCACGTTGAAGGATGGCACGAGCCAGCTCGCCGCCGGTGGCACGGAGTTGAAGGATGGCATGGACCAGCTCAAGGCGGGCTCGAACGAATTGGCCACCAAGCTTGCCGACGGCGCCGCCAAGGCCCCCTCCATTACCCAGCCGGATACGTCTGCGCAGAACATGGCCGTGCCCATCAACTTCACCTCCTCCAACCTTCACCCAGTGCAGACGGTGGTCGACCCGGTCGATCCAACCCAGAAGAACATCACCGGTGGCGTATCGATGCTCTTCGTGCTCGTCTTCGGATTCCTCGTCATGCTGCTGGTTGCCATGACACTGCCGTACTACCTGGGGCGCCGGGGCGAGTCGGCCACGAGCCCGGTGCGCGGTATCCTCGCAGCCTTTGGAGTCGTGGCGGGCTTGAATTTCCTCGTCCTAGCCTTCATGGCCTTCATGTCCTCCATGATGGGATGGTCACCGGCGAGCTGGCCGATGATGCTGCTAGTTATCGCCGCCATCGCCGCCGTGGGGGCGGCGACCTACCAGTTCTTCCTGGTCACCTTTGGACGCAAGATCGGCGCCATCTTCGCCGTAGGTGCGTTCGCTCTGGGCATCATGGTCTTCGGCGGTGTATGGCCGGTGGCGGCGATTCCGCGCCCGTTGAGCATGTTGCATCCTTTCCATCCGATGTCCTATGCGAAGAATGCCTTTACCCGCGCCACCGACGGCATCCACGACGGAACTTTCTGGGCCGGTATTGCAGTGTTGTTTATTGTGACTGCCCTCGCACTGGTGGCTTCCTGCGTGGTCTTCCGGGCTCGCCACCATGGCACCGCCCGAATTGTGGACGAGCACCTCTTCCGCGCTCCGGCGGTGGTCGACGCCTAGTAATCGCGAGACGCGAGCCCACCCGGAAGGTTACGCAGCTCGATGCCCATATCCGCTGCCAGATCGGCGTAGCGTAGGACGAAGCCAGCGCTGCGCCCACCGGAGGGGCAGGCAACGTAGACCAGTTCGGAAGAGCACGAAGCGAGCGCTCGGCGCACGGCATCATCATCGGTGACGGTATGCCAGGGCAGTGACACCGTGGCATCAGGAAAGCCGGTGTTCTCGGAGATATCGAGGAGGGCGGCGTGGCCGTCGCGAAGCTCAGGCGGAAAGCTGCGCTCTCCGGGCAAGGTGCTGACCAGCGGGCGCGCAGGATCCGGGCCGACTGTGAGCGTGCGGAAACTACCGGGCAGCGCCTCATAGGACGTAACACGGCCACGCAGCTCCTCATGGTGCGGAAGCTTCCCCAACCAGCCCAGTGTCGCGGTGGCCATGAGCCCCGCGATGACGGACGTCGTAGCACCCAGGACCCCAGCCGTGGAGCACTCGAGCGCCTCGCCCTCCGGCGGGGCGGGGAAGAGATCACGCAAGCCCCCCCCGCGCCCGTCAGCGCAGTCCTTACCGGAATGCCACAGCGCGGCCTGCCCGCCGTAGCGCAGCACGGTTCCCCAAGCCAGCGGGGTAGAGGTGAGCTCGCAGGCGTCTGCGACGAGGTACTTCGTGTCGAAGGTATCTGAGCCATCGAGGACGAGGTCGGCCTCGGCGCAGAGGTCAAGAACAGTAGAGGAAGTCAGCCGCGCGTTGAGCGCGGTGATTTGCAGCTCGGGGGCAAGCTCGCGGGCGCGCGCGGCGGCTACCTCGGCCTTGGGCTTGCCGACGTCCCCCGCACCAAACAGCACCTGCCTGTGCAGGTTGCTGATATCGACGGTATCGGAATCGATGAGCGTGATGCGCCCGATGCCTGCCGCCGCTAGTTGCTGGATAGCCGGGCAGCCCAGCCCGCCGGCTCCCACGACGAGCACGTGCGCGGCATTGAGACGCTCCTGGGCCGCATCGCCGAAGCCGGGCAGGAGGCGTTGGCGCGCGGTCCGGGCGCGTTCGGTTTTGCTGAGCATGATGTCTGTACTTTTAAGCAGTGGGCTATAGGACCTGGTCCGCCCAGGAGGCTAGGCCCTCGAAGGTGGAGGATGCCTGGGCATGTTCGCGCTGCGGGATACGACCGGCGCTGCGCGCGAGTCGTCCCGCTTCGACGGCGTGGCGCATGGCGGTGGCCATGGCTTCCGGATCTTGGCAGCGGTTGACTGCGCTGGCGAGCAGCACGCCGGAGCAGCCGAGCTCCATGGCGAGGGTGGCATCGGAGGCGGTGCCGATGCCGGCGTCGACAAGCACAGGCACCGAGGCCCGCGAGCAGATGAGCTCGAGGTTGTGCGGGTTGAGGATGCCCAGCCCGGTGCCGATGGGAGCGCCCAGCGGCATGACGGCTGCTGCTCCGGCATCCTCGAGGCGCTGGGCGGCGACGGGATCGTCGCTGGTGTAGGCCAGCACGGTGAAACCTTCGGCGCTCAGCAGCTCAGTGGCGTCGAGGGTTTCCACGACATCGGGCAGGAGCGTGTGCGCGTCGGCGATGACCTCTACCTTGACCCACGTGGTGCCCAGCGCCTCACGGGCCATGCGGGCGGTGAGCACAGCCTCGCGGGCCGTGCGGCACCCGGCGGTGTTGGGCAACGGAGCGATGCCCAACCGGCGCAACAGGTCGAAGATGCTCTCACCGTCACGGGTGCCAGCGTGGCGGCGCATGGCCACCGTGGTCAGCTCGGTTCCAGAGGCGACGAGCGCGCGCTCGAGGGCGTCATGGCTCGTGGCCCCACCGGTGCCCATGATGAGGTGGGAGGAAAAAGTGGTATCGGCGATGGTGAGCATTTAACCTCCTTGGACCGCAGTGAGGATTTCCACGGCCGCGCCTTCGGTGAGTGGGGTGGATTCCCACTGCGAGCGTGGAACGACCTGCTCGGACAGTGCCACGGCGGTGCCGTCGGCGTCGATGCCTTTTTCTTCCAGCAGTTGGGCGACGGTGTCTGCTGCCGTGTCATAGGGCTGACCGTTAAGGATCAGAATCATTGTTGCTCCTTGAGGTGTCGTAGGGGGCTGCAGGCCGCGAGATCAATGCTCGGTGCGGTGCCTTCGATGAGCTCGCGGGTGCAGCGCGCGGCTAGGGCCGTGAGCAGAATGCCGTGGCGGAAATAGCCGGTAGAAATAATAAGTTTCTCGCTCACCCTGCCCAGATACGGCAAGTCATCCGGAGTGCCAGGGCGGGCACCGGCGCTGGCCTCGAGGAATTCGCATTCTTCGATGGCGGGGAGAATGCGGATGGCGTCGCGAAGCAGCGCGTAGACACCGCCGGCTTGGGCCGTGGCAAGCGTGTCCTCGCGGGTTGTAGCGCCGACCGCGAGGGTGCCATCTCCGCGGGGGATGAGGTAGATGGGGCGGTCCTCCACGAAGCCGCGGACGACTCGGGTGAGCAGCGGCTGGAGCTCGTCCGGTACGCGCAGGCGCAGGATATCTCCGTACACCGGGCGCAGGTGCAGCGGGGAATCTGTGAGCCCAGCCGCGGCTGCCCACTCGATATCGCGTGCCCCCAGGCCTGCAGCGAGCACCACCTGTTCCGCTTCGAACTCGCCAGCGGCCGTGGTGACCACGCCCGCGTCAGCATTGATCGACTGCGCTGCCGTGCGGAAGAAACGCACACCGAGTGCTTGGGCAGCGCTGATGAGGGCAGCTGTCCACTGGCGGGGGAAGACCTGCGTGTCACCCGGGATGCTGACGGCCCCGGCCAAGCGTGGTGACAGCAACGGTTCGGCGCGCCGGGCTTCGCGCACGGTGATGCGCTCGACCTCCATACCGTGGAGGGACTGATAATCTGCCAGCTCGGTGAGGTGCTGAGCATCCGCGCGGTCGGCGGCGACGACGAGTGTTCCCTCGGCGCGGTAGCCAGTGGGGACCTCCGTGTGGGCGGCAACCAGATCGATAAGCTCTGGGTACCACGCGCCGGAGGCACGCATCAGCGGGAAGAGAGGATCCTGCTGGTAGACCACCTCGGCGGCAGGGGCGAGCATGCCGCCGGCGAAGTGGGTAGCTCCGGAGGCCGGCGCCGGATCCAGCACCGTGACCTTAAAGCCCCGCGCGGCCAGTTCCACGGCGGTGGCCAGACCGATGACGCCCGCGCCGACGACGATGACTGAGGATTCAGAGCTGGTACTCATCGCGCACCTTCATCAAAACCGGCAAGCAGCTCGCGGCAGTAGGCTTCCGGGTCCTCGGCGTGCATGATGCCGCGCACGACGGCTAGGCCGGCCACGCCGGTTGCCGCCAGATCGGCTGCATCGTTGGCGGTGACATCCCCGATGGCCACGAGCGGTACGCGGGAGAGCTTCACCAAATCCGGGTAGGCATCAAGCCCTAATGGCGTGCGGCCGGATTCCTTCGTCGGTGTCGCGCGGAACGGGCCGCAGCCGATGTAGTCAATGACATCTGCGACGTCATTGGCGGACTCAACCAACTCGCGGGTGCCGGTGGTCAGACCGATAATCGCGTCCGGCCCCAACAACGCGCGGGCGGCGGCCACGGGCAGATCGTCCTGGCCAACATGCACGCCGTGCACCGGCTCGCCGGCGTGGCGTAGGGCGGCGGCGACGTCGACGCGGTCGTCGATAAGCACACGCGTTTCTGGGTTGGCCTGTGCCACCGCGCGGGCTACCTCTCGACCCAGATGGTAGAGGTCGCGGGCGGAAATCGGCTTGGAGCGTACCTGTACCACCCCGGCACCGCCCCGGGCCGCTGCGGCAGCGATGCGCACGATCTCCGCAGGCGTGCCCTTGCCCGTGACGAAGTAGCAGCGAAGATCAGGCATGCGTGGTTTCTTCCTCCTGATAGAGCTGGGATCCCTGAGCCTTAAACTCTTCCGACATCTGCTTCTCACCGGCACGGGCAGCGGCCACAACCTCGGGATCGATGGCGCCCTTACCCGGGAAGCTTGGCATACCAAGGGAATCGGAGAAGGTATCCCGGATGTCCTGGCTGATGCGCATAGAGCAGAACTTCGGGCCGCACATGGAGCAGAAGTGCGCGGTCTTCGCCGGCTCCGCGGGCAGGGTCTCGTCGTGGTAGGCCTGCGCGGTGTCTGGGTCGAGGGAGAGCGCGAACTGGTCGTGCCAGCGAAACTCAAAGCGAGCCTTGCTCATCGCGTCATCCCAGGCGCGCGCACCTGGGTGGCCCTTGGCCACGTCGGCCGCATGGGCGGCAAGCTTATAGGTGATGACGCCGGTCTTGACGTCATCGCGGTTGGGCAGCCCCAAGTGCTCCTTCGGGGTGACGTAGCACAGCATGGCCGTACCACCCATGGCGATGTGCGCCGCGCCAATGGCGGAGGTGATGTGGTCATAGCCCGGGGCAATATCGGTGACCAGCGGGCCCAGCGTGTAGAAGGGCGCATCGGAGGCCCAGTCCTGCTCGAGCTCGTTGTTTTCCTGAATCATGTTGAGCGGCACGTGCCCCGGGCCTTCCACCATGACCTGGACGTCGTACTCCCAGGCGCGCCGGGTGAGCTCACCGATGGTCTTGAGCTCGGCGAACTGGGCGGTGTCGTTGGCATCCGCTAGGGAGCCGGGGCGCAAGCCATCGCCGAGCGAGAAAGCGACGTCGTAGCGCGCAAAAATCTCACAGAGTTCGTCGAAGTTTTCATAGAGGAAGGACTCCTTATGGTGCGCCAGGCACCAGCCCGCCATGATAGAGCCGCCGCGGGAAACAATGCCGGTAACACGGTTCGTGGTCAACGGCACATAGGGCAGCAGCACGCCGGCGTGCACGGTCATGTAATCCACGCCCTGCTCGCACTGTTCGATGACGGTATCGCGGAAAATCTCCCACGTCAGGTCCTCAGCTACGCCGTTGACCTTCTCCAGCGCCTGGTAGATGGGCACGGTGCCGATGGGGACCGGTGAGTTGCGCAGGATCCACTCGCGCGTGGTGTGGATGTCATCACCGGTGGAGAGGTCCATAACGGTATCCGCGCCCCAGCGGGTGGCCCAGCGCAGCTTCGACACCTCTTCCTCAATGGAGGAGGTCACCGCGGAGTTGCCGATGTTGGCGTTGATCTTGGTCAGGAACTTGCGGCCGATAATCATCGGCTCCGACTCGGGGTGGTTGACGTTGTTAGGCAGGATGGCGCGGCCACGGGCGATCTCGGAACGCACGAACTCTGGGTCGCAGTGCTCGCGCAGAGCCACGAACTCCATCTCCTTGGTGACGATCCCCTGGCGTGCGTAGTGCATCTGGGTAACGCGCTTGCCTTCCTTCGCACGCAGCGGCTGGCGACGCTCCCCCTTCCACTCCAAGGAAGCCGCACCGCGGCGCTCGGCCGAGCGGCCATCGTCAGCAAGGTTGCGTGCGCGGCCCTCATACTCTTCAACGTCTCCGCGCTCCGCAATCCATTCGGCGCGCAGGGCCGGCAGGCCTACTTCAGGCTCACACTCCGGGCCGCGCGTGCGGTAGATGCGGAAGGGTTCGTTGGGCCCTGTGGGGGAATCATCCAGCTGGATCTCGGTCTCGGGCACCTCCAGACCTTTCTCCCGGATGGGGGAGTAGGAGTGCTTGGGGTGGATCTCGCCGGAGTCGGTGGACTGGATGGGGTTATGGGTAGCCGTCATGGCTGCTCCTCTCTTCCTTCGCTGGTGCTAACCAGACAGGTTCGAACGGTGCAGGCGCGGTATCAGCGCCACTCTCAGCCCACTTCCCGTGGGCACCCGTGGGGTATCAGTGCGTCACCCACCTTAGAGCCCCCGGTGGGCAGGTGTCAGGCGTTTGGGGCAATTTGTTCTGCGGGGGTGGGGTGTGGAAAGATAGCGATGTTCTGTGTAATAGGCACGAACCGGTCAGCCGCCTCGCGGTGGCGCCAGGGTCCTCTGTCTTAAACTGAAAAGGAAAACACCAATGGCAAACCTCATTGATAAGGTTGATGCAGCTTCGCTGCGCGACGATATCCCGTCCTTCCGCCCGGGCGATACCCTTGACGTCAACGTCAAGGTCATCGAGGGCAGCACCGAGCGTACCCAGCTCTTCAAGGGTGTCTGCATCCGCCGTCAGGGCGACGGCATCCGCGAGACCTTCACCGTGCGTAAGGTTTCCTTCGGCATCGGCGTTGAGCGTACCTTCCCGGTTCACTCCCCGAACATTGCCTCCATCGAGGTAGTTCGCCGCGGCCGCGTGCGCCGCGCGAAGCTGTACTACCTGCGCGACCTGCGTGGCAAGAAGGCCCGCATCAAGGAGCGCCGCTAGTTCTAGCTGCTCTTCAGCCCTCCGCTTCCCACCGATTCTTGTGGGTAAGGCGGAGGGCTTTGTGTTTTCAGCAGCCTCCGGCCGAGCCGCATACCGGGATGTCGGCGCGCATTGCTAGGATTTAGCCCGTGGAAAAAGAAAACGACATTACTGAAGGTTCCCAGGGCGTGGGGAAAGAGGCGTCGGAGAGCGCAGCACCCCCCGCTGAGGAAAAGAAGCAGATGCCTTGGTTGCTGGAGACCGCACTGGTGATGGTTTCCGTGCTTGCGGTCGTTGGTGTTTTCCAAAACTTTGTGGGCCGGCAGTACGTCATTCCATCAGGGTCGATGGAGCCGACTTTGCATGGCTGTGAAGGCTGCAATAACGACCGCATTTTTACCGAGAAGGTCTCCTATTACGGCGACAAGAACCCAGAGCCCGGTGATGTCGTGGTGTTCAAGGGAACGCCGGACTGGGACAGGAATTGGGTATCGCCGCGTTCCGACAACCCGGTCATCCACCGCATTCAGGACGCGCTGAGCTACGTTTCGCTCACCCCGCCAGACGAGAACATCTTGGTCAAGCGTGTTGTTGCTACCGGTGGCCAGACCGTGTCCTGCCAGGAGGGTGATCCTGCGGTCATGGTGGATGGCAAGCCCATCGAACAGGACTATGTGCAGGACCCGCCGACGTATCGCGTTGATGAGACCACCGGTTCTTACGCCTGTGGCGGCGCGTATTTTGGCCCCGTGACCGTGCCAGAGGGCAATATCTGGGTGATGGGAGATAACCGCACGGCCTCCGCGGACTCGCGCTATCACATGCAGGATGAGTTCCAAGGAACGATCCCGCTGGAGAACGTCCGCGGCAAGGTCATGTTCATCTACTTCCCCTTCAACCGCATCGGTGGAGTCGATGACCCGGACATCCAGTCCTAGAGTTCGCGATGTCCTGTGGGCGCTGGCAGTTACCTTCGTGGCGCTGGCGCTGATTCAGGCCTTCGTGGGCAGGATGTACCTCATCCCGTCCTCCTCCATGGAACCCACACTGCATGGCTGCCCGGGATGCACAAATGACCGCATCGCCGTGCAGAAGATGAGCTATTACTTCAACGACCCGCGTCCTGGGGAGGTCGTGGTCTTTTCCGGGCCAGACTCGTGGAACACGTCTTTTGAGGTAAAGCGTTCCCGCAACGTGCTCCTGCGCGGCATACAAAACCTTGGTGCCGCCGTGGGGCTCGTTCCCAACGGCGACAACATCTTGGTCAAGCGAGTCATCGCCACCGGCGGGCAGACCGTGTCATGCCAGGAGGGGGATCCAGCCGTGATGGTGGATGGCAAGCCCACCAACCAGGACTTCGTTCTGAATCCGCCGGAGATACCTGTTGATGAACGCGTGGGCTCGCAGGCCTGCGGTGGCGCCTACTTTGGTCCCGTCACGGTCCCGGAGGGTCACCTGTGGGTCATGGGAGACAATCGCACAAACTCGCTGGATTCGCGCGCTCACCTCGGAGACAAACTGCAGGGCACCGTACCCGTGGAGAACGTTCGTGGGAAGGTCGCCGCCGTGGTGATGCCGTTCAGCCGCGCCCAGACTATCGATGCTCAACCGGCGTAAACGCTATGCGCCGTCTCAAACAGAAGAGAACCTATGAGGTTGCGCTCTCCAAGGCGGGGCTGGGGCCTGTCGCGGGGGTGGATGAAGCCGGGCGTGGGGCCTGCTGCGGGCCGGTGACGATTGCCGCGTGCATTTTGCCCGATCGCATCATTCCCGGTTTGGAGCGGCTCGATGACTCGAAGAAGCTCACGCCGGCGGCCAGGGAGAAGCTGGAGCCGCTGATCAAACGTCGCGCGCTGGCGTGGTCGGTGGTGCACGTGGGAGCAAAGGACATCGATGCCTTTGGCATCCAGCACGCCAACCTGTCGGGGATGCGCCGCGCGGTAGCACAGCTTAAGGTCCGCCCGGGCTATGTGCTGAGCGACGCCCTCTTTGTCCCCGGCCTGCCTACCCCGCAACTGCCGATCATCGGCGGTGATACTGCCGCACGCTGCATCGCTGCGGCAAGCGTTGTGGCCAAGGTGTCTCGTGATCGCTTGATGGATGAGCTCGCGCAGCGCTACCCGGGCTATGCCTTGGAATCGCATAAGGGGTATGGCACCGCCGCACACCAAGAGGCCATCGTGCAGTTGGGAGCGACGCCGGAGCACCGCATGAGTTATCGCAACGTTGCTGGGGCTCATGCGCAATTCCTCGCGCGCGCCTGAAGCCTGAGGCGGGGTGCGGGAACTAAGCTGGTGCTCAATCTGTGACACCGTAGATCCCGGTTGATTGTGAGCGAAGGAGAAGCACACCGTGAGCGCTGAGGAACTCGATAACTACGAGGCTGAAGTCGAGCTGTCGCTGTACCGCGAATACCGCGATGTAGTCAGCCAATTCTCCTATGTGGTGGAAACCGAACGCAGGTTTTACCTGGCCAATGCGGTCGAGCTCATTCCGCATACGTCTGGGCCAGACGTTTACTACGAGGTCCGCATGTCCGATGCATGGGTATGGGATATGTACCGCTCGGCGCGCTTTGTGCGCTACGTCCGTGTGATCACTTACAAGGACGTCAACATTGAAGAGCTGGACAAGCCGGACTTTGTCCTCCCAGAGTAAAGCTCGTGTGCGGGGTGCGGGTGCCAATAAAGTGGTGAGTCCGGACTAGTTATCCACAGATTTGGTGTGGCGAGACTCAAAGCTCTCGCCAGGGGGATGCCGAGTGAGGTGTTCTGGAAGTGCCGTAAGGGGGTGCGGCACAGGAATTGTCCTGTGTCGTGCTTGCGGCGTGTTGTGTACACGTTCAATTCCAAGGAGCACCATAATGACAAAAAATCTAGCGACTTCCGTGCATTCACCGAGCGTGGGGCAGACCATCCGTCCTGCGGATGCACTGGGGAAAGCGGGGGAGAAGTTCGCCGCTGACTTCTACCGGGCGCGCGGGGCTCAGGTGATAGCCGCGAACGTCCACTATCGTGTGGGCGAGCTCGACCTCGTTGTGCGCGAGCCTGATGGAACCATCGTCTTCTGTGAAGTTAAAACCCGGGCAACCCGCAACTTTGGCGTGGCTGAAGCGGTAACACCGCGCAAGCTAAAGCGCCTTCGCAAGGCTGCCGCGCAGTGGCTGACCGCAAGGCGGAGTACTACCCAGCCCTTAAGCAAGGTTCGCTTTGATGTACTCGGGCTCGTGTCCACAGGGGCTGAGAAGGGGGAGGCCTTCGACGTGGAGTATTTCCAGGGAGTTGACCATGGCTCTCGGTAGGTGCGACACGATTGCGCTGGATGGTGTGCTGGCCAGGGTGGTCACCGTGGAAGCCAACGTGGGTCCCGGGCTGCCCGGTGTCCATGTGGTGGGACTGGGTGATGCCGCGATTTCGGAGTCGCGGGATCGCATCCGGACCGCGGTGAGCAACTCGCACCTACCGTGGCCGAAAACAAAGGTCGTGGTGTCCATGTCACCAGCATCGTTGCCCAAGGCCGGCGCACATTTCGATCTCCCCATGGCGCTGGCCATCTTAGCGGCAGGCCAGAGTGAGAAAAGCCGACTCAGCGGGGCGCTCGTGCTCGGCGAGTTGGGACTGGACGGGCAGGTTCGCCCGGTCTCCGGCATCATCCCGGCGATTCTGGCGGCGCGCTCGCAAGGCTATGACACGCTGATCATTCCGGTTGGTAATGCGGCGGAAGCAGCATTGGTTCCCGGCATGCGAGTGCTGGTGGCCGAGACCCTCTGGGATGCTTTCGCTTGGGTATGCGGGAGTGATTGCCTGCCGGACGCGCAGCTGATCACGCACGCTGCGGCGCCCGCGCGCGAACAAGTTGCAGACTTCAGCGAAGTAGCCGGACAGCGGGAAGCCAAGTGGGCAGCAGAGGTTGCCGCGGCTGGCGGCCATCACGTGATGATGGTGGGGCCACCTGGTTCCGGCAAATCAATGATTGCTTCGCGTTTGCCGGGCATCCTTCCGCGCTTGACCACGGAAGAAGCGGTGGAGGCTACCGCGATCCACTCGGTGGCGGGAGCCGTTGGCACGGCGATTTCCCGGGCGCCCTTCATCGCGCCGCACGCTTCGGTCACGAGGGCCGCGCTGATCGGCGGTGGATCGGGGCGCCCGCGGCCAGGTGCGGTGAGTCTGGCGCACCATGGAGTGCTCTTTCTCGACGAGGTCAGCGAGGTTCCGGCGCAAGTACTGGATAGCTTGCGCGCACCGCTGGAAGAAGGACAGGTGCGCCTGACTCGGGCTAGCCGCGAGGTAATCTTTCCCGCCCGCTTTCAACTGGTGTTGGCTGCGAACCCGTGCCGCTGTGGCGCTGAGGAACCGTCACGCTGCGAATGCCGGGCAGCAGACAGGATGAACTACCTATCCAACCTTTCGGGCCCATTGCGCGACCGCCTCGACATCATTGTGTCTTTGTCTGGGCAATCCGCGGTACTGCACCCAGAAGGGGAGGAAACCTCCGCAGACATTGCTCAACGCGTGGCCGCCGCCAGGGAACGAATGAAGGCGCGCTGGGAGGCCGATGGACTGGGAAGCGTAGTCAATGGCGCCGTATCTGCTTCCTATTTGCGGCGTCATCGCCCAGCAGCGGAGTCGGCGATGATTATGCTTGCTGCCTACTTGGCTGAAGGGGAGCTGAGCCAGCGAGGGGTCGATCGTGTGCTGCGCTTGGCGTGGACGTTGGCGGACCTCGATGGAACCGCCCGTCCTGAGCTTGACCACGTCAGCCGCGCACTTGATCTCCGTGGTGCTGACACGATCGAGAGGTTGGCCGCATGAGCGAACTCAACGTGTCGACCAGCCGTCACACCTGGGCCTACCTCAACCGCGTGGTGGAAGGACCCTCACCAACCCTCCACGGTCTGCTGACCCAATACCCGGCTGAGGAGATAGCGCGAGGAATCTATAAGGGAGAGGACTGGATCGGGCCCCTGCAGCAGGCCACGGCATCGCGGCGGGACTGGCTACGACAAGACGAAGACCTCGCTGCCGCAGAGGCGGTCGGAGCCCGGCTCATCACACCCGATGACGCGGAGTGGCCCGGGGAGGAATTTGCCCGTGCCTTTGGGTTCTACCAGCAGGGGCTCGTCGATGCCCCGGCGACGTTTGATGACCAAGCAGTCCCGCCCCACAGCCTCTGGGTTCGCGGCGGGAACCTGCGCGAAGCGGTAGCCCAATCCGTTGCCCTGGTGGGCACGCGCGCCGTGAGCCGGTACGGCTGGGAGGCGGGCTCACTTCTGGCTGGTGGCCTCGCAGCGCACCAATGGACCGTGGTGTCCGGTGGGGCAGTGGGGGTTGATACAGCGGTGCACGAGGCAGCTCTCGACGCAGGTGGGCAGACCGTCGCGGTGGCGGCCTGCGGTATTGACATTTCCTACCCGGCGCGCAATGCACGTCTCTTTGACAGGATTGCCGGGAATGGGTGCATCGTGTCCGAGTTCGCGCCGGGCACACGGCCACAGCGTTTCCGCTTCTTGTCCCGCAACCGCCTCGTGGCGGCGATGACCAGCGGCACCGTGGTGGTGGAAGCCGGGTTTCGTTCTGGCGCGTTGAACACGCTGAACTGGGCGGAGGCTCTGGGCCGGGTTGCCATGGCGGTGCCGGGCCCAGTCACGACGTCTGGGTCCTTGGGGTGCCACCAACGCATCCAGGATGGGCGAGCGCAACTGGTGGCCTCAGTCGACGAAATACGTGGACTCGTGGGCAAAGTCGGGGAAGTGGACGCTGCGGGTCAGTATGAACTTGAGTTCCAGCCAACCCCGGTGCAGCGCTTGTCCCGCAACGAGCTCAAAGTGTATGACTCCACTCCGCCGGAAAGTGCGGAGGAGGGAGCGAGTGCGGAGGATATCGCGGCTGCTGCGGGAATGCGGGTGGCGCTGACCATCCACCTGCTCGTGGCGATGCAAAAGATGGGGGTGATAACGCGCTCGGGCGCGATGTGGCAGCGCACCTGAGTACACTCATGTGACATGAGTGGAGCAAGTGGTAACGCCGAACGGCGCGTGGGCGGCCAGCTGGAGGAAGCGATCGAGGACTTTGCGGATTACCAGCGCATCGTTCGCGGCCGCTCCGAGGCGACTGTCCGTGGTTACTGCTCAGACCTGCGCCTGCTGGCTGCCGACGTCCCGAGTTTCTCGTCATTTACTCTGAACGCCCTTCGCGCATGGCTGGCGGGTGCCGTCGATGAGGGAAAATCTCGCTCCACGCTGGCGCGGCGTACCGCGGCGGTGCGCGCCTTTTCCACGTGGGCTGCGCGCGAGGGGCACCTCGAGACTGATGTCGCCCAGCGCCTGGCTACGCCCAAGGTGGGCAAGCATCTGCCCACTGTGATGTCGCCCGCTGCCGCCGGGGAACTGATGGGCAATGCGGTCTCCGCCGATGAGATCCATTTCCTGCGTGATAGCGCCATGCTCGAGTTTCTCTATGCCACCGGCGCGCGCGTAGCCGAATTGGTGAGCTTGGACATCGGGGATGTGGATCTTTCCCGCCGCACCGCGCGCGTGACTGGTAAGGGCAATAAGCAGCGCGTCGTTCCCTTCGGGGACGCGGCCCACGACGCGCTGCGCGCCTGGCTGAAGACGGGGCGCCCCGAGCTCGCCGGTGAAACGGAAGCGGTCTTCGTGGGCACGCGCGGACGCCGAATCGATGCGCGCCAGGTCCGCCGCGTCGTCGAACGCGCCGCACAAGTCACGGGCGCGCCGGGGCTCACCCCGCACGGCCTACGCCACTCCGCGGCTACGCATCTGCTCGAGGGCGGGGCCGATTTACGCATCGTGCAAGAGTTGCTCGGCCATTCTTCTCTGCAGACCACGCAGGTCTATACGCACGTTTCTGCCCAGCGCCTTAAGGACGTCTACGCTCGCTCCCACCCGCGGGCTTGAGTCGAATGACGGGCTCGCCGAGGAGATCCAGCGGGTTGATGTAGTCCTCGCGACCTTTAATTGCGCCCCAATGGAGTCCCGGATAGCCATCCACGGACGGCGCGAGCGTGCCGATCACGTCTCCTTCCTGCACTCGGTCACCTTTCTTAACCCGCGCGAACACTGGTTGATAAGTGGTGCGTAGGCCGTTGCCATGAGCAATCGAAAGGGCTGGCTTACCCGCTATGGAGCCTGCGAAGTACACAACGCCGTCGCCAGCGGCACGCACCTTACCGCCGACGGGCAGATCCAGATCGACACCGCGGTGCCCGGCCATCCACCGCTTCTCAGGAGGTTCGAAGCCACGCAAGACACGCGAAGCAACCGGCTCCCCAGTGGTGGGGTCGACGAAGGCGGCGGCGAGGGGGACGTCGGCAAGCGCGGCCCAAACGCATAGCAGGGCAGATAAACAAAGTAGACGGTGACGCATGACCTCAAGCCTGCGCGTGAGCGCGGCTCGAGGGAAGAGCGTGCGGTCGACCTGTGGATAACTCGTTACAGAAGTAACCCATGGTGCGCTAGGGAAAAGTTCGTTAAGCCTGTCAACAATCCAGCGGAGGTGATTCGGTCGCGTCGTTTGGAATCACCGTGTGTGCAGTACTAAGCTAGCCCACAGCAGTCTGTGCTCGGCACCGAATGGTTACCACATGGACTGACTACGCGCGGCGAAGTAGTCGCTTCCTGGGTTAAGGAAGAGACAGTCCGTGGTTGACGTGGTCCCCGGGATAATGGGGTGTTAACCAGGGCCTTCGTTGCTAGGGTGCGGAATAAAACACCGCACAATCTTTGCAAAACCGAAACAACATATAGAAAGCGAGCGAAACATGGCAGTCGTAACCATGCGCGAGCTCCTCGACGCTGGTGTCCACTTCGGTCACCAGACCCGTCGCTGGAACCCGAAGATGAAGCGTTTCATCTTCACCGACCGTAACGGCATCTACATCATCGACCTGCAGCAGACGCTGACCTACATCGATGAGGCCTTCGAGTTCGTGAAGGAGACCGTCGCACACGGCGGCACCATCCTCTTCGTTGGTACCAAGAAGCAGGCTCAGGAAGCCGTTGCTGAAGAAGCTTCCCGCGTTGGTATGCCGTACGTGAACCACCGCTGGCTCGGTGGCATGCTCACCAACTTCCAGACTGTCTCCAAGCGCCTGAAGCGCATGAAGGAGCTGCAGGCTATGGATGCAGCTGAGGACGGCTACAAGGGCCGCACCAAGAAGGAAGTTCTGATGCTGACCCGCGAGCGCACCAAGCTGGAGCGCGTCTTGGGCGGCATCTCCGATATGACCAAGGCTCCGTCCGCACTGTGGATCGTTGACACCAACAAGGAGCACATCGCGGTCAAGGAAGCCCAGAAGCTTAACATCCCGGTTGTTGCCATCCTGGACACCAACTGCGACCCGGATGAGGTCGACTTCCCGATTCCGGGCAACGACGACGCTATCCGCGCCACCAAGCTGCTCTCCGGCATCATCGCCACCGCTGTGGATGAGGGCAAGAAGGCTCGCGAGGAGCGTCAGCTTGCACAGGCCAAGGAGGCTGCTGGCGACACCGCTGAGAAGGACGCCCGCGACGCCGCTGAGGCTGCCGCTGCGTCTGACCCGGCTTCCGCTGAGAAGTCCGAGGACGCCGAGAAGTCCGCAGAGTAATCTGCATACCTGAAGCCCCCGTACCGCGCGGCCCCTACTGTCCGCGGCGATGGGGGCTTTTCTCACGTGTTTTCCGAAGCTTGCGAAGGCGCGTGACACACCACAGGGGTGAAACACCACGCGGAGGGTTTCCTCCGTTGGGGGAGTGGGAGAAAGCTAACACCCCCTCAACGCGACGTGGTGGTAGCGATTCAGCTACGCTGTTTCAACGAATACCGTTTAAATCCAAGGAGGATCGCTCCAACTATGGCGAACTACACTGCTGCAGACGTAAAGGCATTGCGTGAGGCCACCGGCGCCGGCATGCTCGATTGCAAGAAGGCTCTCGACGAGTCCCAGGGTGACTATGACAAGGCCGTCGAGTACCTGCGCATCAAGGGCGCAAAGAACGTGTCCAAGCGCGCTGAGCGTGAGGCAACTGAGGGCCTGATTGCTGTCTCCGGCAACACGATGGTGGAGATCAACTGCGAGACCGACTTCGTGGCCAAGAACGAGGCTTTCAAGTCCTTCGCTGCCAAGATCGCTGAGGCTGCTGGTGAGGCCAAGGTCAACTCCGGTGAGGAACTCAACAACCTGGAGATTGACGGCAAGAAGGTTTCCGAGGTCGTCGACGAAGAGTCCGCAAAGACCGGCGAGAAGCTGCAGGCCCGCCGTGCCGTCACCATTGAGGGTGACAACGTAGCTGTGTACCTGCACCAGCGTTCCGCTGACCTGCCGCCGGCAGTGGGTGTCCTGGTGTCCTACGAGGGCAACGCAGAAGGCGCACACGCAGTCGCTCTCCAGATCGCAGCTATGAATGCCGAGTACCTCACCCGCGAGGACGTTCCGGCTGAGATCGTTGAGAAGGAGCGCGAGATCGCGGAGGCCACCACCCGCGAGGAGGGCAAGCCGGAGGCTGCCCTGCCGAAGATTGTGGAAGGCCGCCTGAACGGCTTCTACAAGTCTGTGGTCCTGCTGGAGCAGGCAGCATTGTCGGACTCCAAGAAGACCGTTAAGCAGGTTGCAGAGGAGGCTGGCACCACCATTACCGGTTTCGTCCGTTACGAGGTCGGCGTCTAAGCGCTTCTGAAGCTGTCGCAGTCATGGCCGCATGTCGTGCGGCGACTGCCTTCTGCTCCCTCCTCCACTCCTTTTCCCTACGCCGTGTGGCCAAAGGAAACAAGTGGGGGAGGGAGTTCGCTGTTTTAGCCTGCCCCTGAGGGTGGGGCTCGCTCGCAGCTGAGTATTAGCGAGCGGCTTCCTATGGTTAAGATGGAACAGAATTATTCAAGCGCTTAACTGAAGCGTCGCCATGCGTGAAGGAGACGATGAAGACCGTGACCAACCCTGAACCGAAGCGAACCGGATACAAGCGAGTCATGCTCAAGCTGGGCGGTGAGATGTTCGGCGGTGGCAAGGTCGGCATCGACCCTGATGTGGTAGAAAACGTCGCCCGCCAAATTGCCGAGGTGGCGCAGCAGGGGACCGAAATCGCCGTCGTTATCGGCGGCGGTAACTTCTTCCGCGGCGCCGAACTTTCCCAGCGCGGCATGGACCGCGCGCGCTCCGACTACATGGGCATGCTCGGCACCGTCATGAACTCCCTGGCGCTGCAGGACTTTCTCAAACAGCAGGGCATCGACTGCCGCGTGCAGACCTCCATCAACATGGCACAGATCGCTGAGCCCTACCTCCCGCTGCGTGCCGACCGCCACTTGGAAAAGGGCCGCGTCGTCATCTTCGGCGCCGGAATGGGCATGCCGTACTTCTCCACCGATACCACTGCGGCGCAGCGAGCCCTAGAGATCGGCGCGGAAGTCCTCTTCTTGGCCAAGGCAGTCGATGGCGTCTATTCGGCCGACCCCCGCACCAACCCGGATGCCGAACTGTATTCCGAAATCACCCCGCGTGAGGTTATTGAGAAGGGTCTGAAGGTGGCCGATGCCACCGCATTCAGCCTCTGTATGGACAACAATATGCCGATTTTGGTCTTCAACCTTCTCACGGAAGGCAATATCAAGCGCGCTGTCAACGGCGAGCAGATCGGCACGCTGGTCCAGTCCTAGTACAAATGGGCTGCGACCTGCTAAATTCTTTCCCAGAACTTTTGACTATTTCAAGGGAGTTGTAACCCTCATGATCGACGAGATCCAGCTCGAAGCTGAAGAGCACATGACCGCTTCGGTAGAGCACACCCGTGAGCAGCTGCTCACCATCCGCACCGGCCGCGCCAACCCGTCCATGTTTAACGGCTTGGTCGCTGAGTACTACGGGGTTCCGACCCCGATTACCCAGATGGCCACCATCTCGGTCCCTGAGCCGCGCATGCTGCTCATCAAGCCTTATGAGCAGTCCGTGATGAATGAGATTGAGAACGCAATTCGCAACTCGGATCTCGGTGTGAACCCGACCAATGATGGTCAGGTACTGCGAGTGACCATCCCGCAGCTGACCGAGGAGCGCCGCCGCGACATGGTCAAGATGGCCAAGAGCAAGGGCGAGGACGGCAAGATTGCTATCCGCAACATCCGCCGCCGTGCCATGGAGCAGCTGAAGAAGCTGCAGAAGGATGGCGACGCGGGTGAGGACGAAGTTATCGCCGCCGAGAAGGAGATGGAAAAGATTACGTCCGGCTACATCGAGCAGGTGGACCAGCTCGTAGCCAACAAGGAAGAAGAGCTCATGGAGGTCTAGCCTCCGCGCTCACAGAGTTTTGACTTGCCGCCGCGCCAGGCACCGACCAGCACGGCGGTCTTTTCTGTGTAGAACTTGACTTACCCCACGATTGAATGAGGAGCACGCGTGAGCACTGAGCACTCGAGCCGAATGCCCAAACCCAAAAACTCCGCGGGTCGAGACATGCCCGCGGCGATTGCCGTTGGTGTTGGTTTGGGTGCGCTCGTTGTCTTTGCGGTGTGGGCCGGGCCCCTTGTGTGGTACCTCGTCGTAGCCACAGCGCTGGGCTTAGCCATGTGGGAGGTCCTTACCAGGCTGCGGGAGCACTCCTACTACGTCCCGCGGACGTTGCTCATCGTCTTGGGACAAGCCATGGTGTGGGTCTCGTGGTTCCTCAATGCCTCCGGCCTCGTCGCGGTTTATGTGGTTGCGGTCTTGGCGCTCATGTTCGGCCGCCTCTTTCACAACGGCAGACATCGCCCCCCGATCAACTATTTGCGCGATATGTCCGTGGGTATTTTCGTTCTCACCTGGATCCCACTTTTTGGCACTTTTGCCGCGATGCTTTCGCGGGTGGAGACCCCCTTCGCCTCGGGGGCGGCGTCGATTGTCGTGTTTATGCTCTGCGTCGTCGCCTCCGACACCGGTGGTTTCATCGCCGGCGTGATGTTTGGATCGCACCCCATGGCCCCCGCGGTGAGCCCCAAGAAGTCGTGGGAGGGCTTTGCCGGCTCGGTAGTTTTCGGCACCCTGACCGGTGCATTGAGTTTCGCGTTCCTGCTGCACCACACTCCATGGGTGGGCGCGCTCATGGGCCTCGGGCTCGTTTTCTGCGCCACCCTCGGTGACTTGGTGGAGTCTCAGTTTAAGCGGGAATTGGGCATCAAGGATATGTCTGCCTTGCTGCCCGGTCACGGCGGCATCATGGACCGCCTGGATGGCATGCTGCCATCCGCGATGGTCACGTGGGTGGCAATGAGCTTCCTGACCACCCTGGCGCCGTAGGTCTTAGCGGCGCGCTTGCTTGCGTACCTGGCGGCGCAACTCGAACATGCGCCAGCCGCCCACCAGGGCCATAATGAGCGCGCCGGCAATGGCGCAGATGAGGTAAGTGACACCGGCGGGGAACTGCACTGACCAGTTAAGGAAGTTCAGCGGTACTTGGTGCTGGTTCTGCAGGATGAAGATGATAAGGACGATGAGCAGCAGGAAGCCCACGATGAGGGCAATCCACGTGCTGGCGGCGAAGGAGCCCTTGACCTTTCCGTCATTTTTATTGTCATAGTCGGTTGCGCGCGGAGCCGGCTCCACCGCACCGCCACCGGAAGTGGTTTCCGCAGACAGGTCGGTCAGCGGCTCGTCGGCCGGAGCGGTGGTGCGGAATTCCTCAGGGGAGTTTTCTGGATTCGTCATGCATCTATTAAATAGGTTGAGATGTCACTTTCGCCACTCCAGCAGAGCCTAGATTGGATAATGTGGCTGAGAACGTGGAAAATGGGCTCTACCATGGCTGAACCACTGAAACTGAATTTCTCCGCTCCGCGCCGCGGGCTACCCCCGAAGCACTTCGCGGACCTGACCGAGGCCGAGCGCATTGAGGCGCTCGCGGAACTTGGCCTGCCTAAGTTCCGGGCAAAGCAGCTGGCCAAGCACTACTACGTCCACCACACCGCCGATGTTTCCGAGATGACGGATATCCCGGCTGCCTCCCGCGAGGCAGTCCAGGAGCGTTTGTTCCCCACGCTCATGCAACCCATTCGGCAGACTTCCACCGACGACGGCGAGACCACCAAGTCCCTGTGGCGTTTGCACGACGGCACGCTGCTGGAGTCCGTGCTCATGCGCTACCCAGGGCGCGCCACCCTGTGTATCTCCTCCCAGGCCGGGTGCGGCATGGCCTGTCCGTTCTGCGCCACCGGCCAGGGCGGGCTGGACCGCAACCTGTCCACCGCGGAAATTGTGGAGCAGTTTAGGCACGCTGCTCGCCTTTTGGAAGAGGAAGGCGGGCGCTTAAGCAACGTTGTCTTCATGGGCATGGGCGAGCCGCTGGCCAACTACAAGCGCGTGGTTCATGCGGTGCGCCAGATTACCGGACCTGATCTCAGCGGCTTCGGATTGTCCCAGCGCAACGTCACTGTATCGACGGTGGGGCTGGCCCCGGCCATCCGCAAGCTCGCGGATGAGGATTTGTCCTGCACCCTCGCAGTGTCCCTGCACACCCCGGACGATGAGCTGCGCGATACTCTCGTGCCGGTCAACAACCGCTGGCCGGTCGAGGAGGTGCTCGATGCCGCTAAGTACTACGCCGACAAGTCTGGCCGCCGCGTGTCCATCGAGTATGCGCTGATCCGCGATAAGAACGATCAGGATTTTCGCGCCGACATGCTGGGCCGGAAGCTGCATGCGGCACTGGGCTCTAAGGTTCACGTCAACGTCATTCCGCTCAACCCCACACCGGGTTCGGAGTGGGACGCTGCCCCGAAGGCGCGCCAGGACGAGTTCGTTCGCCGCGTCATCGCGCAGGGCGTGCCGTGTACCGTGCGTGATACCAAGGGCGATGAAATCGCTGCGGCTTGTGGCCAGCTCGCCGCTGATGAGCGCGAGACCGCTTAAGGGCTCTGCTTACAGTTTCCTAACGATAGTTTTTCGGAGAACAAAGCATTAATGGTTCTTGATACCGTTAATGCTTATGACTTATCCTTATCGTGCGGACTTAGCCGCTGATCCGCGCACCCAAGCTCTTGCGGTGCGCGACCTGCGCAAGTCCTTTGGTTCTCAGATCGCTGTCAACCACCTCAACCTGGATGTCCCGCGTGGTTCCATCTACGGGATAGTGGGGCCCAATGGCGCGGGCAAGACCACGATGCTGACCATGGCCTGTGGCCTCCAGCGCCCGGATTCTGGCCACAGCTTCATCGCTGGTCACAATGTGTGGGAGGATCCCATCCCCGCCAAGCGGGCCATGGGTCTGCTCATGGATGGGGCACCGGTCTTTGACCGACTGACCGGCGCTGAGTACCTCCACTACCTTGGAGCGCTGCACAAACTGGAACGCACCGAGTCGCTCCGCCGTGCCCAGGAGCTTCTCGACGCCCTCTCCCTCTCCGATGCCGCTGATAAGCGCATTGCGGATTATTCCGCCGGCATGACCAAAAAGATCCTCTTGGCCGGCGCCGTCCTGCACAACCCAGAGGTGCTCATCTTGGATGAGCCGCTGGAAGCCGTGGATCCGGTCTCCGGGCGCCTCATCCAGCAGATGCTGCGCGCCTATGCTGCGCGTGGCGGCACGGTTATTTTGTCTTCGCACGTCATGGAGCTTGTTGAGGGGCTTTGTGACCACGTTGCCATCATCAACGGCGGCCAAGTCATCACCGCAGGCCACGTGGATGATGTCCGGCAGGGCCAAAGCCTGAGCGATCTGTTCATCGCGGCCGTTGGGGGACGGGATCTGGACGCCTCGAAGTTTGGGTGGCTGCGCTCGCCAGCGGCAGGTGAGCGCGAATGACATCCACTCTGTTCAGCCTTCATCGCACTCTGTGGTGGCGAAGCGTTTCCTCCAACCCGGCGACGCTCATCATGGGGCTTATGATGCTGATCTACGGGGCACTCGGCCTCCTGTCGCTCGCATTCATGGTGTATTCCGATATCACCACCCCGGGCCACGGTTACCAAGCGCTGACTGTCGGGGTGGCAGGCGGCATGCTCATCTACGTACTCCTCGCTCTCTTCATGCCGGCGGGGGAGAAGCAACTGAGTCCGACAACCTTAGGAGCTCTTCCTCTGACTTCCCGCGAGGTTCTTCCGGGCCTTTTCTTGTCGGGCCTGCTGACTACCCGCGCTATCATGTCGGTTGTCTTTTCCCTAGTGTATGCGGTCATCGGAAGTGTCTTTCTTATTCTGACGGGGCCTGGGTGGGCTGCAGTGCCCTTCGTTGTGGGCATGGTTTTATCGTGCGCGACAACCATCATCTTCGGCGAATGTCTCGGCCAAGTGGCTTCCGTCATCGCAGATTCCCAGAAATCCCGTACCCAAATCGCGGCGATGGTGGTTATGGGCCTGCTGGTCTTTGGCATGCTGCAAGCGCAGAGTGTCTTGGAGTCTTTGCCGCCTCTTCACACCGTGGGTGCCGTTAGCGCCTGGACCCCGTTTGGCGCAGGGGTGGGGTGGACGCTCGCGCTTGCCGACGGTCACCTCCTCACCGCCCTAGCCCAACTGCTCATCGCGGTGGCCAGCCTTGGGCTGCTTGGCTGGGTGTGGTCCCGTCAGATAACTGGTCTCATGCGCAATCCGGGAGCGGGTGGTGACGTAGCCAGCGAGGTGACAGGAAAGGGCGTGTCCAAGTTGGAGTTGGGCGCGTGGTCTTATTCCAGCCCTGCGGCGATGGAATATACCCGCGCGTTGCGCTATCTCACCCGTGATAAACGGCAAACAGGCATGCTGTACATGATGCCTCTGTTCGGCGTGCTGACGCTCTATCAGTTGTGGAGAGGCGATGATTTCACCGCCTATTTCATGCTGTGCTTCAGCGCAATCGTGCTCTCATCTCTCTTGGCTAATGATTATGGCTTCGATGGGCCATCGAATTGGGTCCATATGGTGGCGCCGGTTGCCCCGCGCACCATCCTTCATGCGCGTCACCTCGCACACGTGACTATTCCCTTTATTGGGTTTGTTCTGCTCGCCGTAGTGGCTCTTGTCTTTAGCGAGAACTTCACCTTGGGCTTGTTGAGCACAGCTGTGGCCATAGGCGTGTTCATCTCCACCGCGGCGGTGGGTTTGGGCCTGACCGTGCTTAACCCTTATCCCTTGTCCGCTCCTGGGCAGAACCGGTGGAATGATAAGTCTGGCTATTCTGCTGGTGCTTTTCTCACTGCGTTTGTCGGCATGCTGTTGGTGTGGGGGCCCGCGCTTCCTGGCATCGTGGTTTCTGCCCTCGCCTATGAGCGTGGCGGCTGGTTGTTGTATACCGCGTTGATTGTTTCCGTGCTGGTTCCGTCGCTTGTCTACGCCGGGGTCTGGCGGTTCGCTGGAAACAAGGCACAAGAGCGGACGCCGGAAATCTACGCCAAGGTCAACCGTTACGTGAGCTAGGGGACAAGGGCAGACAGAAAAAGCTCCCTTCCTGCAGTCCATTCATGAACTGCGGGAAGGGAGCTTTGTTTAAAGCGAAGAAGCTTTAGTTGGTCACCGGCTTGGCGGCGTGGCGGCCTTCGGAAACACCGCGGAGGTGAGCAATGCGGGAGGGCTCAATGTTGAGGGCGCGCAGCTCATCATCGGTCAGGGAAGCGTAGACGTTGTGAACGGTCTTCTGCTCATATGCCCAATCCGGTTCCTCGTGGCCCACCGGCTTGTTACGGGCGGTCAGGGTGCGCACCTGGGAGAGCTTTGGCTGCAGGGCGTAAATCACCAGACCAAGGGCAATCAGGATTGCCAGGGCGAAGAGCCAGATCGTCTCCACGTGACCCTTGTGGTTACCAAAGTTATAAGCAAGCAGGAACACGACGGACGTCCAACCAGCGATCTGTACGCCCGAGCGGCTGATGCGGGACCAACCGAAACCTGCGGACGGGACGTCATCGGTGGATACGCCGTCGAAAACCTGCGATGCCGGCTTGTGGGAAGACACTTGCTCTCCTTTGCGTGTACATGCAGCTCGCCCTGCTTAGAACTAATTGATTCGAGCGAGTGCACGAAAAATGCCAGTTATTCTGTGTAGTAGTTTAAATGATCCTGCCGATAACCGCGATTAAACACCCCCGACTATCGTTAGCGCAGCGCTCACGACTCTTGCTTGGGTTGACCGGCTAGGGTTGAGAGGGTGAGTACCCAACGCATTCTTATTCTCGGCTCTACTGGCTCGATTGGCACCCAGGCTCTGGACGTTATCGCGGATAACCCGGATAAGTTCACAGTCGTGGGTATCGCCGCCGGCGGTTCCAACCCGCAGCTCGTCGTTGAGCAGGCTCGTGCGCTCAACCTTTCGTTTGACCACGTGGCCGTCGCCAAGCCCGATGCGGCACGCACCGTTTCCGAGGCCCTCGGTGGCACCGTGCTTTCGGGCCCAGACTCTGCCGAGGAGCTGGTCAAGGCGGTGGACGCCGATAAGGTCCTCAACGCGCTTGTGGGCTCCATGGGCTTGGCCTCCACCATCGCCACCTTGGAGAAGGGTGAGCTGTTGGCGTTGGCGAATAAGGAATCCCTCGTTGCTGGTGGTTCCATCGTGACCCGCCTGGCGGGGGAGGGGCAGATCATCCCGGTGGATTCCGAGCATTCCGCCATGGCGCAGTGCCTGCGCGCAGGCAGCGGTGTGGAGCTCGAGCGCCTCGTACTCACCGCCTCCGGTGGTCCTTTCCGCGGGTGGACTCGCGAGGAGATGTGGGATGTCACCCCGCAGCAGGCTGCGCAACACCCGACGTGGTCGATGGGGCAGATGAACACCCTGAATTCGGCGACGTTGGTGAATAAGGGCCTTGAGCTCATTGAGGCGACGCTGCTTTTCGACGTCCACCCGGACCTCATTGACGTCACCGTCCACCCCCAATCCATCGTGCATTCCATGGCCACCTTCACCGATGGCTGCACGATTGCACAATGCTCCCCGCCGTCGATGAAGCTGCCGATCTCCTTGGCGTTGGATTGGCCGCACCGCGTGCCAGGCGCACAGCCGGCGTTAGATTTTTCCGCCGCACATGATTGGCGCTTCGAGCCGCTCGATGACGAAGCCTTCCCGGCCGTTCGCCTTGCCCGTGAGGTGGCCGCTGCCGGAGGTACCCACGCTGCCGTGTACAACGCCGCGAACGAGGAAGCGGCAGCTGCTTTCTTGGCGGGCCGCATTCACTTCCCGGAAATTGTTGACGTGGTTAGCCACGTCGTGGGTGAGGCCTCAGAGTTTGCTGGTGTACCCTCTAGCGTCGATGATGTCCTCGCCGTGGAAGGTGAGGCCCGCCGTCGCGCTAATGCGTTGGTGGATTCGCTCGCTCGTTAGAAAGCCCCCTATTTTATGGCAAATGTCCTCGGTATAGTCCTCTTCGCTGTGGGGATCGGCATCACCGTTGCCTTACACGAGGCGGGCCACATGTTCACCGCCCGTGCCTTCGGGATGCGAGTGCGGCGCTACTTTATCGGCTTTGGGCCGCGCGTCGCCTCCTTTACACGTGGCCACACCGAATACGGCCTTGCCGCTTTTCCAGTGGGTGGCTTTTGCGATATCGCGGGCATGACGGCGCAGGATGAGTTCCTCACGGAGGAAGAAGAGCCCTATGCCATGTATAAGAAGCCGGCGTGGCAGCGGATCATCGTTCTGGCCGGCGGTATCACGGTTAACCTGCTGTTGGGATTCATTATCCTGCTGATCATTGCCATGACCACCGGCCTGCCTAACCCAGACGCGGATGTTCGTCCACGCGTAGGGGAGGTCTCCTGTGCTGTGAACCAGAATGCCGAGGGTGAATTAGAACCCTGCCAGGGCCTGGGCCCAGCCGGTGAAGCGGGCGTGGAGCCGGGGGATATCGTTGTCGCGCTCAACGGCGAGACTATGGACTCCTTCGCGCAGCTTCGCGATACCGTCATGAACTACCCCGGTGACACCGTCACCCTCACCGTCGAGCGCGATGGTGCAGCGCGTGATTTCGATATCACGCTTGCTACGGTGACTCGACTCAACGCGGAGGGACAGCTGGTGAAGGTCGGCGCCATCGGCATGACCAACCAGATTATCGATATCAGGGAGACCTACTCCTTTGTCGACGCTATCCCGGCCACCGCGCGCTACTCGGGATATGCCTTGAACGCCACCGTCCAGGGCATCGCCCAATTCCCGGCAAAGATTCCGGGTGTGGTGGCTTCTATCTTCGGGCAGGAGCGTGATGTCAACGGGCCTATTTCCGTGGTGGGCGCCTCCCGTGTGGGCGGCGAGCTGGTGGAGCGCAGTCTGTGGTCCTCCTTCTTTATGATGCTGGCCACCCTCAATTTCTTCCTCGCGTTGTTCAACCTCATTCCGCTACCGCCTTTTGATGGCGGTCACATCGCCGTGATTTTCTACGAAAAGATCCGTGATGCCCTGCGCCGTCTCATGGGCAAGGAACCGAAGGGCCCGGCGGATTACACCAAGCTCATGCCGGTGACCTATGTGTTGGCTTTCATTCTTATGGCGGTGGGTGCGCTCATCATGATTGCGGACGTGGTCAACCCAATTCGGCTGTTTGGCTGGTGATCTGGCTGCCTGCTCCCGCTGTCGTGCGCGGTGCTAGAGTAGGGGCGTTAAAACCCAATTAGCAAGGAGCACACATGTCGACCCCTATTGGTCTTGGTATTCCCGACGGCCCACCTCCCACCTTGGCGCCGCGCCGCAAGACGCGTCAGCTCATGGTCGGCCAGGTTGGCGTGGGCTCTGACCACCCCATCTCCGTGCAGTCGATGACTACGACGAAGACGCATGACATCAACGCCACCCTTCAGCAGATTGCTCAGCTGACCGCCAGTGGCTGCGATATTGTTCGCGTAGCTTGTCCGAAGACTGTGGATGCGGAGGCTTTGCCAGCAATTGCGCAGAAGTCCCCGATCCCGGTGATTGCCGATATTCACTTCCAGCCCAAGTACATCTTCGCCGCCATCGATGCCGGCTGTGCCGCTGTCCGCGTTAACCCGGGCAACATCAAGGAATTTGATGGCCGCGTCAAGGAGGTAGCTAAGGCAGCCGGCGATGCTGGTATTCCGATTCGCATTGGCGTTAACGCAGGCTCCCTGGACAAGCGCATCATGGAGAAGTACGGCAAGGCCACTCCGGAGGCCCTCGTCGAGTCTGCACTCTGGGAGGCCGGGCTCTTCGAGGAGCACGGTTATGGCGATATCGCCATTTCCGTAAAGCACAATGACCCGGTCGTCATGGTGGAGGCCTACCGCCAGCTCGCCGCTCAGTGCGACTACCCGCTGCACCTCGGCGTTACCGAGGCCGGCCCCGCATTCCAGGGCACCATCAAGTCTTCGGTCGCTTTCGGTGCCCTGCTTGCCGAAGGCATCGGTGACACCATCCGCGTGTCCTTGTCCGCGGACCCGGTCGAAGAGATCAAGGTCGGTGACCAGATTCTGCAGTCCCTCAATTTGCGCCCGCGCAAGCTGGAGATTGTCTCCTGCCCGTCCTGTGGTCGCGCACAGGTGGACGTGTACAAGCTGGCCAACGAGGTCACCGAGGGCCTTGACGGTATGGAATTCCCGCTGCGCGTGGCCGTTATGGGCTGCGTGGTGAACGGCCCGGGCGAGGCCCGCGATGCAGATCTCGGTGTGGCCTCTGGCAACGGCAAGGGCCAGATCTTCGTCAAGGGTGAGGTCATCAAGACCGTGCCCGAATCCAAGATCGTGGAAACGCTCATCGAAGAAGCAATGCGCCTGGCAGAAGAACAGGGCCTGGAGGCCGTGGAAGGCGCCAAGGCTGAGGTTCGCGTTACCAAGTAGCACGCCTGCGGTGTGGGGTGGCCGCCGCGCCGCCCCAGGCTGCTACGCTGCCCAAGCATGAAGAGGTTCGTGGCGCTGCTGGGTGCGGTAGGTTTCGCGGCGTCGTCTGTGGTGGGATGTACCCCCAAGCCGGTGTCCGCACGCCCAATTGCAGAAGAGTTTCTCGAGAGCATGGAAACTCGCAACAACGAAGAGCTGGTGCAGCTGATCGACGATGGCTCGACCGCCACGAACACCCTTGACGCCACCTTCGCGGGCCTGCAAGCAGAGGGCCTCGACGTCGAACTGACCGGGGTAGATCAGGAAGAGGCTCAGGCCACCGCGCACTATTCAGTGACGTGGACTCTGCCGCGTAATCGTTCCCTCCGCTATGACACGTCTATGGCCTTGACTCGCAAGGACAAGGACTGGACTGTCCGCTGGCAGCCCAGCATCATTCACCCCGATCTCGGCGCGCACCAGCACCTCGAGCTGCGCTCAGTCGCGCCGAAGCGCGCGGGCGTGGTCTCCTCCGATGGCGTCGAGCTGATGTCACCGGGGCTGCAATACCGCCTTGTTGTCGATACCGACGCTGTCGATGACCCGCGTCCGCTGGCAGCTAAGATTTCCGGCGCTTTGAGCCAAGCGCATCGGGAGGATGATTCCATTCCGGAGGTTGATTCTGGCGAACTTGCCACAAACCTCGAAGGAATCGATGGCTCCTACTCGGTCACCATGCTCAACGAGGCCCAGGCAGCGAGGCTGCGTCCCGTCCTGGAAAACCAGAAGGGGATTCGCTTCAATGAGGAGCCGGCGCTCATCACTCGCGATACCGGCCTGGCACCCGACATCCTCTCCCGTGTGCGATCCATGGTTTCTGAAGAAGTCGATGGCAAGAATGGTTGGTCCGTCTCTGTCGTGAACGAACACGGGGCTGCGCTATCCGACGTCGAGTATCACGAGCCCGAAGCGGCTCCGTCCATCAAGGTTTCGCTGGATTATGACGTTCAGCGTGCTGCGCAAGAAGCCATTAATCTGCACCCCGGGTACGAGGCCATGATTGTGGCCATGCGCCCCTCCACGGGCGAAATTCTGGCCGTGGCGCAAACCCCGGAAGCAGATAAGAAGGGCGACATCGCCCTCCAAGGCCAGTTCCCTCCCGGATCGGTCTTCAAGATTATTACGGCCTCGGCGGGCGTCGACAAGCAAGGCCTGTCCACAGATTCCATCGTGCCCTGCCCGGGCACCATGGATCTGTACGGGCGCACCGTGACCAACTACAACGGGTTCTCGCTCGGTTCGGTACCGCTGCGCCAAGCCTTTGCACAATCCTGCAACACCACGTTCGCGCAGATCTCGACCGACCTCCCCAAGGGTGAGCTTCGCGACGTGGGCAAGCAATACGGGCTGGGCATCGACTATGAGGTGCCGGGGCTCTCGACGATTACCGGTTCGATCCCAGAGGGAGAAACCCCGCTTGAACGCACGGAAGCCGGCTATGGCCAGGGCCTTGACCTTGTCTCTCCCTTTGGCATGGCGCTTGTTTCTTCGACAGTAGCGGCTGGCAGGACCCCGACGCCGACTCTCATCGAGACACGGGAGACCAAGGTTTCCGAGGAGGTCCCCGCGCCGAGTGAGGAGACGCTGAATCAGGTACGGGACATGATGCGTCAGGTGGTGGCGAGCGGTACTGCGGCGGGTATGCAAGCACAGGGAACCATTTATGGAAAGACCGGTGAGGCAGAAATCAACGACGGCTCGCACGCGTGGTTTACCGGTTTCCGCGATGATGACATTGCTTTCGCCACTCTCGTGGTGTTGGGTGGTGGCTCGACGATTTCCGTCAACATCACTGATAACTTCCTACAGCGTTTGGATGCCCTCCGCGCGGAAGGCCACGGCGAGGTTGCTCCCGCACAAGAGCAGTAGCGCGCGCTCATGAGTGTGCCAATGGTGCTCTTTGTCGGGTGCTGGGGAAGAGGGCTACCATGAGTAGTTATGACTAAGCGCGCGATGCTGAAACAAGAAAAAGATACTCCAATCCGCACGGTACCGAAGGATATCGAACGCCCAGAGTACGTGTGGAAAGATACGGTCCAGGAAGCGCAGGGCGAGCCATTTGTGCAGACCCCGGAGGTCATTGAGGCCATGCGTGAGGCCTCACGCATAGCGGCCAACGCTCTGCAGGAAGCCGGAAAGGCTGTGGCTCCCGGTGTGACCACGGATGAGATTGACCGCGTTGCGCACGAGTATATGTGCGATCACGGTGCCTACCCGTCGACGCTGGGGTACTTGGGCTTTCCGAAATCCTGCTGCGTGTCCCTCAATGAGATTGTCTGCCACGGCATCCCGGATACCACGGTGATTGAGGATGGCGACATCGTCAATATCGACGTCACTGCCTTCAAGAATGGTGTGCACGGCGATACCAACGCCACCTTCCTCGCCGGCAATGTCTCGGAGGAGCACAAGCTGTTGGTGGAGCGCACGAAGGAAGCGATGATGCGCGGCATCAAGGCGGCGAAGCCCGGCCGTGAGATTAACGTTATTGGTCGCGTTATTGAGTCTTATGCCAATCGTTTCGGCTACAACGTGGTTACCGATTTCACTGGCCACGGTGTAGGCCCCACCTTCCACAACGGCCTCGTCGTGCTGCACTACGACTCTATGACCTACCGCGACATCCTTGAGCCAGGAATGACGCTGACCATCGAGCCGATGATCAACCTGGGCTCGCTGGACTATGAGATTTGGGACAACGGCTGGACCGTCCAGAACACCGATGGCAAGTTCACCGCCCAGTTCGAGCACACCATCGTTATCACCGATGACGGCAACGAGATCCTTACCCTGCCTGGTGAACTCGACTAGCTAAGAGGCGGTAAGGCTCGGTCTTAAGACAGTACCTCTTAAGACGCACAGAGCTGCCCTTGTTGACGAAAGTGCTCCGGATTCTTCAAAGGATCCGGAGCACTTTCGTCAGTTTGGAGGGGGTGCGTGCGCCCGTTGCGCCAGAGGTCGGAGATAGACAAAGCGCCCACCTCCGTAAAAGGAGATGGGCGCTTTCTAAGGCGCTGAGCTAATCAGCGAGTCCGCGTACTAATTAGCGGCGGAAGATCGGGTCCAGCACGTGTGCCGGGATAATGTGGTTGTACACAGCGAAGTTGTACGCAGCGAACAGGGCACCTGCGATGGCGGAGCCGATAGCAGCGTAGGTGCCCTCACGCCAAGCCTTAGCCCAGGTCGGGTTGGTGGTGTCATCAGCGGTGTTCTCGCCGAAGAGGTCAGCGCCGGTGACCTTCTTGTCACCCTCGGTAGCGTCGCCCCACTTGGAGGACAGGGTAGCGTCGCTGTCGTCCTCCTTGACCTTCTCGTTTGCGGAGGACAGCTCGGAGGAGAGGGAGGTTTCCTCGGTGTTCTCAGCAGCGAAAGCAACGGAGGTGCCAGCGAAAGCAACGGAGGCGGCGGTTGCAGCAGCAACAGCGGCGGTGCGGAAGTTACGCATGAAGTTTAAGCCTTTCGGAAAGTGTGTGGGGCGTCTTAGAAGGACGGGCCGTGGACGAAGAAGTTGTAGACCACGCCGATGAGGCCGGCGATGGAAGCGACGGCGCTAGCAACGCCTACGCCGTAGAAGGTCTTGGCCCAGGTCGGCTGGTCGCCGATGGTGGTGCACTCGCCAGCTTCGCCCTCATCGCAGTGCTCAGACTTGGAGGAACCAAAGATGGCACGGCCGTCAGCCTCGGTGCCGATGTTGTCGTCCTCGTCGACGTTGAACCAGCCGCCAACCTTGGAGGACAGGGAGCCCTCAGGCTTGTCGTAAGGCTGACCGCCCTTTGCGTCTTCGACAGCTTCGGTGGTGTTGGAGCCGTCGAAGGTGGCTGCGGTGGCAACGGTGGAGCCGCCGAAGGCAACTGCGAGAGCGGTAGCGCCGGCGAGGGCTGCATTGCGGATACGCATATCAAAATTCCTTAATGTCGTACGTGCAAGGCCTCCTGGCGGAGGAGCCTCGATTCACAGGGATAGGGATGAGTTTGGTATCCCCAAAACACACTGAGCCGACAGAGACCATCGACTCGTTCCGGTGTCTGTATAAAACCTATCCAACGGTCAGCCAAAATGCACGCTAGTTGGAGCGTTCTTTTACGCAAGCGGCAGGGGTACCCCCAAATTGGGTTAAACCCTGAAAGCTGGCTGAGTGATGTTGCGGGCGTTAAGGTGGCCTTGTAATGCCAATAGATAAATAAGGGGAAAGTAGTTCAAGGGTAGTGTGAAATAAATCACTGAACGATCTGTAACGATCACTCTAGCCACTCTAGTCCCAAAACGGCATTTTCGACGACCTCCGGCAACGCCGGGTGGATCCAATACTGTGAACGGGCGAACGTGCGCATGTCGAGGCCGCAGCTCATTGCGGTGATTAACTGTTGTATGAGAGTGGAGGCTTGCGGGCCCATGAGGTGAGCGCCGAGGAGCTGACCGGTCGAGCGGTCGGCGATGAGCTTGCAGACGCCCGTTGAATCCTCCATGGCCCAGCCATAGGCGACATCGCCGAAGTTCTGTACCTTCACTGTGACGTCGTAGCCCTGCTCGCGGGCCTGGGCTTCGGTGAGGCCCACGGTCGCAATCTGCGGGTGGGTGAAGACGGCGGCGGGAACGTGCTCGTGGGGCATGGGCTGAAGATCCTCTGGGTGCAACAGATTGTGCTGCACTGCTCGCTGCTCCGCGTTGGCGACGTGCTTGAGCATGTAGGGCGAGGAGACGTCGCCCAGCGCCCACACGCCCTCACAAGTGGTGCGGCCGTACTCGTCGACCTTGATGCGTCCGTCCTCGTGCATCTCGATCCCACTGGCGGAGAGATCCATCAGGTCGCCGTTAGGCTGGCGGCCGGTGGCGACAAGGATTGCCTCTGCTTCCAGGACGTCACCGTTATCCAAGGTGAGGCGGACACCGTCTGCGGTTTCTTCCACCGCCGTGGCGCTACCGATGCGGACATCGAAACGCTCTCGCAGGATGACGTTGAAGCGTGAGCGTAGGTCTTCATCGAGGAAGCGGAGGAATGTCTCCGAGCGGTTGACCACGGTCACCTTGGTGCCCAGGCCGTCAAAGACATGGGCGAACTCCATAGCGATGTAGCCGCCGCCGACAACGATGAGGCTGCGGGGCTGTTTATCCAGGCGCATGATGTCTTCGTTGGTATGGATCGGGGCAGTTGCGCTGGCGTAGGGCTCAGGTAGTACCGGGCGCGAACCGGTAGCGATGACGATGTTGTCGCCAGTGATAATGTCATCGCCCACCTGCAGGGTCTTTGGCCCGATGAACCGCGCGTGTTGGTCAAAGACCGTAATATTTGGGGTCTCCTCCCCGCGGCGGTACTCTTCGCCGCCTTGGGCGATCAGATCAATGCGGTTGTCGAAAACGCGCTTGACAATGCCCTCCCAGTCCACAGCGTCCACGTGGGCGCTGACGCCAAGGCGCGTGGCTTCACGCGCAGCAAGCGCAACGTCGGCCGCATAGACATACATTTTTGTAGGGATGCAGCCCACGTTGAGGCAGGTACCTCCGAAGGTTCCCTTTTCAATGATGGCGATAGATTTATCGTCAAACTCGGGGGAGGGGATGGAGTTTCCCGACCCGGTGCCAATGATGACGAGATCAAAGTGCTGTGCAGAAGTCATGGCGACCATTCTAAAGGTTCTACAGCCGCGGCTTCTGGAGGTCGAAGAGCGCGCAGCGCGCACACTTACTGAGCACGCTGTTCTGCGTTTATCGGCGCAACGACGCGAAGCCACTCGGCCGCGGCATTCAGCGCGTCCTCCAACGGTTCGGGCCGAGAGAGGAAAAGGTCGTGGCGGCCATCTTGGACGACGTGGAGGGTGTAGCGCGAGCTCAGCTCCTTAGCCCAGCGCTGACTTTGCCGGACATCGACGACGACATCGGCCGTGTTGGAGGACTCGCTATAGGGCTGATCAAGTTGTGAGCGCGCCGAGGTCATCGTCAGCAGTGGAACTCCAATGGTGATACGCCCGGAATGGATGGCGTCGAAGCCGTGGAAAACAGCAGCGACCCAGCCCAAGTATTTCGCGTGCCCGCCCAGCGGTTTCAAGCGGCGATCAAAATCCCACTCGCCCTGTTCGTGGGAATGGATGGATTCCCCGTAGGTGGTGAGATCCCCGGCGGGTAGCTCGACGCGTGGAGCGATAGCAGCGCCGGCATAAACTATGCGCTTGACCACCTCATAAGCGCCGTCCGACATTCCCATCATGGCCAGCCAAGGGCTGTTGAAAACGACACCGGCGATACGGCTGAAACGCGCGGGGTCGTGGCGGCGAAGACGATCAAGCCACAGAGCGATGATGGTGCCGGCTGTGGAGTGTCCCATGATGACGACACGTGGGTTGGGGAGGGCGTCGAGGGCCGCGTTGAGGTCGGCATCGTAATACTGCACATCACTGATGTAGTGCCAGGTTTGTCCCTCCCGGCGGGAGCGACCACATTTGCGCAAATCGACTGCATAGAAGGCGTAGCCGAGCTCATAGAAGTAGCGGGCAACGTGCTCGTGGAAGAAGTAGTCTGTCATGCCGTGGACCCACACTAGAGCGGGGCGATCGTCGTGGGCGTTGGCGGCGGGGCTGTAGCGCACGAGAGTCGCGCAGACATCGCCTTCGCCATCGGGATCGGTGCCGAGCTCGAGCGTGGCAGCCTGAAAGTCTGGGCCGAGAAGATCTTCTGACCATTCGAGTTTGTCAAATGTCATGGAGTTCATGATAGGTCGTGCGGTCAGATCCGTTCGGATGGGCGGGGAGCTGAGCTGATATGCCCTGCACCTCAAAAGGGGTGGTGGTTTGGGATTCGGGCATTTATGTTTCGAGGAATGCCTATTTCGCAGGAAGGGGCGTAAGGTGGAATTAATGCTTGACGGATCTTCCTGAGTGGAGGTCTGTATGCCGGCTTGGCCTTAGCATCGTCGAGCGCTTTCTCACCGCGCCCTGCGCACCCACATGCGCAGGGCATTTGACCACATCGAATACATCGACTCTAAGAGGTAATAAGTACAGTGTCCTCCGATAAGAAGACAGCACAAGTAGTAGACGAGGTTGAGGTCGCACTCATTGGTGCAGGTATCATGAGCGCCACCCTCGGCGCCATGCTGCGTGAACTCGAGCCCAGCTGGACTCAGATGGTGTTCGAGCGCTTGGACGGTCCTGCTCTTGAGTCCTCCTCCCCGTGGAATAACGCCGGTACGGGCCACTCTGCACTGTGCGAGTTGAACTACACCCCGGAGAAGAACGGCCGCATTGACGTTTCCAAGGCCCTGAACATCAACGAGAAGTTCCAGGTTTCTCGCCAGTTCTGGTCCCACCAGCTCAACAACGGCATCCTCACTGACCCGAAGGCCTTCATCAACCCGGTTCCGCACGTGTCCTTCGCGCAGGGTTCCATTCAGGTGGATTACCTGAAGCGCCGTTTCGACGCGCTGAAGGACAATCACATGTTCCCCAACATGCAGTTCAGTGATGATGACGCCACCTTCCAGGAGAAGCTGCCCCTGATGTCTGAGGGCCGCGATTTCGGCTCCCAGAAGGTGGCCATTTCGTGGACCGATGCCGGTACTGACGTTAACTTTGGCGCCCTGGCTAAGCAGTTCTTCACCGCAGCTAAGGCTGCAGGCACCGAGATCCGCTACGGCCACGAGGTCGTCGATATTAAGCGTGACGGTTCCAAGTGGCGTGTGGTAGCAAAGAACCTGCACACCGGTGATTACGAAGCTGTCCACGCCAAGTTTGTCTTCGTCGGCGCGGGCGGTTACGCGCTCGATCTGCTGCGCAAGGCAGGTGTCCGTGAGGTCTCTGGTTTCGCGGGCTTCCCGGTCTCTGGCCTGTGGCTGCGCTCCAAGAACCCGGAGCTGGTCAAGCAGCACCACGCCAAGGTCTATGGCAAGGCTGCCGTCGGTGCTCCGCCGATGTCCGTGCCGCATCTGGACACCCGTGTCATCGACGGTGAAGAAGGCCTGCTGTTTGGCCCCTATGGTGGCTGGTCCCCGAAGTTCCTGAAGAAGGGCTCTTACCTGGACCTGTTCAAGTCCATCCGTCCGGACAACATCACCTCCTACCTGGGCGTGGCAGCACAGGAGTTCGGCCTGACCAAGTACCTGGTTACTGAGGTCCTCAAGGACTTCGACAAGCGCGTCGAAACCCTCAAGGAATACGTCCCGAGCGCCGATCCGGCCGATTGGGAGACCGTCATCGCTGGCCAGCGCGTCCAGGTCATTAAGCCGGCGGGTGCACCGCAGTTCGGCTCCTTGGAGTTCGGTACCACCCTCATCAACAACCCCGAGGGCAGCATCGCCGGCCTGCTCGGCGCTTCCCCGGGTGCCTCCATCACCCCGGCCATCATGGTCGAGCTGCTGGAGCGCTGCTTCGGTGAGCACATGATTCAGTGGGGCGACAAGATTCAGGAAATGATTCCGTCCTACGGCACCAAGCTCTCCAAGGACAAGAAGCTCTACGAGGAGATGTGGGAGTACACGCAGAAGACCCTGCAGCTTGAGTCCAAGTAGTCCCGCTTTTCGCTTCGCAGGTAACTCTCAGTAA